>JAGCXP010000020.1 GCA_017961345.1 Bacteroidales bacterium | reverse complement strand
TGGAGGATTCAGCACCTGGATTTTCCATCCTGGAGATTTGTACAATTATGGTGACCCTCGTAGCGAGGCCCTGTATGAATCAAAAACCGGTCGGCATCCTTATGGAAGTTATGGTAACGGCTCGGCAATGAGAGTAAGTGCGTGTGGCTGGTTTTTTGATACTCTGTAGGAGGCTCAGAAAAAAGCAGTAAATTTGCACCGGTTGTCCTGCCGTTCTCAGGGCACATTCATACGTACTTGACGACGATACTCAAGCCCTTGTCCTCGCGGTCAAAGACCTATTGAAAGACCTTCGGGCGCGGGGACGGGGCGACGACATGATAGACGCCCTTGCGAAGCGGAAGATAATCCTTCTTATCCTGGTTTTCACGAAAAATGCGTATATTCGCATAGGGCAGTCTGTCCGCGGGCAGACGCGGTACGCTCAAACAATCGCTCAACTCCAATTTGCGGTAGGATATGAAGAAAATCATGCTCATCGACGGCGGTCCCAGGCGCGACATGAACACCGCCCGGATGCTCCGGAAGTTCGCCGAAGGGGTGGACTCGGTCAATGCGGACATCGAGGTCAAGACCGTCCGGCTTTATGAACTGGACTACAAGGGCTGTATGTCCTGTATGGTCTGCAAAATCAAAGACAAGGCATCTCCTGTGTGCAAGTTCAAGGATGCGCTCACCCCCGTGCTGGAGGAAATCGCACAGGCGGACGGCCTGGTACTGGGCTCGCCCATCTATTTTGGCGATGTGACCGGGCAGATGCGTACCTTTCTGGAACGCCTGGCCTTCCCCTGGCTCTCCTACAACGATTACAGCCTGACGGCCCCCAAACGCATGCCCGTGGTGCTGATTGAAACCATGAACGGCCGGCCGATGATGAACAACAGCAAAAGTTACGGCTCGATGGAACACTGCATCAACGCCGCGCTGGGCAAACCCAAGCACATCGTTGCCTACAACACCTACCAGGTAAAGAACTACGACCGCTTCGAACTCGCCGCTTTTTCAGAGCCCGCCAAGCGGAAATGGCGCGAAGAACACTGGGAGAAGGATCTCCGGAAAGCCTTCGACGCCGGACGGGAGATGGCCGAAAGCACGGTCCGTCACCTGACCGATTAACCAAACTGTGACCTTCTCTTCTCTATATGAAAACGGATACTTTAGCTTCCCCGGTTGACGCCCTGGCGCTGTCGCTTCTTTACACCGAACCCGAAACGGCCCCCAGGGGCATCGTCCAGATTTCGCACGGAATGTGCGAGCACAAGGAACGGTACATTCCCCTGATGGAATTCCTGTCCACAAAGGGCTTCGCCGTGGTGTGCAACGACCACCGCGGGCACGGAGCTTCGGTAAGGAGCCGGGACGACCTGGGATTTATGGGAAAAGACGGCTATCTCGCCCTCGTGCGCGATCTGAAAGCCGTGACGCTCTGGGCCAAAGCCAAATGGGCCGGGGTTCCGCTCACCCTCTTCGGCCACAGCATGGGATCCCTGGCCGTCCGTTCCTATGCCAGGCGCTACGACGATCTGATCGACAGCCTGATTGTCTGCGGATGCCCTTCTGACAACCCGGCAAAGGGTGCGGGAATTCTTCTCGCCGGATTGATCGGCCGCATCAAGGGCTGGCATTACCGCCCCCAGATCCTGCAGTCGATGTCTTTCGGCTCGTACAACAAACCCTTCCGGAAGGAGGGCTGGAAGGCCGGGTGGGTCTGCTCCGATCCGGACATTCTCAAGGCCTATCACGAAGACCCGCTGTGCCAGTACATCTTCACCGCGGACGGCTTCCTGAACCTGCTCCTGCTGATGAAGGACTGCTACTCCCCTTCCGGCAAGACACAGCATCCCGATCTGCCCGTACACTTCATCTCGGGGGCGCTGGATCCCTGCCGCATCGATGACAAGGCGTTGGGAAAGGCTGTACAGGCGATGAAAGACCGCGGTTACCGGGACGTCAGCCTGAAGCTCTACCCCGGAATGCGCCACGAGATCCACAACGAGACCCGTCACGAAATCGTCTGGAACGACATTCTGTCGTATCTGGCCGGATAGGCGTCAGCGGGAGCCCAGAAACAGGAGCACCATACTCAGCAGCAACAGGGCCAGGTCGAAGGATTTGGCCCGAAGATTCTTTTCCTTCAGGACGAAGGCCCCGATGGCAAAACTCACCAGCACGCTGCCCCGCCGAATCATCGAGACTACGGCCACGAGCGCATCGCTCTGCGAAAGAGCCTGATAATAGAGGTAATCGGCGCCACAGAGAAAGAGGCTGATCAGGGGGATTTCCCAGCGCCATTGAAAGGGCGTAGATTTTCGACGGGAGGGCCGCCACAGAAAGGCTACCACGGGCAGCATCAGAACGGTCTGATACAAGGGATACCAGCCGAGCACGAAACTACGCGGAATTCCGAGGTAATCCGGCGACATCAGGTATTTGTCGTACAGTCCGCTCGCCCCGCCAAAAAGAACGGCCGCTATCAGGCAGACAATCCATTTGTTACCCGCACGGATGCCTTCCTTTCGTCCGGTCAGGCGCATCAGAAAATACGCGCAGATGGCCAGCAGCACGCCGGCCCATTGAAGGAGGTTCAAGCGTTCGTCGAAAAGCAGGATGGTGCCGACGAGCACCAACACCGGCCGCGTCGCATTCACCGGCCCGACCAGCGTCAGCGGCAAATGTTTCATAGCCGCATAACCGGCCATCCAGGACGAGAGCACCAGCGCGCTCTTGGCCAACAGATACGCCTGAATTCTCCAACTCCCGAACCCGCTCACAAAGAGCCAGGGCGAGAAAATCAGGGCACAGAAGAGGGTGTTGAGAAACAGGACGGGGACGACGGCGTTGTCTTTCAGGGAAATCTTCTTGAAAGAGTCATAGCCGCCCAGCAGCGCGGCCGAACCAAAAGCCAGGAGCCACCACATCCGCTACGCCGACCGGACTTAAAGCATCAGCATAATCATCAGTTGCGCGGCCACCACGCGAAGGAACATCGTCAGCGGATAGACCGTCGTGTAATGGACGGCCACCTGCCCGCCGAAGAGCTGCTCGGAGAAGGAGAGCAGCGCGGGATCGGTGGTACCGCCGGCCAGAAGGCCGCAGATCTTCATAAAATCCATCTTTGCCAACCATCTGGCCAGCATGGAGACGATGAGCATCGGCACGATGGTGATGACGGCACCGTAGAGCACCCACATATAACCGCCGCCCACCAGGCTGGCGACAAACGTCTTGCCGGCTCCCAGGCCTACGGAGGCCATAAAGAGGGAAATGCCGATATCCCGGATCATCAGGTTGGCCGAAAGGGCGGTGTAAGTGGTGATGCGAAGCTGGGGGCCGAAATGGCCCAGCAGCACGGCCACAATGAGCGGACCGCCTGCCAGACCCAGTTTCAAAGGCTGGGGCATCGAATGGAAATGGATGGGAATCATCCCCACCAGGACGCCGAGGGCGATCCCCAGGAAGATGGGAATCAGGTTGGGTTTGTGGAGCGACTCGGGTTCATTGCCCACCAGCTTCGCCAGACGGGCGATCCCCTCTTCCGAGCCCACGACCTTGATGGTGTCGCCGACTTGCAGGACCAGGTCGGCATCTGCCTGCAGGTCCAATCCGGCACGCATAATCCGCGTAACGGTCACGCCGTAGCGGCGGCGGATATCCAGCTTCCGCAGGCTTTTCCCGGTAATGGACGACTTGGTGATGGACAGACGGCCGGTGACCAGTTTGTCTCCCTCCTGATGCCATTGGGACATATCTACGGGGACTTCTCCGCCGAAGACGACACGGACCCGCTTGCGATGCTCCTGGTCCGTCACGATCAACAGCATATCCCCTTCCTGAAGCGGCATGTCCAGATCGGGGAAAAACACCTGGCCGTAGCGGATCATTCTCGAGACCACCACGTGTTCCGTATTGTCCTCTCCCACGATGTCGTGAACGGATTTTCCGAAGATCGCCGGGTTCTCCACGACGCAGGCCATGCGGTAGGCGCTGCTTTTTTCCTCATCCGCAGACTTCGAGCGTTCCTTTTCCTTGTCGATATCCACCCGGAACAACACTTTGGAAAGCAGCAGGACGGCAATGGCCCCCAGCACGCCGAGCGGATAGCTCACGGCATAGGCGGAAGCGATGCCGGAGACGGACTCGTCCGAGGCCCCGGCGTCGATGAGCGTCTGCTGGGCGGCACCCAGGCCGGGCGTATTGGTCACGGCACCCGACATGATGCCGGTCATGATATCCAGCGGTTCTCCGCTGAGGTAGTGGATGACATAGGTCGCCAGAACGCCCAGTAGAATCAATCCGAGCGAGAGCAGGTTCATCGAGACTCCGTCCTTTCGGAAAGACTGGAAAAAGCCGGGTCCCACCTGCAAGCCGATGGCAAAGACAAAGAGAATCAGGCCGAAATCCTTGACGAAGGTCAGCATGACGGGATTGACCGTAAATCCCAGATGACCCAGCAGAATCCCCGCGAAGAGAATCCAGGTCGTCCCCAGGGAAACGCCCTTCACCTTGATTTTGGACAGGCCTAAGCCCACGCTGATAACCAGCGACAACGTAAAAATCGCCGTAGCGGCATCATTTTGTATCAACATTTTCCACATAACGGCCACAAAGGTAATCAAAATGGGGGATTTTTGGGGGAAAAATGTTAACTTTGCAAGTTAATATCAGAATTTATCTCATTATGGGGTTGAAATATGCATTCGTGACGGGAGGATCCCGGGGAATCGGCAGAGCCATCTGCCTGAAATTCGCCGAAATGGGCCTGCCTGTCATCGTAGGATACCGTTCCAATGAAGCGGCGGTGCAGGAAGTCTGCCGGCAAATCCTTCAACTGGGCGGAAGCGCGGAAGCCCTGCGGCTGGACGTCAGCAACAAGGAAGAGGTGGAACGCGCGCTGGGCGGGTGGGAGCAGAAGCACCCCGACGACTATATCGCATATCTGGTCAACAACGCCGGCGTTTCCCGCGACAACCTGATGTTCATGATGACCGATGAAGACTGGAACGCCGTCATCGGGACTTCCGTGAACGGGCTCTTTTACGTCACGCGCTACCTGCTGCCGAAAATGATGGCCCGCGGACACGGGGGCCGTATCGTCAACGTCTCCTCCCTTTCCGGCCTGAAAGGGCTCGCCGGGCAGACCAACTACTGTGCGGCCAAGGCGGCCGTCATCGGCGCCACCCGGGCGCTGGCACAGGAAACGGCCTCCCGCAACGTGACGGTCAACGCCGTCGCGCCCGGCTTCATCGCCACGGACATGACCAAAGACCTCCCCGAAGAGGAACTGAAAAAGATGATTCCGATGAAACGTTTCGGCCGCCCCGAAGAGGTGGCGGAACTGGTCGGGTTCCTCTGCGCCGAAAAGACCGGTTACATCACGGGGGAAGTCATCAGCATCAACGGAGGGCTTTTCTAGATGAGGCGGGTTGTCATCAGCGGAATGGGTATCTGGTCCTGTATCGGCACTTCCGTCGAACAGGTCAAGGACTCTCTTTATAACGGAAAATCCGGCATCGGCATTGAGCCGGAGCGCCTGGAATACGGTTTTCAGTCCCCGCTGACGGGCATCGTTCCCAAGCCTGAGCTCAAAGGCATTCTTGACCGCCACCTCCGCCGGGGCCTTTCCGAAGAAGCCGAATATGCGTTCATGGCCGGCTCGCAGGCCCTCAGGATGGCCGGTATCGACGACCAGTACCTCGACATCCACGAAATCGGCTGCCTCTTCGGCAACGACTCCTCGGCCAAGCCCGTCATCGAGACGGACCGCCTGATGATGGATAAGCACGACAGCCAGCTGCTCGGCCAGTCCTACATCTTCCAGGCGATGAACTCGACGGTCAACATGAACCTGAGCACCATCTTCCGCCTGAAGGGCATCAACTTCACCGTCAGCGCCGCCTGCGCCAGCGGAAGCCACTCCATCGGCCTGGGTTACCTGTTCATCCGGAGCGGCCTGCAGGATATGGTCCTGTGCGGTGGAGCCCAGGAGACGAACTACTACTCAATGGCCTCCTTCGATGCGCTCGGCGCCTTCTCCGGGAAGACCTCGGAGCCAGAAAAAGCCAGCCGTCCCTTCGACCGCGACCGCGACGGGCTCGTGCCCAGCGGCGGAGCGGCCGCCCTCGTGCTGGAAGAATACGAACACGCCATTGCCCGCGGAGCGACCATTCTCGCGGAAGTCGTCGGATATGGTTTCTCCTCCAACGGGACGCCGGTCATCAGCCAGCCCAGTGCGGAAGGATGCCGCCGGGCGATGCAGCGCGCGCTTGAAGATGCCGGCATGAAGGCGGGCGATATCGATTACGTCAACGCCCACGCCACCGGCACGCCCCAGGGCGACAAGTGCGAAGCGCAGGCCCTCTCGGAACTGTTCCAGGGAACCCGCACGCTCATCAGCAGCACCAAGGGCATGACCGGCCACGAATGCTGGATGGCGGGAGCGAGCGAAATCGTCTATTCGCTCATTATGATGCAGCACAACTTCGTCGCGCCCAACCTCAACTTCGAGCAGGGCGACGAATTCTCCGAAAAACTCAACCTGGCGCGAAAGACGGTGGACACCCCCGTCGACACCGTCCTGAGCAACTCCTTCGGCTTCGGCGGGACAAACAGCGCCCTGATTCTTAAAAAAATCTGACAACGATATGGACAGAAAAGAAATTGAAGAAAAAGTCAAGGCCTTTCTGATTGAAGACATCGAGGTGGACGAGGACAAGATTGTCCCCGATGCACGGCTGAAAGAAGACCTCGGCATCGACAGCCTGGATTTTGTCGACATCGTCGTACTCGTCAATAACATCTTCGGCTTCAAGATCAAGCAGGAGGAGATGGTCGGCGTCAACACGTTCTCCAAATTCTGCGACTACGTAGAAAGCAAACTCGGATAACGAATGGCGGAGCGCCAGTGGATGGGAACGACCTTCGGAAACGGATGGATGCACAAAGCACTCATCCGTCTTCTGCATTTTACCCCCGTGTATTTCCTCTATCTGTTCACCGACATTTTCATCGTTCCTTTCTGCCTGATTTTCAACAAAAGCCGGAAGACGGCCTGGGATTTTTACCGCCGCCATCTGGGGTTCGGCTTTTTCAAATCCTGCCACCTGACCTTCCGCAATCACTGCCTTTTCGCCCAGGTGGTCATCGACCGCTTCGCGATGTACGCCGGCAAAGGCTTCAACGTGCAGATTGAAGGCACGGATTATTTCAAGCAACTGGAGAAAAGGCCGGAAGGGTTCATCCAGCTGAGTTCCCATATCGGCAACTATGAGATTGCCGGCTACTCCCTCGTCTCCCCCTACAAGCAGATTCACGCCATCGTGTACTCTTTCGAAAAAGAGTCCGTGATGAAAGGGCGCGACAGCATGTTCACCAAGACCAACGTCAGCATGATTGCCCTGCAGCCCGATATGAGCCATCTTTTCGAAATCGACAAGGCGCTCTGCGCGGGCGACATCATCAGTTTCCCCGCCGACCGGCATATGGAAGGCGGACGCTGCATTACGGCCGATTTCCTGGGAAAGCAGGCCCGCTTCCCCCAAGGGCCTTTCAGCGTGGCGACCATGCGGGGCGTGGAAGCGCTCGCGGTCAACGTGATGAAGGAAGGGCTGAAAAAATACCGGATTTTCCTGACCTGGCTGCCCTACGACAAGCAGGCCTCCCGCAAGGAACAGATCCGGCAACTGAGCGAGGCCTATGTACGCGAACTGGAACGTCTGGTCCGCCTGTACCCGGCCCAATGGTATAACTTTTTTGATTTCTGGGCATCATGAAGCTCTCCGACGTGACCGACGACTTCCTCCGGACGATCGACATCCACAGCGTCCTTCCCCAGCAGGAACCCTTCGTGATGGTGGGCGCCCTCACCCATTTCGAACTGGGCACTTCGACCACGCAGACGCTCATCCGGGAAGACAACCTCCTCGTCGAGGACGGTTGTTTCTCCGCCAGCGGAATGATGGAAAACATTGCCCAGACCTGCGCCTCCCGCATCGGTTTCTACAACAAATACATTCTCGGCCGCGACGTGCAGGTCGGCTACATCGGCGCCATCCGGGACTATGTCGTCCTGGGAAAGGCCCGTGTCGGCCAGACCCTTACCACGACGGTGGACGTGCTGGAAGAGGTGTTCGGTATGACGCTCGCCACGGCGACGGTCCGCTGCGACGGACAAATCATTGCGACGGGACAGGTCAAACTGGCCGTCAAAAACAACGAGGAATAATGGCAGAAAAAGTACTCTCCGTCGAAAAACAGCTTGACATCCGCTTCAGCGAAGTGGACATGATGGGCGTCGTCTGGCACGGGGCCTACGCCACCTATCTGGAAGATGCCCGGGAAGCCTTCGGCGCCCGTTACGGCCTCTCCTACACCAAATACATCGTCGAATACACCTTTGCACCCGTAGTGGATCTGCGCCTGAGTTACAAGAAACCCCTGCGCTACGGCATGAAGCCCGTTGTCCGCATCACCTACCGGCCCACGGACGCGGCAAAAATCGTCTTCGACTACGTGATTTTCAACCCTGCGGACGGCGAAGTGTTCCTTACGGGCACCTCCGTGCAGGTTTTTATGGATAAAGATTACAAACTGCTCTGGGAGTCTCCGGCTTTCTACACGCAGTGGAAACAGGAGATGGGACTGCTATGACAAGCATCGTCGCTACCAACATCACCTCCCCCCTGGGACTCTCGACCGAAGAAAACTATGCGGCCGTGCGTCGCGGGGAGTCCGGCCTGAAAACGATGGACGGATGCCTCGGCGTCCCGGGAAGGTTTTGCTTGGGTATTTTTTCGCAGGAGCAGAAACGCTCGCTCCACCTGGAGGGCTTCAGTTGGTTCGAATCGCTGGTGCTCCACTCCGTGAGGGACGCGCTCTCCCGCTGCGACGTCGATCCCGCCTCGCCGCGCACCCTGCTGATCGTGGGAACGTCCACGGGGGGTGTTGAAGAACTGGGAGAGACGCCGGACAAAGACGGACTTTTCCTGGCTCCGCCCCTGGCCGTCAAAAAAGTGGCGCAGGCGCTGGGATTTGTGAGCGAACCCCTGGCTGTCAGCAACGCCTGCATTTCCGGCGCTACGGCACAGATGCTTGCCGACCGGCTGATTGCCTCCGGTGCGTATGACAGCGCGCTTGTCTGCGGAGCGGACGCCCTGTCCGCCTTCGTCCTGGCGGGGTTCTTTTCCTTCAAGGCGCTCTCCGCAGCCCCCTGCCGCCCCTTCGACATCGAGCGCCTGGGCCTGAACATCGGCGAATGCGCCGCCACGATGGTGCTCACGCGCGACGACGGGAGCGAATGCTGGCGGCTCTGCGACGGCTGCCTCAACAACGACGCCTACCACGTCAGTGCCCCCATTCCCAGCGGAGACGGGGTCTGCCGGGCCATCCAAAAAGTGCTTACCCCGGAAGTACGGGAAAGCCTCGCCTGCGTGACCGCCCACGGAACGGCCACCATGTTCAACGACCAGATGGAGTCCAAGGGCATCGGAAACGCCGGGCTCTGCGACATACCCGTCACGGCCTACAAAGCGCATTTCGGCCACACGTTCGGGGCCTCGGGCGTCGTCGAGGCCATCATCACGATGTGCTCGCTCGACGAAGGGCTGGTTCTCCCGACCCTCGGGTTCCAGGAAATCGGCGTCAGCGGAAAAATCCAAGTCTGCGACACGCTGCTATCCACCTCCAAACGCGCGTTTATCAAGACGCAATCCGGCTTCGGCAGCTGCAACGGCGCCCTGCTCTATGCCAAAAGCGTCTTTTCGGCGCAGGGAAGCTCCCATGCTCCCTCTTCGGCGCAATTCGCTCCGGTTCCTGCACAATACGACCTTGTCAAAAGCCTGCGCATCACCCCGGACGGACTTTGGCTGGACGGCGAGGCCGTTCCCGCACAGGAGCGCGGAGCCGCCCTTCTTTCCGAACTGTTCAAAGCCCGCCTTGCCGACGGCTCCCGTTTTTTCAAAATGGACCTGTTCAGCCGCCTGGCCTATCTGGGGGCCGGACTGCTGGCCAAAGACGCGCTCGAAGACTGCCCCGCCGAAGACATCGCCCTTCTCTTTTTCACGCAGAACGGCTCCCTTCTGGCCGACCGCAAACACCTGTCCACCTTCTCCGCTCCGGATGCGTTCTACCCGTCCCCGGCCGTCTTTATCAACACCCTCCCCAATATCGTATTGGGCGAGATCGCGCTCTCGCAGCAGATCAAAGGCGAGACCACCCTGGTCATGATCCCCGAGCGGGACGACAGCCGGATCGAAGCCATCGCCAAAGCCACGACGGACGCCACCCGTCCCGCCGCCATGATTTACGGCTGGGTGGACTGCACGGAGGAAACGGCGTTCCGGGCCGAACTCAAACTGATTAAAATCAAAAAATAATACCATGGAAGAACTGATTTTCAATCTCAAGACACAGATTATCGATGCCCTGAACCTGGAGGACATGACTCCGGAGCAGATTGACAACGACGCGCCGCTCTTCGGAGACGGCCTGGGTCTGGATTCGATTGACGCCCTGGAACTGATTGTCATTCTCGACAAGCACTACGGTATCAAACTCGCCAGCCCCGCGGAAGGCAAGGAAGTCTTCAAGAGCATCAACTGCATCGCGGACTACGTCCAGAAGCATCGTACGAAATAATGCGAGGGGCCATTTCCATCACCGGTATGGGCATTCTCTGCGCGATTGGCAACAACGCGCAGCAGGTGCTCGTTTCCCTGCAGCGGAAACAATCCGGCATCGGGCCGATGAAATACCTTTCGTCCATCCACACGGACATCCCCGTCGGGGAAATCAAACGCTCCACCGATGAAATGAAAGCGATGCTGGGCATTCGCCGGGAAGAGCCGGTCAGCCGGACCTCCGCGATGGGGGCCCTCGCCGTACGGGAAGCCCTGCAGCAAGCCGGCATCAAGGACCTCTCCCACAAACGGGTCGCCCTCATTTCCGGCACGACCGTCGGCGTGATGGACGTGACGGAACAGTATTTCGAGCGGATGAAAACGGAGCCGGAACTCCAGTACCTGCCCCACAGCAATGAATGTGGGAAAAGCACCGATGAAATCGCGGAATTTTCCGGACTTTCCGGAGCGCGCTGCTGCACCATTTGCACCGCCTGTTCCTCGGCCCTGAACGCGATGATGGTCGGGGCCGAGATGCTGGAAAACGACGAGGTGGACCTCGTGATTGCCGGCGGCAGCGAGCCGCTCAGCCGCTACCACCTCAACGGCTTCAACACCCTGATGATCCTGGACCGGCAGCAGTGCCGTCCTTTCGACGAGACGCGCGCGGGCCTCAACCTCGGCGAAGGCGCCGCTTTCGTGGTGCTGGAAAAAGACGCTCCGAACGCCCTGGCCTACCTCGCCGGCTACGCCAACCGTTGCGACGCCTTCCACCAGACCGCGACCTCCAAAGACGGCGAAGGCGCATTCCTGGCGATGAGCGGAGCCCTGAAAATGGCCGGTCTCCAGCCGCAGGACATCCAATACATCAACGCCCACGGGACCGGTACGCCGGACAACGACGCCTCGGAAAGCGCCGCCTTCAGGCGGGTATTCGGGGAGGCCGTTCCCCCTATGTCCAGCACCAAGTCCTACACCGGGCACACCACCTCCGCGGCCGGCGCCGTGGAGACGGTCATCTGCCTGCTCGCCATGCAGAACGGTTTCATTCCCGCCTCCCTGGGCTGGAGCCATCCGATTCCCGGCGGCGTCATCCCCTCCCTCGGCTGCAGCGGAGTGAATCTGGAGTATGTGCTGTGCAATTCCTTCGGCTTCGGCGGCAACGACTCCTCCCTGATCCTGAGCAAGCACCGTCTTGAAACGCAAAGCCCTTCGCTTGCCTCGGAGGACGGGATCCGTATCGCCGCCCGGCAGATGGTGGACAACGTCGAACAACTCCCCCTGCTCAAGGACTATCTCTCCCCGATGGACACGCGGCGGATGAGCACCCTGATGAAAGCCAGCCTGCTCTCGGCCTTCCTCGCCCTGAAAGAAGCCGGCCTTGAGCACCCCGATGCCATCATTACCGCCACCTCCAGGGGGATGCTCGAGTTGAGCACCCAGTTCCTGGAGGACATCAGCGCCAATCACGAGGAGTTGCTCAAGCCCACCCTGTTCATGCAGAGCACGCACAACACCATCGGTTCGGCCATCGCCATCCGCACGCAGTGCCACGGCTACAACATCACCTACTCCCAGGGTGAGCAATCCGCGTTCTGGGCGCAGCGGGATGCGAGAATCCGCCTGCGCAAAGGCCAGGCGAAGAACGTGCTCGTGTGCGCCTTCGACGAAGAACTCTCGGAAGGAAAGACCGCCGTTTTCCGGGCGGAAAGTACGATTTATACCCTTGATTAAGTGATGAACAACCTGCTTCTCCTCCCGCTCGCCATCGTTCAGAGCCTGCTGCTGGTCGCCGGACAGGTCCTGCTCAAATTCGCCCTCGCGCGGATGCTTCCCTTCGCCTGGAGCGCCGCCTTCTGGAAGTCCGTCTTCGTCAACTGGCAGTTTGCCGCCTGCGGCATTTGCTATGGCGCGGGAAGCCTGCTGTGGTTCTACATCATCAAGCATTTCCCCTTCAGCATGGCCTATCCGATGGTCTCCCTGAGCTATGTCTTCGGAATGATTGCAGCCATCCTCTTTTTCCACGAACCTGTCGGCGCAGCCAAATGGCTGGGCGTGCTGCTGATTATGGCCGGCTGCTTTTTTATCGCCAAATAATGAAACGCATCGCAATGATTCTTCTGTGCGGGCTGCTCACCGCCGCTTCCGCCTTCGCCCGGGTCCAGACCCCCGAGCAGGCGAAGGGGGCCGTCCTCGCCTTCTGCGGCAAGGTTGCGGCCGTTCATTGCGATTTCCGCCAGGAAAAGACCTCCGCACTGCTGAAGGAGCCCGCCGTTTCCTCCGGCAGTTTGTCCTACCGCAAACCGGACCGCCTCGTCTGGGCCTATTCCACGCCCGAGGCCTTCGCCCTGGTCGCCGAGGAGGGGCGTTTGTTCCTGGAAAAAGCGGGCGAACGGAAAGCGCTCGAGGGCAATCAGGGCAAAATGCTGCGGGAGATGACCCGGATGATCGTCGGCAGCATCGACGGCCGTCTGCTCACCGATGAAAAAGCCTTCACGAGCGAGTTTACGCTTTCCGGCGGAGAAATCGTCGTCACCCTGATTCCCAAAAAACAGAACCTCCGCAGCCTGTGGAAGCGGCTTGAACTGACCTTCGACCGCGACAGCCTGCAAGCCCGAAGTTTCACGATGCACGAAGCCTCCGGCGATCAGACTTGCATCCGTTTCACCCATCTGTGCTATGAATTTTCTGAATAAACTCTTCTTCATAGACGCCGCCACGAGATCGCAGGAGCGTACCTCCTACGCCCTCCGCCTGAACCCCGGCCACATCATCTACCAGGCCCACTTCCCCGGCGAGCCCATCACCCCGGGCGTGTGCATCCTCCAGATGGGAGTCGAGCTGCTTTCCGACGCCCTGGGAAGGGAAGTGGAACTCAAAGAAGCCAAAAGTGTCAAGTTCCTCAACATTCTGCGTCCGGACGGCACCCCTCTCAGCGCAGATGTATGCATCCAAGTCGATAACGAAGAAGGGGTCAAGGCACAAATTGTCTTCAGCACTCCTGAAAACCTGATTGCCAAACTGTCCATTCTATGCCGGAACCTTGCAAAATAGGCCTGAAGCGGCGGGGCGTCTGCGTCGTCATTCCCACGTACAACAACGCGGGAACCGTCGTGGATATCGTCCGCCGTGCCCAGACTTTCTGCGAGGACGTGTTCGTCGTCCTGGACGGCTGCACGGACAACACCCGGGACCTGCTTGAAAAATTGGAAGAGCAGCCGCACCTGATGGTCCTTCCGCGCAACGGCGGGAAGGGAAATGCGCTGAGGGTCGGCTTTCAGCAAGCGCTGAAGGAAGGATTTTCCTATGCCATCACCCTGGATGCGGACGGGCAGCACTTTCCCGAGGACATACCCCTTTTCCTGGAAGCCTCCCGCCGCCACCCGGACGCCCTGATTGTAGGCCGGCGAATGGGGCTCAAAACGGCTGAGCGCAGCGCCGGCAGCCGTTTTGCCAACGCCTTCAGCAACCTGTGGTTCTTCCTGCAGACCTGGATTCCCCTGGAGGATACCCAGACCGGCTACCGCCTCTATCCCCTCAAACGGCTGCATGGACTGAATCTTCTGACCTCCCGCTACGAAGCTGAACTGGAGCTGCTGGTCTTTTCCGCCTGGGGCGGCACGCCCCTTGTCAGCCAGGACGTCCAGGTGTACTATCCGCCCCGGGAAGAACGCGTCTCGCATTTCCGTCCGGGGGCTGATTTTGCCCGCATCTCGCTGCTGAATTGCCTGCTGTGCCTGCTCGCACTGGTGTACGGCCTGCCCCGAACGATCCTGCGCGTGTTTTTCCGCGCCCTCAAGACCTATCTGCTGCTCCTGTCCTATGTGCTGCTGATGCTGCTGGTCGTGACCCCGGCCGCCTTCCTCTACCTCAAATGCGGCAAAGCGAGCGAGCGCAAAAAAGAGAAACTCCACAGCGCCATCTGCCGGATTGCCCGCGGAGGGCTTTCCCTTTTCGGATGGCTGGGCAACCCCCTCTCAAAGAGCGGAAACGACGCGGAAGATTTCAGCCGCCCCGCCGTCATTCTCTGCAACCACCTCTCCCACCTCGACCTGCTGCCGATGCTCGCCCTCACCCCGAAACTCGTCATTCTGACCACGGACTGGGTGTGGCACAATCCCCTCTACGGCTTCATTATCCGGGAAGCGGATTATCTGCCGGCCTCCGCCGGACTGGATGCCATCCTTCCCCGGCTCGAGAAACTGGTCGAAAAGGGATACAGCATCGCCGTCTATCCGGAAGGGACCCGCTCGCAGACCAAGGAAATCGGCCGTTTCCACAAAGGCGCCTTCTACTTGGCGGAAAACCTCCATTTGGACCTGCTTCCGTTGGTGCTTTACGGCACGGGAGATGCCCTGCCCAAACACGGGCGGCTGCTCAAGCGTTGGCCGCTCCTACTGGATATCGGCGCGCGGATTTCCGCTCAGCAGCGGCGGCTCTTCGGAGAAGAACTGAAAGCGCAGGCCTCGGCTCTGCGAAAAGAATACCGTGTCCGCTATACCACCCTGGCGGACGAAATGGACCGTAGCCTATGAGAAAAAGCGTACTCATTATCGGCGGAGGCCTCGGCGGCCTGTTTTCGGGAGCCATTCTCTCGAAAGAAGGACTGGAGGTAACCGTCCTGGAGAAAAACGCCGTCATCGGCGGCGGGCTCCAGACTTTCCGACGCTTCGGAACGGAGTTCGACACCGGCATGCACATCATCGGCGGCCTGCAGCAAGGCGGGAGCATCCGACGCCTCTGCGAGTGGCTCGGCATCTGGGACAAAATCCGCGTCAAAGACACGGACCGGGATTGCAGCGACGGGATTTTCTTTGCCGAAGACGGAAAGACCTACCGTATCGCCAAGGGACGCAGCGGCCTGATTGCTTCCCTGACGAAGGAATTTCCCCTTCAGGAGGAAAACCTCAAGGCGTATGTGGATGCGCTCTACCGCCTAACCGACGAAGTCACCCTGTTCCGCCTCAAACCCGAACCCGAAGAACAGCCCGCCCACAGCGAAGAATTCAATCTCTCCGCCTCGGCGTTTATCGCCAAATATATCTCCGACAAACGGCTCCGAAGCGTGCTCGCCTGGCTCAATCCCCTCTACGGGGGCCGGGCCGACTTCACCCCCGCCTATGTCCACGCCCTGATTTCCGTGCTGTATATGGAAGGGTCCTGCCGTTTTGAGGGCGGCAGCCTCCACTTTGCCGAAATCCTTCGCGAAGTCATTGTCTCCCACGGTGGAAAGGTCCTCGCCTCGGAAGAAGTCGTAGCCGTTCATAGCAAAGGCAAGGCCATCAGCGGGGTCAGCACCCGGAGCGGGAAACGCTTCACGGCGGACACCTACATCTGCGCCATCCATCCCTGCACCTTCCTGGGCCTGATGGACGAGCCCGCCATCCTGCCCAAGGCCTACCGCGAGCGGCTGAATGACCTGCCCAACGCCTATTCCGCCTTTACGCTGAACATCAAGTTCAAGAAAGGCCGTTTCCCCTACTGCAACCACACGTTGTTCTATGTTTCCCGCTACGACCGGATGTGGGACCTAGGACGGACGGAAGGTTGGCCCGACGGCTTCCTTTTCATCACCCCGCCGGAAAACGGACAGGGTGCGTTCGCAGACAAGGCCATTGTCACCGTTCCGATGGACTGGGAGGAGGTTCGCCGCTGGGAAAACACGACGAGCGGGAAAAGGGGCGAAGACTATAAGCGCTGGAAAGCGGAACGCACGGAACAGGTCCTGGAGCGCCTGCAGCGCATTTTCCCGGACATTCGCGATTGTATAGAAGCCCTTGACGCGGCCTCGCCGCTCACCATCCGCGACTACTACGGCGTGAAAGAAGGCTCCATGTTCGGCTTCGCCAAGGATTGCAACAATCCCCTCCTGTCCCGCGTACCCGTCGTCACAAAAGTGCCCAACCTGCTGCTCACCGGCCAGAATTGCAACCTCCACGGCTTCTGCGGGGTCTGCCTGACCGCCGTGGGTACCTGCGAGGCCATTCTGGGGAAAAACTATCTCCTGCATCAACTGAGCCGCTTCGACGACATCCGCCCCTACTACCCCTCCGAAATCCACGATGCGATGAGCCGTCTGGCCGCCCGGCCGGAAATGGACCAGGTGCTGGGCTTCCTTTTCCCGGAAAAACATTCCGTCGTGATTAAGGAGCAACTGAGGAAAATCGACAGTTCCGAAGCGTTCCAGAAACAGATTATGTATCCCGCCATCGGGAAAATACTTGAAAACAGCAGCGAGGGCTTCTGCTGCGAAGGCCTGGAAAAACTGGTCTCCGGACGCAGTTATCTCTTCGTCTCCAACCACCGCGACATCATGCTGGATGCCGCCCTGCTGTGTTACGCTCTGGTCTCGCGAGGCCTTGACACCCCCGAAATCACCTTCGGAGCCAACCTGATGCAGGGCGACTTCGTCATCGACGTCGGCAAGGTCAACAAGATGTTCCGGGTGGAGCGGCCCGGCGAAGACCTGCGGGCCTTCTACCGCCAGTCGGAGCACCTCTCCGACTACATCCGCACGACCCTTCTGCAGCGGGGACAATCCGTCTGGATTGCCCAGCGCAACGGCCGGACCAAGGACGGGGAAGACCGCACGGACCCGGGCGTACTCAAGATGTTTGCCATGAGCGCCCCCTCCGACGACAATCGGGTAAAATCCCTCGACGACCTGCATATCGTCCCGCTTTCCATTTCCTATGAGTGGGAGCCCTGCGACCTGCTCAAAGCCGTCGAACTCCAGAAACGCGCGGAAGGCCCCTACTGGAAAGCCCCGGGAGAAGACCTGGGCAGCATCCTGACGGGCATCCTCCAGCCCAAGGGACGCATTTGCCTGCATATTTGCGACCCGCTCACACAGGCGGACCTTACTCCCCTCTCCGACCTGCCGTCCAAACAGTTCTTCAACCAGGCCGCGGCCCTGCTCGACGAGAGGATCTGTTCCGCCTACCGCCTCTTCCCCGGCAACTATATCGCCCACGACCTGCTCGGCGGGAAAACGGAGTACGCCGCCTTCTACTCGGGAGGGGAACGGGATGCTTTCGAAGAATACCTCCGCACATCCCTCGACCGGATTCCTGAAAACGAACGGGAAAGCATCCGCACCCGGCTGCTGGGCATTTACGCCCGTCCCGTTGACAGCCATCTCCGTTTTGCCGCCCGATGAGCCTGACCCTCGCATACGATTTCCTTTCCACACACCGGGGCTGGAGAGCCGCTTCGCTCTCGGCGCTTACCCTGCTGCTGACGGGCCTGCTGTCCACCCTGCACTTCAGCGAAGACATCAGCGATTTCCTTCCGCTGGGCACCTCGCAGCGGGAACAGATGTCCGTCTATCAGAACATTTCCGGCGCAGATAGGATGTACCTGCTCTTCTCCAATCCGGGCGACGAAGACCGGACGGTGGAAGCGATGGACCGTTTTCTGGAACTGGCCGAAGAAGGTCTCGAAACCTTTGGCCTGGAGAAGCTTCCCGGACGGCTGGACATGAACGACCTGGCGGCGGTTTCCGACTTTGTCTATGAGAACGCTCCCTATTTCCTGACGGAAGCCGACCTGCTTCGCGCGGACAGCCTGCTCGCCCTTCCGGACTACCTCCCCTCCGCCTTGAACAAAGACCGGCAGGCCCTGCTTTTTTCCGCCAGCCCGCTCGTCACCCAAGGGATTTCACAAGACCCCCTGGGCCTTTTTTCTCCCTTGAGAGAGCGGCTGCAGGCCTCCTCGGCCAACCTCGGTTTTGAACTGTACGACGGCTACATCTTCACCCCCGATCTGAGCCGGGCGGTCCTGATGCTGGACTCCCCCTTCGGCAGCAGTGAGACCAAGGAAAACGGACGGCTGCTCGCCTTTCTGGAACAGACGGCCCGGACGATGCAGACGGCATATCCCGACATCGAAGTGGACTGTATCGGCGGTCCCGCCATCGCCGTCGGCAATTCTTCCCGCATCAAAAAAGACAGCATCCTCGCCATCTCGCTCTCGCTGCTGCTGATGGCCCTGCTGCTGGGCTGGTCCATCCGCTCCCCCAAAAACATCCTGCTGATTTTCCTGACCACCGGATGGGGCATGCTCTTCGCCCTCGGCGGCATGGCCCTTTTCCGCGACAGCGTCTCGATCATCGTCATCGGCATCGCCAGCGTCATCCTGGGCATCGCCATCAACTATCCCCTCCATCTGATTGCCCACAGCGCGCACCAAAGCGACCGGAGGGCCGCCCTGGGAGAAATCGTCTCCCCCCTGCTGGTCGGGAATATCACGACGGTCGGTGCCTTCCTCGCCCTGGTCCCGCTTCAGGCCACGGCCCTGCACGATCTGGGGCTTTTCGCGGCCCTGCTGCTGATCGGCACCATCCTCTTCGTTCTCTTCTACCTTCCGCATTACCTCTCCGTGCAAAAGGGAACGGGAACGGAGCCCCCGTTGCTCGGCCGCCTTTCTTCCTTCGCCCCGGAAAACAAGCGGAGCATCCTTGTCGGCACGCTGATTCTGACACTCGTGTTCGCCTACTTCAGTTTCCGCACCGAGTTCGATACGGACCTTACGCATATCAACTACATGACGCCGGAGCAGAAGCGCGACATGCAGTATTTTGAAGACCTGCTTACCCGGGACGACTCCCATACGGCCCGTACCCTCTATCTCTATGGAAAGGGAACGGATGAAGATGCGGCCCTGGAGGCCCTCTGGACCCGTCGGGAATGTATCGACTCCCTGGCGGAATGCGGCCGTCTCGCCTTTCAGAACGAGGCGTTTTCCTTCTTCGTCCCCCGGGCGGAGCAGCAGCGGCGGCTGGAGCGCTGGAACGAGTTTCTGTCCCGTCACCGCGACCTTCTGACAAGCGGCCTGAGCCAGGCGGCCCGGCAAGCCGGTTTTGCAGACGAAGCGTTCCGTCCTTTCTACGCGCTGATGGAGCGTTCTGCCTTGCTCGCTCCTCTCCCGATGGACCGTTTCGAAAAACTGCGCCAAAGCGTTTTCTCCCAGAACTTCACCTGCCTGAAAGAGAGCGGGGACGCGTTTGCCCTCTGTCCCGTCAATGTCCAGCCCGACGATTTGCCGGCGGTGAAAGCGGCCATCGGAGATGCGTGTTTTGACATTGCCGGCCTCAACAAGGCGATGACCGGCAGCCTCTCCGACAATTTCAACTACATCGGCTGGGCCTGTTCCTTGATCGTGTTTTTCTTCCTCTGGTTCTCCTTCGGACGCATCGAACTGGCCCTCATTTCCTTCCTGCCGATGGCCATCAGCTGGGTGTGGATCCTCGGCCTGATGGCCCTGCTCGGCATCAAATTCAACATTGTCAACATTATTCTGGCCACCTTCATTTTCGGTCAGGGTGACGACTATACCATTTTCATGACCGAAGGCTGCCAATACGAATATGCCCGCCGCAAATCCATCCTGCCCGCCTACAAGAGCAGCATCCTGCAGTCCGCCGCCATTATGTTCGTGGGCATCGGCACGCTGATTGTCGCCCGCCATCCGGCCATGCGTTCGCTGGCGGAAGTGACCATCATCGGCATGTTCTCCGTCGTGCTGATGGCCTGGCTCATCCCGCCCTTCCTCTTTCAGTGGCTGACCCGTAAAAACGGCGCGTTCCGCCGCTATCCGCTTACCCTGAAAACCCTCCTGCTCGGCGCGCCGAAGAGCCTTCCCGCTCGCGTGGAAGCCCGCTACCTCTACAAAGGGAAAGAGGTTGAAAGGGAGGTTCATCGCACGCTGAAGCAGCGCTCCGCCGAAATCCTCCGCCTGGAGACCGCCGGAAAGGCCGCGTGGGAATATACCGATGAAGGCTACGGCGAACTCTCCCTGCTGCTGGCCCTTTCCCATCCCGAACTGAATATTACCGCCCACCTTCCGGATGAGGAACGCAGAAGCATTGCCTGCGCCGCCGCCCTGGATTTCGCGGACAACCTGATCGTTAAAAACTAGAACATATGAAAATCGAAGAACTCAAAGAAACCCTCAGCGACGTCCTGCCCGCCGCAGACCTCGATGCCGATTTCCTGTTCACCGAACTGGACTCCCTGGGCATTGCGACCATTCTGGTCGTGCTGGGCAAGAAATACGACATCCTGCTGGGCGGCGAAGACGTCACCCCCAAGAATTTCAAAAACCTCGCCTCCATTGCGAAAATGGTGGACGAAAAAATGTCGCTGGAAAGCAAAATCCGTCAGCATGCCCTTCAGACGCCCGACAAGACGGCGGCCATCTGCGGGGAGGAATCCATCAGCTATTCCCAGCTCTGGGACGCCATTGAGGCCAAAGCCGCTCAGTTGGAGGCCGAGGGGCTGAAAGAGCGTCACGCCTATGTCTACCGCGCCAACCAGGGCATCGATTTCCTCATTACCTACTGCGCCGTCCATTATCTGAAAGCCGTCGCCGTGCCCCTGGGCCATCTGGAGACAGAGGAGAATTTCCAGGCGATTAAAAAGGAAGTCGAGGGCTATGACTTCCCCGAAGGCGTCACGGACACCCTCTACACCACCGGCACGACCGGAAAATCCAAGGGCGTGATGCTTTCCGAGACCTGCCTGCGCTCCTGCGCAGAGAACTTCATCGTGGACCTGCACTTCCACCGCGACCTGCTCTTTATCATCAGCGGCCCCCTCAACCACATCGCCTCCCTCTTCAAAATCCATCCGACCCTCTCCGCCGGCGGCACCCTCTGCATCCTCGACGGACTCAAGGACATGAACGCCTTCTTCAAGGTCTTCGACCTGCCCTTCGAGCATTTCGGCACCTTCCTCGTGCCCGCCAGCATCCGCCTGATCATGCAGTTCTCTTATGAGAAACTCTGCTCCCTCGCCGACAAGATCGACTTTATCGAGACCGGCGCCGCCCCCATCACCCGCGCCGACATGGAGCAACTCAGCCGCGCCCTGCCCCACTCCCACCTCTACAACACCTACGGCGGTACGGAAATCGGTTGCGTGGCCACCTACGATTTCAACGACGGAAAATATATGGAAGGCTGCATCGGCCGCCCGCTCAAGAACGCCGACGTGGAAATCACCCCCGAGGGCACTGTCGTCGTCTCCGGCCTCACCATTATGAGCGGCTACCTGGGCGATGAAGAAAGCACGAACAAAGTCATCGTAGACGGAAAGGTCTATATGTCCGACCTGGGCTATTTCGACGAGAACGGCCTCATTCACCTCACCGGCCGCGCCGGAGACGTCATCAACGTGGGCGGCTACAAGGTCAATCCCCTCGACGTCGAAAACGCTGCTGCCGCCTTCCCCGGCATCCGGGACAGCATCTGCATCGCCGCCAACCACCCGGTCATCGGGCCGGTTCTCAAACTGCTGGTGGTGTCGGACCGTCCCCTGGACAAACACGAACTGGCCGTCCATCTCAAATCCAAACTGGAGGGGTACAAAGTCCCCACGATGTACGAGGCGGTGGAGTCCATCCACTACACCTACAACGGGAAAAAAGACCGCAAATTCTACAAGGAAAGCGAATAGAGCGCCCCGATCCAGCGGAGAAATTCGTTTCTCCACTCCCGGCATTCCGGGCTTCCCAATTCTTCGCTGACCCCGAAACCGTGTTTCCCCTTCTCATACTGGAGGTAGCGGTGGGGGATTCCCTTTTCGCTCAGGGCCGCATCCAGCAGTTCTGAATTCTGATAGGGGACAATCGGGTCGTCCTTGCAGTTGACGAGGAAAACCGGCGGGCAGTCATCGGGGATATGCCGCTCCAGGGACAGGGAGTCCCGCAACGTCTGGTTCCCCGTACGGCTGTCCCCCAGCAGGCCGCAGCGGGAACGTTTGTGGACATAGGGCGGGTTCATCGTCACCACCGGATACACCGGAACGACAAAAGAGGGACGTAAGGAGGCCGTCGTCCCGACGCCGGAAAGACGCAGGAAATCCGTCGTGCTGAAACAGGCCGCGCTCATCACCAGATGACCGCCGGCGGAAAAGCCCATCATCCCGATTCGGTCCGGGTCCAGGCCGTACTCCTGCGTATGCTCCCGGACATACTGCAGCGCCCGCTGGGCGTCCGTAATCATATCCGGATGACGCTTGCCTTGAAACACCAGGCGGGAATGAAAGGCGATTTCGGCCTTGCCCGCCGCCCGGTAAAAGAGCACGAATGCCGTAATCCCCTTGCTGCGGAGCCATTCCCCCACCTTCATTCCTTCCTCCATCTTGTCGTGCCAGTAATAACTCCCGCCCGGACAGACAATGATGCCGATGCCGTTGGGCTTTTCCGGTCGGAACGCATAGAACTTGACCTGCTTGGCAAAACGCACCTGCCCTTCCGCCCACAGGGAGAGGGTGTCGGACGGCACCTGGGCGAAAATGCCCTGGCTGAACGCCGCCAGCGCGAAGAAGAGGAGAATTTTCAGACGGAAGCGCTCCACCTTACTTCAGTTTCGCCTTCAGGAAGTCCACGACCAGGCCAATCACCTGCTTTTTGTCGCCGCCGAGCATATGACCTTCCTTTTTCAAGAGGTGCAACTCGCTGTCCTTATAGGCCTCGTGGTAGCGCTGACTGTAGGACACCGGCACAATCTTGTCCTTTTCGCCGTGAATCAGGCACACCGGGCCGGTATATTGCGCGGACGTCTCGATAATCGGCAGTTTCTGGGCTTCCAGGATGAATTTCCTTCCCAGCTTGTGGAAGAGGACGTTGACATATTCCGGCGGGTTGGAAGCATCGTACTTGGAAAACATACACTGACCGGCGAGGGCGTCGTCCTTCAACACGGCCGCCGGCGCCAACTGCACCAGGCACTTGGGCTTTCCGTCCTGCCCCTCCAACTGACCGGCCAGCATACCGGCCACCACGCCGCCCTGGGAGTGACCGACAAAGGCAATCTCCGTCACAAAGGGCAGTTTGCGGGCATAGTCCAATACGGCGCGCGCATCGGCGATTTCGCTGGAAATCGTCATATCGATAAATTTTCCCTCACTCTTGCCGTGCGCGTCGAAATCGAAGCGAATCGAGGCAATGCCCTCCTTAGCAAGGGCCTTCGCAATCTGCGGAAGGGGATATGATTCTTTCCGGGAGATGAAACCGTGCATCAGGATGACCAGCGGACATTTGTCTTTCTCGCGGTCAAAGCCTTCGGGAAGGGTCAAAACGGTGGACAGTCCTCCGTTCGGGCCAAAAACCTCATAGGAAGGACGGGAGCAAAAAAATGAAAACAGGGACATAACAATTGATTTTATCGACGGAGCCGGACAAAAATACTCAAAGGAAGGACTTTGCCGCTGCGGTCGGAAAGAACCAGTTCACCGCTTTCGAGGGGCATATCCGGCGAAAGACGGAAGGCTTCCCGGACGACGGTCTCGCCGAGCGTGGCGGAAAAGCCGTTGGAATAGAGGTTGAGGACCATGAAACTGTCGCGGGGCGCGAGAATGGCACTGACCTGACGGAGCATATCGAAGAGACACTCGTCCAGTTTCCATTTCTCCCCGTCAGGACCGTGGCCGTAGGCGGGAGGGTCGAGAATGATACCCTGATAGACGTTTCCGCGGCGGGCTTCCCGACGCGCGAATTTGAGGGCGTCCTCGACCACCCAGTGAATGCCGTCCATGCCGCTGCTTTCCATATTGCCGCGGGCCCAGGTGACGACCTGACGGACGGAATCCAAGTGCGTGACCTCCGCGCCGGCGGCCCGGGCGGCCAGCGAGGCGGCGCCGGTGTAGGCGAAGAGATTGAGCACGCGCACGGGCTGCGGGGCAGCGCCGGAAGACGCCTGCGCCTTCTGCACCAGTTCGCGGGTATTCTTATAAATGTATTCCCAGTTGGGGGCCTGCTCGGGGAACACGCCCACGTGCTTGAAGGCGGTTAGGCCGAGGCGCAGCCGGAAAGAAGGCCCGTCGGAAGCGGCCGCCTTTGCAGGAAGCGTCCCGGGATAGGCGATGTACCATTGCTGGTCCATCTTCCGGATCATATCCCAGGTTCCGCTGTCTTCCTTGCCCGCCTTGCCGAAACCGGCGCCGGGACGGAAGTAGGTGTGCGTAAGCCTCTGCCAATTATCTTCCGACAAGGTCTTGTCCCACAACGCCTTGGGCTCGGGACGGCGAAGCACCCAGGGGCCGAAGCGCTCGAGTTTCTCGCCGTTTCCGCTGTCGATCAGTTCGTAGTCTTTCCAAAGGGGAGAGGGCGTTTCTACGGTCATCATCACTCTGCGGATTGATTGGTTTCAGAAGCGGGATTCACGACGGTCAACGTGCCGCTTTCGTGGTCCAGACAAGCCCAGGCATCGCCCCGCAGCCAGTCCTTCAGGACAATCAGTTCGCCGCCCGAGGGAAGCGCCAGCCGGATGCCGGCATGGAAATGGCCGAAGATAAAGTAATCCACCGCCTTTCCTTGGGCCTTCGCCTGAGCGGAACATTGCTCCGCAAACTGATACAAGGGCTCTTCCGCCCCCTTGAACACATAGGGCGTCAGACGGCGTTCGCGTTTGCGCTTGCTGCGCGACCAGCCGTTCCCGAAGGAAAAGGCGATATAGGGATGCAGGGTGCTGAACAGCCACTGCAGCGTCTTGCAATGGAAAATGCTCCGAAGCAGCAGATAGCCCTTCGGGCAGGGGCCCAGGCCGTCGCCGTGTCCCAGGCAAAGCGTTTTCCCGCCCAGGGAGAGCAGATAGGGCTGCTCCAGGCGAATCATGCCGAGTTCTTCGAAATAGTGGTAGGCCCACACGTCGTGGTTGCCCACGAAAAAATACACTTTCACGCCCCGGTCCATCAGTTCCAGCAGCGCGGAAAACACCCGCACGTACCCCTTGGGCACGACATCACGGTATTCATACCAGAAGTCCCAGATATCCCCGAGCAGGTAGAGGTTTTCGGTGTCGGCGGGAAGGCTTCGGAGCCAGGAGGCAAAACGCCGTTCGCGCTCCGCCGGATCCCCGACGGTCAGTCCCAGATGCACGTCCGCTGCGAAATAACTCTTTGCCATAGCCTCTGTGATCTTTCGCTACCTTAAAAATACGAGCGTCAGCACGCCGACGATCAGACAATACAGGGCGAACCAGCCTAGGCGGGCCTTCTTCACAAGGGCAATCATCACCTTGCAGGCGAAAAGCCCCGAAAAGAAAGCCGCCACAAACCCGATCAGCAGCGAGAGCGCACTCGTCTGCGAAGCGGCCATTTCGCCGCCCACCACATCCAGGAACGCTTCGCCGAGAATGGGAATCAGCACCATCAGGAAGGAGAACTGCGCCATGACATCCCGGCGCACGCCGCACAGAAGACCCGTCGAAATCGTGGTGCCGGAACGGGACAGCCCGGGCAGTACCGCCACGCTCTGGCCGACGCCCACGACAAAGGCCTGCAGGTAGGAAATGCCGTTGCGGGAAGTGATGGTCTTGCACCTAAGCGGCCGGTCGGAAAGAAACAGCAACACGGCCGTCACAATCAGGCAGCAGCCCACGACCGTCATTGAGGAAAAGAGCGCCGTCACGGCATCCTTGAAAAAGACCCCCACAATGAATACGGGAATCATCGACACGCCGATTTTCAGCAGGTAATCCACGCCGTCGTTATACACGAAACGAAGCCGTCCGTCCACCCGCACCGGCAGCAAATCTTTCAGATAGCCCCAGATGGCCTTACGGAACACCACCAGCGTCGCGAGGACGGTGGCGGCATGGACGGTAACCTCGAACACCAGATCTTCCGTCACTTCCACTCCGAGCAGGGCCTTGCCGATCATCAGATGGCCGCTGCTGCTCACCGGCAGAAACTCCGTCAGGCCCTGGATCAGGCCCAGTATCAACGCCTCGAGCCCGCTCATTTCTTAAAAACTTTCATAATGGCCACTATCTCCACGGCCACGCCGCCGAGAATGACAATCGGCGCGAGCACCGTCCGGCGGAAATCGAACATGGCGTAGTTGAAGACATTGGGATCGTCGCTTCCGCCGCCCATCATCAGGATATAGCCCAACGCCATCACGACCACGCCGACAATCAGCAGGCGGATACCGCTCGCCTTCATGGGCATTTTCGGATCTTCGGGAAGTTCCTCCCGTATCGGTTTCTTTGCGTTCATCATTTAAAAATAAAGTTCATCCTTGTCCAGTCCGACCATCTTTCCCACCGTCACCCAGGTGCTCGACAGACAGATCAGGAGCCCCGAAGCGAGCACGATGCCCAGGACGGCCAGCACCCGCTCCAGCGGGAAAATATCGTAGAAAGCCAGCATCTGCCCCTTGAGGAAGAAGAGGAGTCCGACCAGCGCCAGGCAGGCTATCATGGAGGAAAACAGCCCCTGCACGAAAGCCTGAGCCATAAAGGGCCGTCGGATGAAATTCTTGGTGGCCCCCACCATTTTCATCGTATGGATGGTAAAACGGCGGGCATAGACATTCAGTCGGATGGTGTTGTTGATCAGCACGAAGGAAAGGAAAAGCAGTAGCAGGATAAAAAGGCCGATGCCCATTGAAATGCGAGCCAGGTTCTCATTGAGGGCCTCCACGATGTTCTCCTGATAGGTCACGCTGTCCACCAGCGGCGAAGCCAATATCTGCGATTTAATCATATCCAGGCTGTCCTTGACCACGTACTCTCCGTTAAGGGTCAACTCCAGCGAAACGGGAATCGGCGCCGAAGAAAAAATATCGAGGAAATCTTCCCCCAGCAACTGGGACATTTCCTGAATCCCCTGCTGTTTGGAAACATAGGAGGAAGACTTCACCCAGGGACTGCGGTCCAGCTCGGACTGGAAGGCAAGCGCCTGATTTTCCCCCACATCCTGCTTCATCAGCACCGTCACGCTCATGTTCTCCTTGATATAGCGGGAGAACTTTCCGGCATTGACGAGCAGGAGGCTGGCCGCTCCTACCAGCAGCAAAACCAGGGAAATGCTGATGATGGAAGAGACCCAGGCGCTGAGCAGCCGGCGGGATAATATGCGGGACTGACCTTTGGACATATACGGGACAAAGTTAATGAAAAATCAAAAATTATTGTTACCTTTGTAAGAATTTGTGCCATTATGGGAGAAACCAAACGCGTGCTTTTCATCAATTCGGAGATAGTTCCCTACCTCCCGGAAAGCCCCATCGCCAACATCGGACGCTACCTGCCCCAGGGTATTCAGGAACGGAAAAAGGAAATCCGCTCCTTCATGCCCCGCTACGGTTGCATCAACGAACGGAAAAACCAACTGCACGAGGTCATCCGCCTCTCCGGAATGAACATCGTTATCGGCAACGTGGACCGTCCGCTGATTATCAAGGTCTCCTCCCTGGCGGCCGCACGCATGCAGGTGTATTTCATCGTCAACGACGACTACTTCCAGCGCAAGGCCCTGATGACCGACGCGAAAGGCGCGGCCTTCCCCGACAACGCCGAGCGAATCATTTTCTTCGCCCGCAGCGTGCTCGAGACGGTCAAGAAGTCCCGCTGGGCGCCGGATATCATCCACTGCCACGGCTGGATTTCCCACCTCATTCCCCTCTACCTGAAGAAGATTTACTACAACGACCCGATTTTCGCCTCCAGCAAAATCATTCTCTCCCTCTACGACGACCTGCAGAAGGAGCCTTTCCAGAGCGATTTTGCCGCGAAGGCCCTCATCCCGGGCATCAGCGAAGACGACCTGGCCCTGCTGAAGGAGCCTACCGGTGTCAATCTGGCCAAACTCGCCGCCCAGAACAGCGACGGAGTCATCTTCGGCAGCGAAGGCATCGATTCCGGCCTCGAGAGCTTCTGCCGCGGACTCGGTCTGCCGGTGCTCGACTATGACGGAGAGCGCATCGCCGACGGCTCCTACATCGACGACTACAACGCGTTTTACGACCGCTTCTGACAGCAATGAGACTCCGTAACGTTCTCCTGCTCCTTTCATCGGCGCTGCTTCTTGCAGCCTCCTGCGTCAAGGTCAACACCGACCTCGGGCAAAACTTCGCCCCGCTGGAGCACCGCTACGATGTCTTCTGCGAAGACTTCCCGCTGAACAATATTGTCGTGGAACGGATGGACAGCAGTTTCGCCTTCAGTTCCAACCGCATTGTCGTGGGCGCCGTCCGGGACGAGCGCTACGGTCTCTGCACCAAATCCGCCGCCTTCTCGCTGACCCCGCTGGTCAAGGAACTGAACTTCGGTAAGGAGACCCAGTTCACCGGTATGATGCTCTCCCTCGCCTGCGACTCCCTTTCCCTCCCCTACGGCGGCGACCCCAAGATTCTGCAAAAAATGCGCATCTACGCCCTGGACGAGGCAACCGACATCAACGACCCCACGGAGTTCCTCTACAGTTGCGACGTCAAGAAACTCAGCACGCACTTCGCCGGTGCAGAGCCCGTCACCGACTATGTACCCGTCTTCGGCGGGGAAGACACCCTCAACTTCCACTTCAAGCCCGCGTTCTACAACGCGCTCGGTGCGAAACTGCTTGCCCGTGCCAACAACGGCGTCTATACCCTCGACAACCCCGACACCCTGTCCAACTCCACCTGGCTGAAAGACTTCCCGGGCTTCTACCTTACCTGCGACGACCCCGAGGGCAACGGCGGACGTTTCAATCTCCTGGGCCTCAAACTCGGTCTGGACACCCAGACCTACACCATCACCTCCAACTTCGCCTCGCTTCACTTCAAAGCCAAATACAAGGGCAGTTCGAACTTTACGGACACCTCCTTCGTCTTCCTCATCGGCGGCATCTCCATTCCCCAGTCCAGCGAGTCCCTCCCCACGCAGAAGGCATTCAACGGCAGCGAACACGAAGCCCTTCCCATTTTGGACGGCATGACGCTCAATGGCGACTGCTACGCGGCCGGAGAGAAGATTTATGTGGAAGGCGGCAGCGGCCTGCGCCCCGTCTTTTCCGCCAAGGAAATCCGGGAACGCCTGCTCGGGGATTTCGCGGCGAAGAAAGTCACCGACGCCAGCAAGGTCATCATTGACCGCGCCACCCTGATTCTTCGCTACCCCACGCCCACCGACTTCGGACAAATTGAAGACTATCCCCGCTATCTTGCTCCGGCGCACCTCAGCCGCTACATAATCCGCGACCGCGTGTACGGACAGACGAAAACCCTTATGTACACCGACTTCCCGCCCGTCACCGACGCCAGCGTCACGGATGAGGACCAGGGGGGAATCAGCCGATCGCTACAGTGCTACTCGCCGGATATCAGTTTCCACGTCCAGCATCTGATCAAGTTGCAGAACCCTTCCGACCAGGACCTCGAACGGCAGGACATCCTCTTTTTCATCAAGCACGCGGAGACCATCGTCACGCAGACTGTCTCCAACTCCAATCAGGACTACTACAACCAGATGCTCTACTACAGCTACCTCAACAGTCTGTACGGAGGCGGCACCGGCAGTTACAACAACTACTACAACATGATGTATTACTACAACATGACAGCATCCTCCTCTTCCGGCACGACGACCTCCGTCCAGGTTATGCAGGATGAAGGCCGCTACTACAACGCCGTCTTCTGCGGACCGGACGACGCCAGCGGGAAAGGGCCGGTGCTGAGAGTTGTCTACAGCGTGCCCCTCGACGCCATCGCCAAATAAACAATAAGGCCTGCCCCAACGGGACAGGCCTTCGTTTTTCAAAGTTAAAGCAGAACTTAGTTCTTTTCAGCGAGCTTGGCTTCGATGTACTTGACAGCGTCGCCCACAGTCTGAATCTTCTCGCCGGCCTCATCATCGGGGATTTCAATGCCGAACTGATTCTCAAACTCCATGATAAGCTCCACGGTGTCGAGAGAATCTGCACCCAGGTCGTTGGTGAAGCTGGCGCTCTCGGTCACCAATGCGGGATCTACGCCAATCTGCTTGACGATAATCTCCTTGACTTTTTCTACTACTTCTGACATAGCGTTTATAGGTTGTTAATAATTTATTTACTGGCTGCAAAGGTAAGCAATTTTTTCTGAACTGCAAAAATTTGAGGCCCCCAAATCAGAAGGCGAAGAACCCGCGGGTCTTGTAGGAATTCTGTTTCGTAACCCTCCGGCCCGGATCGGAGCCTGCGGGAGTGGCGGTGTTTCCCTTAATATTAATCGCCATTCCGTTGACCGCGTCGCCCGGATTGTCGGAATCCGGCACCTCCTGGCAGGACCAGAAGTAATACGGCGTGTCGTCGGTCAGCTTGACAATCGGGTCGGCCTCCATCCACTCGCCGATATAATAACTGATTTTCTCGGCGCCCTGCGCAAGCGTGGAGCCGGTTCCCAGGCAGGAGAGCGCCCAGTACCACTCGGCGGAAGTCGGGACGTACCAGCCTGTAGTCTGGCTGCCCGGAACCGCCGTATAGTTGTCAAGGTTCTTTACCGGCTGGACCTGGTAATCGGACGCACGGTTGGCGTTGTAGTACTTCATGGCAGCGGTAATCTCGTAGCCGTAGCCCCAGTTGTCGTAGGTATTGATGACCTCGCCGCCGCCCCAGACAGGGGCGTTGACGTAATACTGATTTTTCTGTACGACGCTGCTTTTCGCCTCCTCCCACTTGGACTCGCTACCGGCATTCCGGGAGGAGATGGCCAGGCCGTTGACCTTGTCGCGGGAAGTGGTCTTCCGCTGGCCGGGCAGGCTCAGGCGGGTATTGGGCCATTTGGAACTGCGGCTTCCCGTCCAGACGACCAGGGCCTTGCAGTTCTTGAAATCATCGTGGATGGAAGCGCTCACATCCTCGAAATAGCCCGAGCCGCGGTAGCCGCCGTCCAGGAAGGTAATGCCGCCGGAGACGAACTTGATGCCGTCGAAGGGCTTGATGTCGTAGGCGTCGTACATCGCGTCATAGACGTCGATGCTCGTATTGACCGAGTTGTAGCCCAGGGCGCTGACCACGGCGCTTCCTTTTTTGGTATCGCTGGCGCTGCTGCGGATGGAGCGGAAACTGATGCCGGCATAATTTCCCTTGTAGTTATCCACGACGGGGTCTATGGTAACCGGAAGCGAGGAGGAGGACACAATCACCGCCTGACGGGACTGCTTTCCCTGCGCGTCCTTGATGGTGAACTGGGCCTCTCCGGTAGAATGGTAACGCACCCAGAGTTCGGACAGGTTCGCCGTCACGGAAGCGGGCTTACCGAACACTTCCACGCGGATGGTGCTGCTGCTCTTATGGTCCGGGGTACGGACTTCGATGCCGGAAAGACCGCGGCCAAGCGCCGTAATGCAGCCGTTCTCGTCCACGGAAAGCACATTGGGGTCGTTGACCTCATATTCGAGCTGCTTGGTATGCATGTTTTCAACCTCCACCTGCAGGTCGAAGGTCTCGCCTACGACCATGCCGTCGGAAAGTTTGCCCCAGGGCGTCACCTGGTCTGCCGAGACGTGGACAACGGGCGACTCGGTATGTGTCCACACATAGGACATCGGGCCGGTGCCGTACTTGGGATTGCCGCTTTCGTCATATCCTTTGACAAAGCCGATGATAAGCTGCACGCCATACTGTTCATAGCTCGTTCCGTCCACCGACTTGAGCGCCTCGAGTTCCACCTCTTCATCGGAGATTTTGGTCATTTTGACATAACCGACCGGAGCCGTGGTGAATACCAACTCATTCAGCACCTTCCGGTTCGCCGTCTCGGGGTGATAGACAATCCGCACGCGCTGCTTGTCCCCGACTTTCATATCCTGCCGGTAGTCATAGGTAATGGAGGTCGGCCAGATATCCGCCTCCTGCACGTTGAACGTCAGGTTCAACGAGAGTTCGCTGCCGTCGGTCGTACTGACCTTGACAACGCCCGTACCGATGGCCTTCAGGGTCACCAGACCGCTCTCGCTGACGGAAATCTTATCCGCGCCGGAAACCACCTCATATTTGAGCACGCCGGGCTTGTTCGCCGCTTCCGGCACGACGGTCGGCTCCAGCTGGAACGAACCTGCCGTAAGGGCGATGTTGTACGTATCTGAGGTGAAGTGAAGTTCCCGCACCTGAATGGTCTCCACGATTACCTGGCAGGTCGCGATAATAATCGCTTTCGCCGGATCGGGGTCCATCAGGTTCTCCAGCGGCTGGGCGGTAATGGTCGCCTTGCCGTCGGAGACAGCCGTCACGAGGCCGCCGCTGACGGTCGCCACATCCGTGTTGGAACTGCTCCAAACGACAATCTGGCCTTCATTTCCCGGCGGCAACAGCGTAGCCACCAATTGGAAGGTGCCGTTTTTGGAAAGTCCGAGTTCGGTTTTCGACAGCGCAATGCCCGTGATCTTTCCGCCGGTGCTCTCACCCTTGGACTCTTCCTTTTTGCAGGAACTCATGAAAGGCAAAAGGATTGCGACCGAAATGGCCGCAATCCGTAGACTGGAAATCTTCATATAAGATTAAAGGTAATAGTTCAGGGAGAAGCGGAAGCCCAGAGAGTCCGTTCCGTACAGGACGGCGTTGCTGCCGGGGCTCACGAGTTTGTTGTAGGTATCCAGCGCATCCTTGTAGGTGGAATAGCCCTCATAGACGGTGTAGGTCTGAGGCTGGAACACGCCCATGACCGGGGTAATGGTCATCGACAGGCCCACGGAAACGCGGGGCAGGCAGAACCACTCGAGGCCCAGGTCGCAGCACAAGCCGAGGCCGTGTACATAGCCCTGATTGTAGCTCTCGATGGGATAGGCCGCGGCAATTCCGTTGGCCGCACGCCATTCGTTCAGTCCCTTCTCGCCGACCGCCGCCTGCTGCAGGTAAGGCATGGTCGTACGCTGCCAGCCGCCTTCGAGGGTAAGCGGGTTGCCGTAGGTGTAGGTAATGCGGCCGCCGCCCACGCCGTAGAGCAGGCCGATGCCGAAGTTGAACTGGAAGGAGCCGAGGAGTTTGTGAAACTCGAGGGCCAGCGCGAGGGAGACGTTGTTCTGGTTGTTGTGAATCACGTCCACCACCTTGCCATTGCTCAATGCATCCGCGCGGTCATCGTCCACATATTCCTTGTAATTGATGGCGCTGCCGGTAAAACCGATGTTGGCGCGCAGGGACATCACTTCGGACATCCGGTATTTGAGCATCAGGGAAGCGAGGGGCTCGGTGCCCAGGACCCACATCTGCTTGGCCTCGGTGCCGTAGCTGTTGATGTAGTTTCCGACAAAGTCCCCTTTGGCGGGCTGGTACGATTTTCCGGCCAATGCCATCGGGTTGAACGTCAGGCCGAAGGAGAGGTTTCCGACCTTGGGGGTGAATTTCTCTTTCTTGCTTTTGTTATCCTGCGCGGAGAGGCTCGTCGAAAGAGTCAGGACGGCCATCAGGAGAAGTATGGTCTTTTTCATCGTTCAGCTTAGTTTTTTTCGATACAAATGATTTCGACGTTGTCCTTGGACTTGTTCTTATCGATGCTGAAGGCAACCCCGCCGCTTTCGTATTTACCCATATTGTTGTCGACGTAGCCCGTAGCCTTCAGGTCCACCGACGCTTCCGAAATGGTGAGGGGAAGAACTTTGGTGAAATGGCCGGAATTGTCCACCGTGGCCGTCCACTTGTCCGTGTAAACGTCTCCGGCACCTTTCTTGGCGATGACGACGGTGGCACCGGTGGTGGCGGGAATGTTATTGCCCTGCCATTTGAAATAGACCATACCGGAAACGGTCACTTTGTTTTTGGCGTCCTCGCCCCGTACGGCGGAGGGCTCCAACTTTTTGCAGCAGGAAAGCGAAAGAACCATCGCGACCGCCACACAAGCAATCATAAGTTTTTTCATAAGCTTTGGTTTTGATTTTTTGCTTACTGCAAAGTTAGGCAATATTTCTCCGCCAGCCAAAAAATTTTGGCTAGTCTCCGAGCGCCTGCTTGATGGCGGCTGCCAGCGCCGGCCCGGCCACCTGGGCGATTTCTTCCTCGGACGCGGCGGCAATCCGCGCCACGGAACCGAAACGCAGCAGGAGTTTCTGCTCCATCTTCTCCCCGACCCCCTTGATATCCCGCAGGACGGAGTGGATCTGGGCCTTGCTGCGGCGCAGGCGATGGTGCGTAATATTGAAGCGGTGCGCCTCGTCGCGCGCCTGCTGCATCAGTTTGAGCGCCAAGGAGTTGCGGTCCAGGAAAAGAGGGACAGGATCGTTCACCCGCACCACTTCCTCCAGCCACTTGGCCAGGCCAACGACCATCAGCCGGTCCTGGATACCCAGTTCGCACAGCGCCTCCCAGGCACAGCCCAACTGCCCCTTCCCGCCGTCGATGACAATCAGTTGCGGCAGGTCGTCGGGCGCTTCCGCCATCAGGCGGGAATACCGCCGGTTCACGATTTCTTTCATGGAAGCGAAATCGTTGGCGCCCACGACGGTTTTGATACAGAAATGCCGGTAATCTTTCTTCGAAGGTTTTCCGCCGCGGAACACCACACAGGCGGCCACGGGGTTGGTTCCCTGCAGGTTGGAGTTGTCGAAACACTCGATATGTTCGGGCAGAACCTTCATGCCGAGGGCATCGCGCAGTTCGGCCATCATCCGCTCGTAGTAGGCATCGGGGTCGGTGTGCTCGCTCTGCTTGAGCGCATCGATGCGAATCTGGGCGGCATTGCGGGAGGCCAGTTGCAGCAAGGCGAGTTTGTCTCCCCGCGAGGGCGTTGTAAACTGCACTCCGTCTAGGTCCACGCCGGGCGGGAAGGGCACAATCACCTCCTTGGACAGCGCCCCGAACTTATCCTCGATTTCGCCGATGAAGAAGGCGAGCACGTCCTCGCGGGACTCCTCGATGCGCGTCTGGAAACGGAGATTGAGACTCTGGATGATGCTCCCCCCCTTGACGCGCAGGAAATTGCCGTAGGCCTGATCCTCGTCAAAGACCAGGGCGAACACGTCTGCGGAGAGGTTCGGATTGCCCACGATAATGGAACGGCTATAGTGCGCCTGAAGCGTGTCTATCCACTGTTTGTAGCGCTGGGCACGCTCGAAATCCAACTGCTCCGCACAGGCGGCCATTTCCGCCTTGTACTCCCGGATCAGCCGGTGCGCATCCCCCTGCAGGAGGCGGCTGACGGCCTCCACCCAGATTCCGTATTCCTCCTCCGACACCTTCCCTACGCAGCAGCCCGCGCAAGTGCCCGTGTGCAGTTTCAGGCAGGGACGGTATTTGCGATGCAAAATTCCGTCGGAAGTGATTTTCAGTTTGCAGTCCGCGCCCCGCAACGGGTAGAGCGAGAAGAACAGATCCAGCAGCGAGTAGGCGTGTTTTACCGAACTGTAGGGCCCGAAGTAGCGGTTCTTTCCGCTTTTTTCCACCCGCCGCGTCAGAAAGATGCGCGGAAAGCTCTCGTTGCTCACGCAGATCCAGGGGTAGGTCTTGGAATCCTTGAGCAGGATGTTGTACTTGGGCTTGTACTGCTTGATGAGGTTGTTCTCCAGCAGCAACGCATCCGCCTCACTACCCACCACCGTATATTCCGCCCGCGCGATGTGGCTGACCAGAATCGCCGTCTTTTTTGTCAGCCGCTCGGGCGCGACGAAATACTGCGCCACCCGCTTGTGCAGGTCCTTCGCCTTCCCCACATAAATCACGCTGCCCGCCGCATCGTAATACCGATACACGCCGGGGCTGTGGGGAAACAAACGAATGGCTTCGCGAGGGTCCATGCTTGGTGGATTTCTGTGCAAATATACAAAAAAGACCGGCCCGGCAAAGACGCCGTCCCGGTCTCCCTAAAAAATATAAGAATGCTAAATTATTTGCGCTCTTCGCGACGACCGCCACGGCGGTTCCCCCTGCGGCCTCCGTCACGACTGCCACGGCTCTGGGCCTGGGCAGCCTGGGCGGCGACACCGGCGTTGGGAGAGAGGTCTTTCTTGCCATAGACCTCACCGTTGCAGATCCACACCTTGATACCGAGCACACCGACCTTGGTGTGGGCCTCGGCGAGGGCGTAGTCGATGTCGGCACGGAAGGTATGCAGCGGGGTGCGGCCCTCCTTGAACATCTCGTTGCGGGCCATTTCGGCGCCACCGACGCGGCCGGCGATCTGGACCTTGATGCCTTCGGCACCCACGCGCGTCGCGGTGGAGATAGCCATCTTGATGGCGCGGCGGTAGGACACACGGCCTTCAATCTGACGGGCGATGGAGTCCGCCACGATGTTGGCGTCCACCTCGGGCTTCTTGACCTCGTAGATGTTGATCTGAATCTCCTTCGACGTCACTTTCTTCAGCTCTTCCTTCAGTCCTTCGACATTCTTGCCATCCTTGCCGATGATTACACCCGGACGGGCGGCGTGAATGGTGACGGTAACGAGCTTGAGGGTCCGTTCGATGACGATCTTGCTCAAGGAAGCCTTGGAAAGGCGGTTTACGAGATATTTGCGGATACGGTAGTCCTCGGCGATACGCTGGGTGTATTCGGCGCTGTTACGGCCGATCCAGTTGGAGTCCCAACCACGGGTGATACCGATACGATTGCTGATAGGATTGGTTTTCTGTCCCATAATTATTCCTCCGACTTTTTAACATCCAAAATGATCGTCACGTGGTTGGAACGCTTGCGGATACGTCCGGCACGGCCCTGAGGGCAGGGGCGGATTCTCTTGAGCGTACGTCCCTGACCGACCATGATGGTCTTGACGTAGACATTGCCCTTCTCGAGTTCGCCGCTCTTGTCGGCGTTCTTGGCCTCCCAGTTGGCGATGGCGCTCTTGAGCAGTTTCTCAAGGCGGATCGAAGCCTCCTTCTTGGAGAACTTGAGGATATCGAGGGCCTTATTGACCTCCACGCCACGGATGATATCCGTCACGAGGCGCATTTTACGAGGAGAGGTGGGTGCATCATTGAGCACCGCGATAGCTGTCACTTTCTTTTCGGCTTTCAGCTTGTCAGCCATAATTCTTTTACGAGCTCCCATAATAATGTACTCTTTTATCTATTAACGATTGCCCGAATGGCCTCTGAAAGTCCGGGTAGGAGCGAACTCTCCGAGTTTGTGACCAACCATGTTCTCGGTAATGTAAACGGGAATAAATTTGTTTCCGTTATGAACGGCTACGGTGTGGCCGACAAAGTCCGGGGAGATCATGCTGGCGCGGGACCAGGTCTTGACCACCTCTTTCTTCATCGCTCCCTCATTCATAGCAAGGATTCTTTTTTCGAGGGCCTCTTGAATGTACGGACCCTTTCTCAGTGAACGACTCATATCTTTTAATTTATTCCGTTATTTTTTCCTTCTCTCGATAATGAACTTGTTGGACGTGCTCTTCGGATTGCGCGTCTTGTAACCCTTCGCGGGCAGACCCTTACGGGAACGAGGGTGACCACCGGAAGCACGGCCTTCACCACCACCCATCGGGTGATCCACAGGGTTCATGACTACGCCGCGGTTGCGGGGACGGCGTCCGAGCCAGCGTTTGCGGCCGGCTTTTCCGTGAGACTCCAGGTTGTGGTCGCCGTTGGACACCACACCGACGGTCGCGCGGCAGTCGCACAGCACCATGCGGGTCTCACCCGAAGGGAGGCGCAGGATGGCGTGGTTGCCTTCGCGGGCCGCCAGCTGAGCGAACGCACCGGCGCTGCGGGCCATAGCGGCACCCTGGCCGGGACGGAGCTCGATGTTGTGCACGAGCGTACCGAGAGGAATTTCACCGAGGGGAAGCGTGTTACCCACTTCAGGAGCGATACCGCTGCCGGAGAGGATCGTCTGGCCGACGGTCAGGCCCTGAGGGGCGATGATGTACTTCTTCTGTCCGTCTTCATACTGCACGAGGGCGATGCGGGCGCTGCGGTTCGGATCATACTCGATGGTCTTGACCTCGGCCTTGACACCGTCTTTGTTGCGCAGGAAGTCGATGACACGGTACATTTTCTTGTGACCGCCACCGATGTAACGCATGGTCATCTTACCCTGATTGTTGCGGCCGCCGGAACTCTTGAGGGGTTCGAGCAGCGACTTCTCAGGTTTCTTGCAGGTAATGTCGTCAAAGGCGGAGATTACCTTGTTTCTTTGTCCGGGGGTAACCGGTTTGAATTTTCTTACTGCCATTGCCTTATTACCTGTTTAGATGTTTGCATAGAAATCGATCTTGTCGTCTCCGGAGAGGGTGACATACGCTTTCTTGTACTTGTTGCAACGGCCGGAAAGAACGCCCGCCTTGGTGTAGCGGCGTTTGATCTTGCCGTTGTAGTTGATCGTATTGACGTCTTTGACCGTGACGTTGTAGCGGGCCTCGACTTCGGATTTGATCTGAAGCTTGTTGGCATCGGCGTCCACGATAAAGCCGTAGCGGTTCAATTTTTCGCCCTGAACCGTCATCATTTCTGTGAGGATTGGCTTAATAATGATTCCCATCGCTTTGCTTATTTGATACGGGAAGCGAGAATCTCCTGGACGCCGTCCATCATCACGACCGAGTTGGCGTTCATGATGGCGTAGGTGTTGATTTCGTCCACGGTGATTACATTGACCTCCGGAAGGTTACGAGATGAAAGGAAGATGTTGTCGGAATTGTCGGGCAACACGAAGAGCACCTTGCGGCCGTTGGCTTTGAGGGCGTTGAGGATGCCGATGAATTCCTTGGTCTTGGGGGCGTCCATCGCAAAGTTCTCGACGAAGGTAATCGCGTTCTCCTGGGCCTTGTAGGAAAGGGCGGAGAAACGGGCGAGCTGTTTGACCTTCTTGTTGAGCTTGGAGGTGTAGAAACGCGGCTTGGGACCGTGAATGTTACCGCCGCCGACATAGGTACCGGCTTTGATGGAACCGTGACGGGCACCGCCGCCGCCCTTCTGGCGACCCATTTTCTTGGTGCTGTAAGCGACTTCGCTGCGGTCCTTGGTCTTGGAGTTACCCTGACGCTGGTTGGCGAGGAACTGCTTGACGTCAAGCCAGATGGCGTGATCGTTGGGCTCGATGCCGAAAATCCGCTCGTCGAGCGCGACTTTCTTTCCGGATTCGGATCCGTCGATTTTATAAACAGACAATTCCATAGCTTAGTCCTCCAACATTACATAAGAGCCTTTGGCTCCGGGTACAGACCCCTTCACGACAACAAGGTTGTTCTCAGGGATGATCTTGACGATTTCAAGGTTGAACACCTTGACGCGGTCACCGCCCATCTGACCGGCCATGCGCATTCCGGGGAACACGCGGGAAGGCCAGGAGGATGCACCCATGGAACCCGGGTGACGGAGACGGTTGTGCTGACCGTGGGTCGCACCGCCGACGCCGGCGAAGCCGTGACGTTTCACGACGCCCTGAAAACCTTTACCTTTGGAAGTACCGATGACATCCACGAACTTGGTGTCGGCGAACACGTCGGCCACCGTCAGGGTGTCACCCAGTTTGATTTCCCCTTCGAAATCGGCCTTGAATTCGACCAATTTGCGCTTGGGAGTGGTTCCTGCCTTTTCAAAATGTCCCTTCAGGGACGCGCTGGTGTGCTTTTCTTTTGCTTCGTCATAGGCAAGCTGCACGGCGGCATAACCATCTTTCTCAACCGTACGAATTTGCGTGACAACACACGGACCAGCCTCAATCACGGTGCATGGAATATTTTTTCCATCGGCACCGAAAACGGAAGTCATTCCGATTTTCTTTCCAATTAATCCAGGCATTGGTTTCGTTAATTAATTGATAATAAATAAATTACAGCCCACAAGGCAATTTTGTGGGCTGCAAATATACGACGAATTTCTTAAAAATCAAAATTTTATGACTTTCGGTACTCCTCCCGAAGCGTCAGCGACATAAAGACGATGGACAGGAAGCAGGCCCCCAGCAGTAGCAGGAACGTCTGGTTCCAGCCGAAGGACTGCGCCACCGCGCCGATGACCACGTTCGCCAGAATGGCCGTGCCGAAGAAATAACCGAAAAAGCCGGTGAATCCGGCCGCCGTACCCGCCGCGTTCTTGGGGGCGAGGTCGAGCGCCTGCACGCCGATAAGCATCACGGGTCCGTAGATAAAGAAGCCGATGCCGATCAGCGCGATGATGACCACGGTCAGGTTGTCGATAAACGCCCAGTAAAGCACGATGAAAACGGCCACCAGCACCATGAAAAGAATGGTCGGAAGGGCCCTGCGCCCGTGGAAGAGTTTGTCGGACAGCCAGCCGCAAAGGAGCGTCCCCGGAATGGCGGCGAACTCATAGGCGAAATAGGCCCAGCCCGCGCTCTTGAGGTCGATTCCTTTCTCGGTCAGAATCGTCGGAGCCCAGTCCAGGCAGCCGTAGCGGACCATATAGACAAAGGCGTTCGACAGCGCCACGAACCACAGCAGTTTGTTGTTGAGCACGTGGTGGAAAAAGATTTCTTTCGCGGAAAGCGTCTGCTCGGACTTCTCGGAGTAATTGCGGGGATAGTCGTTCCGCCACTTCTCCACCGAGGGGAGGCCGCAGGACTGGGGCGTATCCCTTATTAATATATACGCGAGCAGCGCAATCAATATCGCTGTCGCCGCCGGGAACGCAAAGGTACCGATCAGAAAATACATTTCGCTCTGGCTGCCATAAAACCAGCTGCCGAACCACGCCGCCCCGTAGGTCGCCATCGGGCCCACGAGCGCTCCGCCCACGTTGTGCGCACAGTTCCAGATGCTCATCATCGTCCCCCGTTCGCTCACGGAAAACCAGTGCGTCATCACCCGTCCGCAGGGCGGCCAGCCCATCCCGTTGAACCAGCCCACGAGGAAGTTCAGCGCCGCCATCACCACAATCGCCAGCGCCTTTCTCTCCACCCCGATCCACTGAATCGGCACAATCATAAAGCACATCGAAATCGCCGTCAGGATGAGTCCCAGCGGCAGGAACGCCCGCGCATTCGAACGGTCCGACACGCTCCCCATCAGGAATTTCGACAGGGCGTACGCCACCGCGTTCATCGACAGCACAATGCCCAGTTCCGTCTTCTCGAAACCCAGCGGCGCCAGGGCGGGAATCGCCATCGAGAAGTTCTTCCGCACCAGGTAGAATCCGGCATAACCGATAAACGCGCCGATAAACACCTGCCAGCGCAGGCGGTGATAACGCGCATCCGCCTCCGGGGAGGTATCTTCGAGCAGATAAGGGGGTTGCTTCAGGAAAGAAAGCATAGTTTCAACTGCTTATACGCGAATTTTTTCGCATTTTACTACGCAAAGATACTCTTTTTTCATCGACTTCCACGAAAAATCCCTATCTTTGCCCCGCAAAGGTGAGTTGTCCGAGTGGTTGAAGGAGCCTGCCTCGAAAACAGGTGTGCCGCAAGGTACCGGGGGTTCGAATCCCTCACTCACCGCGATAAGGAATGGCATCGCAGCGCAAGCTGCGGTGCTTTTTTGATGGATGGCCGTTGCAAGCTTGCTTGCATAAGGACAGACAGCGAAAAAGCTCCAAAGGCCACGGAGTGGCCGGGATGCCATTCCACAATTCGCAAGGGCCCCTCCGGCGAGGAGTCAAGGGATGTGGACGGCCGCAGGCCGGACAAATCCCTCTGGTGAGTGAGGGAGCAAATTTAAAACAATACACTTTGGGGACAATACGAAAATCCCGATTTGATGGGGCGAGGGAGGCAATCAGTATAGGAACCCAAAGGCCCAAAGCGGGATTTTCTTTCCACTGGCCATATCCATATTATCAACGGCTAATGCAGCGTTGGGGATGTCCTCGTCACTAATCTGCGAGAAGTCTTTCCCTGCCCCGCCAACTTCGATGACCCGAGTCTTGTCAATCCGGAAGTCGCCCGTCTTGGCCCCGCCGTACTCAACCAAATGTCCTGCAGAAGCCAGTTGATTACAGAAGAACGTCTCTCTAACGGTGCCGATCTCCGGGGCAGACGAACTATACGCATATATCAAATTGGTGTTCTCCAGCAACAACTTGTCCGGTTTCTGCAAATCCGTTACCGTATCCACCTCGGAGAACAAGTTCCGGGTAAGTTTGGCTTCATCCAGATACTTCAAGTAGCGGATAAGCGTAACGCGGTCGATGCTTACGCTCTTGGATAACTTGGAGATGTCAACCTGATAAGGAAGCATCCCGGCAATCACTTGCAGCAACGCCTTGATCTTGCGGGTGTTTTCCTGACTCACGCCCCGGTATGCTGTCAATTCTGCCTCGATGATATAGGAACAGACATTCTCAATCAGCGTCTTGTAGGTGTTCTTCTTTTCAAAGGAGAATGGGAAGTAGCCCATCCGCAGGTAATCTTCGAAGAATTCCAGCGGACGATATTGCGAGCGGACCTTTGTGCAGAATGCACCGACGTCTGTTAACAACCGTTCCAACGTGATGGGTTCTATTTTCTTGCCGGTCCGGAACCAAAGATATTCCCGGAAGGAGAGCCCGCTCATGTCGTACACGTCCTGCCGTCTGGACAAATCGGCTCGCCCATCGTTCAGTTGAATGAGCGATGAACCGCTCATTACCACCTTTAGCCCCTTATAGAGGTCATATATTTCCTTGATTTCCCGGCTCCAGCCGTCATATTTGTGGATTTCGTCAATGAATAGATGCTTCCCGCCCTGGCGGACAAATGCCGCTGCCGTATCCACGAGCGAATGCGTGGAAAAATATGACGAGTCCGCCGAACAATACAAGGCGTGCCTGTCCGTAACTTCATAATGCTTCAGCAGATACTGCTGCATCAGCGTGGACTTCCCGACCCCTTTGGGGCCACGGATGAGAATCAGGCGCGAATCCCAGTCTATCGTCTGCATCAGTTCCCGCTCAAAAGCGGTGGGAACGTCGGTCAAATACTCAATATGTCTTTCAAATAAAGGCTCCATAGGGCTTGGTTTTTCGCAAAGATACAAATGTTTATTGCAATAAACAAATTTTGCCGATTTTTGTTTAACGCAATAAACAGTATTGACTTCCCCGGCGGGGACCTGCGCACGCTTATATCGTTACCTCGAATCCGTAAACCCTGCCATTTTCGAGCGGAAGCTTGGACGTGATTGTCTTCCGCATGTCGCAGCCGGGGAAGACGGTAACCGAATTTCGGCGCTCCTCTTCGTCGTCGTAATAGTTGCCGCCGAACTGGAGGCACAGTTCATATCCCTCCTCGAGGTCTTTGTCGAATCGGACAGGCACGAAGAAAGTCTTTTCGACCACATCCTCATCCATCAGCGTGAGGTCGCTGTTATTGCCGGAATCTAGCAGGTAATAGTCCAGCGGTCCTCTCTCGATCGTAAAGGGCTTTCCCGTGTAGCTTTCGGTAGTCACATCAATACCAGAGAATCGGACAAAGACCGGATCTCCGTTCACCCCCCACTCTTCCTCTTCTTCCGAATCGGGATCGATGCACTTGATACGGATTGAATTGATCCTGGCCTGGTCGAAAGGCGAACCGGGAGGAGCTTCGTACGGAAAATTCCTCAGGGTCACCTCGATACGGAACACGGCTAACTGGTGTTCCAGATACACGTGGGCGACATCGCCGGAGACCTTCACCTCGCCGAGCATAAGGTCGACGTCGGAGATAGATCCCGTATCATCATGCTGCAGGGCGCCCGAAGCGGTCGAAAGGCTTCTCATATAAATGGTTGGTGATCCCTCCCTCACGCCATCGAAGATCGAATTACCTGCGTACGTGTCCACTGACGGATAAAGGCAGATAATCTTGTCCCCCTCGTTTCCGCACCAGGTCCCGGAGAACTCCGCTTTCTTGCGGCCCGCCTCACCGGTAGAAACAAACTCGTCGACAGCCGTGATGCCGTTCTCGCCGAAAGAGACCACCGTAATGGCTTCATACGAATCCCAAAAACCTTCCAGCGCCTTGTCGTCCGTGTAATCATAGAGTGTCTTCGTGTTCGCCGAAGCAACGACGGACGCCTGGATTGTCATGGGAGTGCCTTCCTTCTTTTCAGCCGGCGTCTTCTGGCAGCTACTCATCAGCACAGCCGCACAGGCCGTCATAACCATACTCGTTATGATGCGTTTCATCTTGCTGACAATTAACAGGTTAAAAATACAGATCCCAGCCGTGTACCAAATCAGGAATCTCTCCGCTGGCACAGACAATTCCTTCCGACTCAACCTCAATGACCCCCACCATGGGCGGTTCATACGTGATTATGTGTAAATCTTCCATTTGTTACCGTTTTAACACAAACAAAATTGCGAAAACGGCCGCAAAGGTAACAATAATTATGATAAAAAGTAACCTACTCTCCCCCCAACCGTAGTTCACCTCTATACGAGATGCTGTCCTTGTTCTGACAGGAGACGGTGAGGGAGACATTTCCGTTTTTATAGACAGTGAGCTGATAGACGTAACTGTCTTCGTCGTTGGAGACGGAAATGCTGATGTCGCGTCCGTCTTTCTTCCACCCTTCGTCCTCATATTTTGCGATGGTCTCTTTGAAATGGAGCCCCTTTCCGCCGCCATAAGGAACGGAATGGGCCACCCCGAAGTAGGGAAGGTAAGAGGAAAGCACCGAACCCTCCACCTTGATGCCGTCCGAATCGGTCAGGCTCTTTCCGGGCCCGCGCTGGGGCATCATGTAATCGATGTCTATCTGATAATTCCTTTCATCCAGACAACGGTTGACCGCCTCTTCGGTGCGCTTCTGCTCCGCGTTTTTTTCTTCGGACGTCTGCCGGGCGGCGCCGCAACCGACGGACAGCGTGAGCGCTGCCAATACCGCCAGAATAAATGCTTTTCCTTTCATGGCTTCCATAATTTATAGGACAAATATCAATAAAATCTTACCTTTGCAAAAACAGTACTCAATGGCAGACTCTTCTCAAATCTCTCTGACGGTCGCCCCCTGCGGCGCCGAACTCACCGGCCTCCGGCGAGCCGGAAAAGACTACATGTGGAACGCGGACAAACGCTTCTGGGGACGGGTGGCGCCCATTCTGTTTCCGGCGGTAGGACGGCCGGCGGAAGACACCCTTCGCATCGGCGGCAAGGCATTTTCGATGCGTCAGCACGGCTTTGCGCGGGATGTGGATTTCGAGCGAGTGGCGGGAAACGCCGACGGCAGCGGTCTCTGGCGCTACGTCCAGACCGAGCCCCGCGACAACTACCCCTACCGATTCACGCTGGAGGCGGCCTACGTCCTTGAAGGCGATACCGTCTCCTGCCGGTGGACTGTGCGCAATGACGACACGGAAACGATGTATTTCCAAATCGGAGCGCACCCCGCCTTCCTCCTGCCGGACTTCCGGGAAAACGATGCCATTCACGGCTACATCCGCTGCTTTGACCAGGCGGGCAACGCCTTCGTCCCGAAGATGCGCTCCACCCTCGAAGACGGCCTGCGCGTTTCCATCGCCCCTACCCCTGTTCCTACCGATGAAGACGGGCTCATCGTCCTTACCGACACGACCTGGAAGAACGACGCCTTTATCATCGAAGACGGCGCTGTATCCGCAGCCGCGCTACTCGACAAAAACAAACGGGAGGTGCTTCGCGTGGCCTGTCCGCAGGCGGAAGCGTTCGGGCTCTGGGCCCCCTTCAAACCCGGCTGCCCCTTCGTCTGCCTCGAACCCTGGTGCGGCATTGCCGACCGCTCCGGCTTCACGGGCGACATCTCGCAACGCGACTGCATCCACGCCCTCGCACCCGGTGAAGAATTTCTCTTCCGCTACGACATTGTGATAAAATAGCACGATACCAAAGATTTTTCCTTACCTTTGAAGGATTAAACGCAATGACAATCTTCACCCATTATAAGTACGAACTCTGTTTCGCCGTCATACTCACCGCCACTGTGGCGTTGAGCATGTGGGCATCGCGTTTTATTCCCGGCGAATATTTTGACGGCGCCATTACGCCCATTCTTATGTCGGCCTCGACCGCCATCGCCTTTTGCTGCGCCTGGATTACCTTCCGGCACACGGAGGGGGACCGTGCACGCCTGGTCTGGGGTTGGACACTTGTTCTCTGGGGCGTTTTGGACGGGATTTATGTCGTATCCTGGCTGTTTATGGGCAAACCCGTGATGAATATGGGTGCCTACAAACTTACCACCATGGAGCTCGCACTGGGCAACCTGCTGGGCTGGTCTCTGCTCCTTTTTCCCACGGAAGCGCTCCGTCCGGGATGGATGAATCCCCGGCGGGCCATGTATCAGGTCCTACCTATGTTCGCACTGGTAGCGCTGGACTATTTCCTTCCTTTCAGTCTGCGAATTATTATCGCCTTGTATCCGGCCTTCCTCCTCGCGCTGCTGTTTACCCACATACGCGAATACAAAATCTGGTGCGAAGACAACTTCTCCTCCCTGGAGGACTTCGACGAAAAGAGCGTTATGCGTTACATGTGCATAGGCCTCTTAGTCGGCGCAGAGTATCTTAACATCTGCGTTTCCCATTCCCCCGCGCGAGGATTCACACAGCAATGGCTGGTCATCTTCGCCCTGACTTACGGAACGGATCTGGTTCTGTTCCGCCGGGACCCGTGGGAGCAAATCCTGCAGTCCATCAAAAACAACACTTCTGAGGAAGAAAATCAGACACAGCCCAACGAGGAATATCGCCGGACGCTGGAAGAATGGATGGAAAAGGAGAAACCCTATCGCAATCCGGACTTCAAACTGGTGGATCTGCAGAGCGTACTGCCCATGAACCGCACCTATCTGTCACAGTTTATCCACGCGGAATACGACTGCAGTTTTTACCTTTTTGTCAACCGCTACCGGATTGAGGAGGCAAAGCGCCTGATGAGCGAGAATCCCGAGCTGAAAATGGCCGACATTTCCTCCTGCTGCGGCTTTTCATCGCCCTCCGTTTTCAGTCGCACGTTCATGACGATTACAGGTCAGTCGCCCAGCGAATGGGATAAGTAGTTTTTACTTTCAAACTTTTCTTAATCAGACAATACGGGAAAGACGGTCATACGGATCGTCGTACCGCCGTAAGGGACCAATTCGAGAACGCGCGAAGGGCCGGTCGCCTTGGGGCTTTCCGGAAGATCGGGGGTCAGAAGTTCCCCATTGGGCCCCTCGGCATACTTCCATTCTATGGGGCAGGCGGAAATCAGGACCTTGCCCCCCGGATTGTCCGACTCAATATATCTGGGCTGAACATCTTCGTCCACGCCATAGTTCCAGGGAGCGGAAGGACGGATATCCCAGCAAGGGAACGCCTCATCGTCTTCGGGATACTTGCCGTTCATATTGGCATATCGCTGCGTATCCTTCGTATAGGTGGCGGGAATCGCATAGGTATAGACCAGCGGCCCGCGCTCGAACCAATAGCCTCCGCCGAAGGCCGTCTTCCGGACCGCTTCCATCGGGAGGCTGAGATGGATCTCGTCTCCGTTCTTCCACGGGCCGGAGAGCGTGACGAAACTACCGCTCTTAAGGGACTCCTTGACGGCTTTGCCGTTGACAAGAAGGCTCGCACCCTTGCACCAGCCGGGAATCCGGAGGGTCAGTTTGGCCGCATGGGAGCCTTCGGTGGCTTCCACCTTGAAGCGGACCTCTTCGCTGTAGGGATAGGCGGTCTCTTCCAGAATCTTCAGGTCGTCGCTGTAATGGAAACGGGACGGGCCGTAGAGGGCGGCCACCATACCGTCATCACTGCGCAGCCACATCCGGGCGGCATAATTGGGGAAAAGCCGGTGGATATTGCCGGCGCAGCACTCGGTTTCGTGCGTGGGACGGTAAGCCATCCAGGTGGAACAGAAGTTGTCCTTGTTGTGGTTGGACGTACCGGTGCACAGGAACTGGTTGACCGAGGAATAGTATTGGAGGGCCTTGAAATCCGGGGTTACGCTGCCCGCACCGGCATTGAAGACAATCTTCTCCAGCATATCGGCATAGCGGGTCTCCTTGAGGATTTCGAGGTAATAACCCAGCGTCCAGCTCATATCGACGGCGTTGCAGGTCTCGTGGCTGTGACGAATCTCCAGTCCCTGAAGCCACTCGGCACAGGTAAACAGGCCGTCGGGCAGGCCGTTCTCTTCGTAGAGACGGTCCAGGGAACTCACCGCCAGGTTCTTGTACCACTCGTCACCCGTCGCCGCATAGAGCAAGATGGGAATCTTGAGGATTTCACTCATCGTCACTCCGTGCATATTGTAGGGTTCCGGGCCGGTCAGAAATTCGGGAGTCACTCGGTCGTCCCGCTTGAGAGCGACCCCCTCGAGCTGGGCAAGCAGGTCTTTGCGCATCCGGAAGACGGAGTCGGCCCGCACGACGAGGGCTTTGTTCCCGGTCTTCTCGGCCGTCCACAACATTCCCTCAATGGAAATGATATCACGCTTGCGGATCAGTTGACTCGTGGGGATGGAGTTGTAGTGCTTGGTGAGCGCCTCTAAAATGGCGGGGTCGGGGTGCACGTCATAGGCGGCCTTCACCGCACGGAAAAACACGGCGAAAGGCCAGGTGTTTTCCACCCGTTTCGAGCCCAGACGACCGTTCTCCCAAGGATGGTCAAAGGTGTAGCGGATGCCCTCCTCTCCTTTTTCAATGAATTCCTTGTCGTCCGTCAGATAACCCATGCGAAGGAAACCGTCCGTATAGTAAGCGGTCTGCTCGTAGCGCCACCAATCCTGTCCGTGTTCGCCCTGACGGGGAATCTCACCGGCCCAGAGGCAGGTGTTGTAGGGATAGGAAAGGGCTTCGGGATGGCCGGTCAGGCCCTCTTTCTGCGTCTGGAACTGCTCCTTGAGCCAGCCTTCGGGCCGGACATCCGTAAGCGCGGTCTCCTGCCAGGGCTTATCGGAAGCACAGGCGGAAAAAAGAGTGGCGAGAATCGCGAGAGAAACGAGTTTTTTCATGCTTTTTGATTGAATAGAAGTACCTGGATTGTGTGTGTGGTTTTTCGGATTGCAAAGATAAGAATAAATGGCTACCTTTGCAAACCTCCGAGCAAAGCGTATGAAGCGATTCCGGCTACTTTTTCTGTTGAGTCTCTCCCTGTGGCTGTCCTATCCGGCAGCCACGGCCGCGCCGAAGACCGTTTCGAAAAGTCCCGGCGCAGCGACAAGCCCGGAGGCAAATGCCCAGGCTGAAAAGAATCTTGACGCGGAAGTGGCGGCGTTTGCGCTGCGCGCCGTAGAGCAGGTGTCTGCGGAAAACCTCCACCTGATGAAGTACGAAATCAACGAGAATGGGGACACGGTCTTCGTCGATGAAATCCGCCCGACCCGCATTTTCGCCCGCATGCCCAAGCAGAAGGGAAAGGAGTGGAAGAAATACTACAAACTGGTCTTCAATTTCAACAAGTTCTATCCCTACGCACTCGTGTGGCGCAAGATGATGGCGCAGGTGGACAGCACCCTCGCCGCGCAGCCCCTGAAAAAAAGCGAACGTAACCGCTATATCGACTGCGTGGAGAAGGAACTGTTCCGTCTTTTCGAGAAAGACATCCGCAAGATGACCATCAGCCAGGGCATGGTCCTGCTCCGCCTCGTGGACCGCGAGTGCGGCATGCCGCCCTACGACATCATCAAGACCTACGAGGGTTCCTTCGCCGCCGGTTTCTGGCAGTTTATCGCCCGCTTTTTCGATGCCGACCTCAAAAAGCGCTACGACCCCAAAGGAGCGGACCGCAACATTGAAGAGTTGGTGGAAATCTGGGACAGCGGCGACTGGGACGCCTTCTACTGGTCCATCTTCTGGGAAGATCCCCCCAAGACCGTCTTCAAATCCGAGCGGCTCACTTCGGAAGTCAAAAAGAAGAAATAGGCAGCGCGCACGCGCAAGGGTGCCTGCCTATACGCCGCTACGGCACGGGGTCGTAGCCGCTGCCGCCGCCGGGACGGCAACGTAGAATGCGTTTCACGCTCAGGTACAGCCCTTTGAACGGGCCGTATTTTTTGAAGGCCTCCATCGCGTACTGGGAACAGGTGGGGGTGAAGCGGCAGGCGGGGGGCGTAAAAGGCGAGATGCAACTGCGGTAGAAAGCAATCACAAGCAGAAACGGGGCATTGCCCAGCCACTTGAGGACGGCCTTCACGCGCATAGTGCTTCTTCCACCCTGGCTATCGCGGCAACCACGCCAGCCTCGATTTCGGCATAACTGAGGACCTCCTTCGGCAGATAGACCAGCATCAGGTCCACGGCCACCGCCGGCTTGTGGCGGCGGTACGCTTCGCGGATGCGGCGTTTGAGAAGGTTGCGTTTGACCGCCCGCTTGAAACTCCGCTTGGGCACGCTGATTAGTAGGCGGGAGGGCAGCCCGGCGGGCGCAAGGGCCATGCGAGGCCTCGCACAGATTCGGAACACGCCGTCCACAGAAAAATAACGGCCCTCTTTCAGGAGGCCGTCAATATCATTCTTGGCGCAAAGACGCTCCGCTTTCGTGAAGGTCTGGGCCACTACTTCGAGAGGAAAATCTCCACCGCCTTGACAATGGAGGGAATCTGAGGAGTGGGGGCGGCAATCTCCACGGACAGGCCTTTCTCTTCGAGGGCCTTGACCACGGAGCGGCCGAAGGTGATAAAGCGAATGTCGCCCTGCTGAAAATCGGGGAAATTCTCATAGAGGGAGGCCACGTCGGAGGAAGAAGACAGCACCAGGGCATCGTAGGAATGCAAATCCAGAGACTTGATATCTTCGGATACGGGCTTGACGAACATCGCGGGCGTGGCATCCATCTGCGTAGCTGCAAACGCGCGGGTGATGTCTGTGTTGATGCTGCCGGCTGTCGCAATCAGAAACTTCTCTCCGGTATGGCGGGGGCCGATGGACGCAATCAGGCTGTCCGGGGTTCCCGTCCCGTAAAAAATCTTCCGCTTGCGGTAGACGATGTGTTTTTGCAGGTAGAAGGCCACGTTCTCGGTCGAGCAGAAATACTTCATCGTCTCGGGAATCTTCACGCGCAGTTCCTCACAGAGGCTGAAGAAGGCGTCGATGACCGTACGGGAAGAAAAGACGATGGCCGTATAGTCGGCAATGCTGATGCGCTGCGAACGGAATTCGCGCGAGGAAAGCGCCTCATTCCTAAAAAAAGGAATGAAGTCTATCTGCGCTCCGCTGTGCTCGATCAGAGGGGTATAGGGAGAAGGCGCTGCAGACGCCTTTTGGGAGATGAGAATCCGCTTCTGTTCTGCCATTTTTCGCTGTTTTGACGCTCATTTTTCCCCGCCGAAATGGGCGTTTTTCAATTTGAGCGCGCAAAGGTACGAATTTTTCGCGAATTGAAAAAAAAGATTGACTCCCCGACCTGGAATCTACGGAATCCAGATACACGCGGCGGCAAAGGCGGCGGCGGGAAGCAGTTCCGTTGTCAGCAGGTACCAGCGCGTCCGGAAGAAGGGGGTGAAGGAGGAGAACACCTGGGCGCGGCGGAGGTAGGCTATGACATAGAAAAACACGATTTCCGCCTGAAGAATCCGCGTCACATACGGATGAACGGCCGGGAAGGGATGCGTCAGCACTACGGTGAACACCATCAGCAAGACAAGCGGAATAAACAGCGTGACCGTCCCTCGGCGCGAAGCCTGAATGATGCGGTCGTCACCTTCCCGGGGACTGAACAAGGCCGAAAAAAGTTCGCGCAGGAGAACATATCCGCCCACATAGGCCAGCGTCCAGCCCAGGGCGGGCAAAAAGTCCCCGGCGCCCGAAACAAGGCGACAGGGCACCACCCGGTAGCGGGCACAGAAAAAACAGAAGGGAAACAGGAGCAGCAGGGCGAGCATATCCCTTGAACGGGCACGCGAGAGCGAGCGCTCGAAGTTGATGATTTCCTTGGAACGGGTCATGCAGGAGAGCGAGCGCGGCAGAATCTGGATCAGCAGGGGCAGGGCCAGAATCAGGCAGATGACCGTTACGATATTAAAAACTGTCTCCATCGGAAATCCTATTGAATGACTGTCAGTACGCTATTTTTCAGTTGGCCCGTTTGGCGTTGTATCCCATTTCCTGCAGCAGGGCGACGACCCGGTCGCGATGGTCTCCCTGAATCAGAATCTCCCCATCCTTGGCGCTGCCGCCTACCCCGCATTTCGTTTTGAGGGTGCGTCCGAGTTCCGTCAGATCCGCCTCGCTTCCGACAAAGCCGCTGACGAGCGTAACCTGTTTCCCGGCCCGGGCGCGCCGGTCTATCCCCACGCGAAGATGCTGGCGGGACGGCTCAGGAGTCTGCACCTGCGCATCCGCCGACTCCTCATAGTGAAAGTCGGGATTGGTGGAAAAGACCACCCCGAGCCGTTTTTTCCAATCGTTATCTGCCATACATTCATCCAATTTGCGGGTCTTATGACTCCTTGTCCAACACTTTTTTCACCTTCGTGACCGCGTTGTGGTACAAAACCTTCAACGAACCCACGGTCGAGTCCAGCACGGAGGCCATCTGCTCATAGGGCATATCCTCATAGTAGCGCAGCAGGAATACCTCCTTTTCCTTGCCGGAAAGCGTGGCGATGGCCTGCTGCAACTTCCGCTCCGCCTCATCCCCGTCGAACCAGGGGTCGTCCTGCACGCGCAGACTCAGCACGTTCTCGATACTGTCGAACTCCAGCGCGGCGCGGACCTTTTTCTTACGCAGCCAACTGATGGCCTCGTTGGAGGCGATGCGCCACAGCCAGGTAAACAGCGCGCTCTCACCGCGGAAAGAAGCAAACTGCGTCCACACCTTGATAAAGACCTCCTGAAGCAGGTCGTCCGCGTCGTCATGGGAGGCCGTAAAATGCCTCAAATGCCAGTAGAGGCGCTCGGAATAGGCTTTTACCAATGCGTCAAAAGCCTCCTCGAAGCGCCCTTCCCTATGCAGTTTTATGATATCCTTGTCCGTCACAAAGGGGCAGACAGGCTATTTTCGTGCCAACACTTTTTTGACGGCAACCACGATGCCCGCGGCGTCCAGCCCGTAGGCTTTCAGCAGTTCGGAAGGCGTACCGCTCTGCCCGAAGGCGTCGCCGCCGTTGACATACTCCATCGGAGTAGGAGCCTGCGCGGCCAGCACGCCGGCAATCAGTTCACCCAGACCGCCCGGCATATTGTGTTCCTCGGCCACGACTACGGCACCGGTCTTGCGGGCCGAAGCCACGACGGCCGCCTCATCGAGGGGTTTGATGGTCGCGATGTCGATGATTTCCGCGCTGATGCCTTCCGCTTCGAGAGCGGCGCAGGCCTGCAGGGCTTCCCATACGAGGTGTCCGGTCGCGAACACGGTCACATCCTTGCCTTCTTCCAGCAGGACCGCCTTGCCAATCTCGAACTTCTGGTCGGGGTCGGTGAAGTTGGGCACGCCCGGACGGCCGAAACGAAGATACACGGGGCCGTCATAGGCTGCCGCCGCGAGGGTCGCCGCCTTGGTCTGGTTGCAGTCGCAGGGACAGAGGACCACCATGCCGGGCAGGGCGCGCATCAGCGCGACGTCCTCCATCGTCTGGTGGGTGGCGCCGTCTTCACCCACGGTAAGACCCGCGTGGGAAGCGGCAATCTTCACATTGGTTTTGCCGTAGCAGACTTCCTGACGAATCTGGTCATATACACGGCCGGTGACGAACTCGGCGAAAGAGCCGAGGAACGCGACCTTTCCGGCGATGGCCAGGCCGGCAGCCGCGCCCACCATATTGGCTTCGGCGATGCCGCACTGGAAGAAACGTTCGGGAAACTCCTTGGCAAAGGCATCCATTTTGACCGAACCGGTCAGGTCGGCGCAAAGGGCGACGATGCGCTCATCCTTCCGTCCGGCTTCCAGCAGTCCGGCTCCAAAGCCGCTGCGGGTATCTTTCTTTCCTTGATCGATATACTGTTTCATTGCGCTTACATTTTGAAATCACCAATCTTTGTCGTGGGCAACTGTTTCAGGGCCGCTTCCACCTGCTCGGCGGCGGGCGCCTTCCCATGCCAGGCACAGGTACCGGCCATGAAATCGACGCCGTGTCCCATTTCGGTCTTGAAGAGAATCATGACCGGCTTCCCCTTTCCACAGGCGGAGAGCGCCTTGTCGAACGCGGCGCAAATCTGTGCGAAATCGTGACCGTCCTCGCAGAAGACCACGTTCCAGCCGAAGGCTTCCCATTTGGCCTTCAAATCGCCCAGTCCGCCCACATTTTCGACCGTACCGTCAATCTGCTGGCCGTTCCAGTCGGTCATTGCAATGACATTGTCCACTTTCTGATGGGCCGCGAACATGGCCGCTTCCCAAATCTGCCCTTCCTCGCTCTCACCGTCGCCGACCAGTACGAACACTTTGTTGTCCTCCTTGTCGAGTTTCTTCGCAAGGGCGATTCCCAGCGCGCAGGAGAGTCCCTGTCCGAGGGATCCGGAAACCTGGGTGATTCCCTTCACGCCTCCATTGACGCAGGGATGGCCCTGCAGGCGGGTACCGAATTTGCGGAACGTTGCGAGTTCATCGCGCTCGATATAGCCGTTCAAAGACAGCAGGGAGTAATAGATAGGGGTGATGTGACCCGCGGAGAGAATAAAGGCGTCCTTCCCTTTGGCGTCGCGGGTAAAACCGGCGGCATCCTGTTTCATCACGTCCGAGAACAGCACCGTCAGAAAGTCGGTGCTGCTGAGCGAGCCGCCCGGATGACCGGACTTGGCCGCACCCACCATCCGGATGATGTCCCTCCGGGCCTGGGCTGCCATTTCAGCGAAAGAAGAGCGTTTGTTGGAATCCATTTTGGCTTGGTTTTTTCGATAGGGCGAATTTACAAAATTTTTTGCCGCGCGCAGCAGCCAGTTATCAAAAAGTTTTCAACAGACGGAGAGGTGCTCCGGCACTTAATTAAAAAATCAGCTGGAGCATCAATTGTGCGACAAAACGGTTGGGGCCGACGCAGGTCGCACCGAAGGCGTGCTGCCAACCGAGGTTGAGGCCGACGGAAGCGTCGTAGCGACGGGCGAAGAGATAGCCATAACGAAGGGGCAGGCCGATTGACAAACAGGGCTTGGTGCGGAATTCATACTCCTGCCACAGATAGAGCGGCTCTTCGGCAGGACGCGTACTCTCTTCGGCCGAGGCGAGATACGCCCCGTCGCGTACCGGCGTGCCCCCGCCGGCTGAAAAGCCGAGGTTCAAACCGGCGGACAGCAAATGGGGACCCCACAAAAACACACGCTCTCCCGCCGTCGTCAACCCAACGGAGAACCAGCGCTGCTGCCGCCAGAAGGGATAGAGCGAGACGTCCGTCTTCTGCGCGAGTCCCCGCAAGGTGGCGGAAACGGTCCACTGCGGAAGGCGTTGGCCGGTTCCGAAATACAGTTTGTAATCCGCCAGCGCGTCCAGGTTCAGGCGGCGGGAGACCTCGTTGCTGCCCAAATAGTCCACCACGGTGTTGCCCGTGGCCGGATCGTTGAGATAGCGATAGACGTTTTCAAAGTCGGACAGCGCGGAATAACCCGCCTCCAGATGCACCCGGTGCTCGTTTTCACCGGATGGAAAGAGCAGGTAGGCGCGGGCACGGAGGTCGGTGCCGCGATGACGGGCGTATTCCACGTTCTTGGAACCCGGTATACCGTAGGAACCGCTGCGGAAGGAGGCGAGGACTTCGCCCAAAAGTTTCCCCCCGCCGGGCAGGGTATAGGACAGTTGCAGAGCGCCGCCATGCCAGCCATCCCGAAGCGGTTGGCTCTCGCTGGAGACATAGGTGTTGGCCGAGAATATCTGGCGGCGGCCGTAGAAGGCGCCGTAACTGATGAGTTCGGAATAGGAGCGTGCGCTCTCCCCGCTTTGCTGGAAGGCAAGGGTTTCCACGCGTCGGCGGTAAGTGTAGTTCAGGCCGATGCCCCACGCGCCGGGATGCCAGCAGATACCCGCGTCAACCGTCAGATCCATAAGCTGGTTGCTGTGCCGAAGGTCTTTCATTTTGACATAGTTGCCCGAGGTATAGTCCACTTTTGCGCCCAGGGAGAAGTCGCGGAATGCCTCGAATGCAATGCCCCCGGACAGATGGTAGCGTTCCCGCTGTTTCGCGCCCGCGTTCGCCGCATCCTCTACCAGATCGAAGGGCATCAGATACGGATCGGCCCAGGCGGAAGCGGTCATGTTCTTTCCGTAGAAATAGGTATAGCCCACCTCTCCGGACAGGTATAGCCGCTCGCCCAGTGGGGTATAGGCCTCCGCGTCCAGGCCGGCCGAGAAACTGTCGGGAGAGCCGTTGTAGGAATGGTAGCCCCCGTTTTCCTTGCCCAACACACCGCTTACGCGAACCAGCCTCCCGCCGCCGAGCCGACCGAGCCCCGCGGGATTACGGGTAAAGAGCCAGGGCTGCAAACCCTTGACATAGTCGTAATCATAGCGGGAGGGCGCATCCGAGACCGCCGCCGCGTTCGCCGAAGCAAGCGCTCTCTCAGAAGCCAGCGCCGTCTGTGCCGCCAACAGGGCGAATGCCAGGGCGACCACGCTGAAATAGCGGTCCGCCTCTCGAACAAACGAAGGTATGAAAGAGCGCCCCGTCATGGCTTCAAAGAGGATTTTTTACGAAGGTGAAAATCCTGGGAGGAATCGTTCGTGTCCTGATAGACAATCCGCGCCCCGGCGGCAAGGGAGGCTTCCGCATCGATGCCGGAAGGGTCGGTACTCCCCTCCGCTCCCCCGTCATAATTGTAAACCAGTTTCCCCGCATTCTCCGCAAGGGCCTCGGTCGCCGCCTTGTCCACGTTGCGATAGAGGGTGTAGCCCAGCCCGCCGATCATATCGACGGCCCCCAGGTCCAGGTGCGAAGGCAAACGTTTCTTGTTCTTTACATTGTCTTTTTCAAACACCTCTATGCCATCCAGCAGCCAGGAACGCGGAATCATCTTGCGCGGGAAATTGATCTTGTTGTTGTAGAGGGAAACATTGCTCCCGTCCCGGAAAAACGCTTCGAGCGCGGCTCCCGACTCGGGCGAGAAAATAAAGAATGCCGGGGACATCCGGTCCATCGCCCAGTTGCCGGTCAAGCCGTAGTTCCAGACCTTGAGATAATGCGAGGTGGGGATGCGCTCCGAGGGCGCCGTATGGTTTTTGGTGGCTTCGGAATCATAGACCACGTAGTATTCCGGCAGGCTCAGGTCCACGGATTTTGGGAAGGTGCGCGTGTGGTCGATGGCATACGCGAGCACGACGAGTTTCTGCTGCCCGGGGCCCAGCAAGAGGGGCTCGTCCGCGGCGAAGGTCCAGAACGCCAGACCCGCCGGAGCCGTTCCCGCCGCCTCGTAACTCAGCACGCCGCCTTCGTAGTCGTAATTGGTCGTATTCGTAGCCGGATAAGGATAGGTCATCGCCAGGCCCACGTTGTTGAGCAGGATGACAGTGGAAGAATTGTTGTAGAGGATGGCGTACTTGTCGTTGGCATAGAAACCGCTGTCTTCCCTCGGACAGCCGCCACAGTAGAACTCCTTGATAATGAGCGGACTGGTCCGGGAGACGGAGAGGTCGACCGGGCAGGAAAGGGGCTCTCCCGCGCTCCGGACAATCACTTCTTTGCCGGCGTTGAAATACTGACCGTCAGTCTTTTCCGACACGAACAGTTTGTAGATACCGGCCGGCACCCGGAAAACGGCCCTACCTCCCGTATTCGTCCTTTCCTCCAGCGAGAGCATCGTTCCGCTCAGGCGCACCGTCACCCCGGCGTGGGGCGCCACACCGCTTTCGGTGGGATAACTCAGCGCCACGTCCACTTCGTAGAGCGCGGGAACTGGCAGCGAACTCTTCCCGCAGGAGAGCGTCAGCAGCAAGCATATGAGCACAAAATATCTTTTCATTCCTTAAAACTTCAGGCGCAGCGTAAGACCGTAATAGAATTCCGGGATATAAGTACTGCCAAAAAGAGGCAGTTCATTCCCGTTCTGGGAAGAGGTGACCGTCCCCATGTTGTGCACGAAATTGTTGGCATAGAAAGAGAGCGAGGCAATCTTTCCGATTTCCTTCGTGACGCTGAAATTGGCGGAGAAGAAGGGGGAAATCCGCGACGCGTTCATCGTATAGCCGTAATTGGAACGGATGACCATCCACTGCAGGGTCTGGTACAACTCCGGGTCGTTATCCTTCGCCCAGGCGAAACGCTCCCGGAACGGAATGGGCGTTCCCGGATTCATCACGCTCACATAATAGCTAGGATAGGTGATGGTGTAACGGTTGGAATCGTAAATATTCTCATCCGAAGGCTCGAAGGCTCCCTTGTCGTTCACGGCATAACTGCGGGCCCCGTCCGGGCTTTCGGAAAGGGCCTGGCGGTAACGCATCAGTCCGGCTTCCAGTTTGAGCGTGAAAATCAGGCGGACCTTGGGAATGTGGGTGATGGTCGTCAGATTCAGGTCCACGCTTTCGCTGCGCGTGCCGTTGGAGGCCGACGCGCCGCCCACATAATAGCCCACGTACGGATAGTAGTTGCCGTCTGCGAGCAGGGTACTGGGATAATAGGGCTGCACCTGCGCATCCAGACTCTTATAATAGGTATAACTGCCGTCCACGCGGAAAGAGGTGCGGATGGCCTTGATCTGCTTGAATTCCAACACCCACTCCACACCGGCGCGATGGGTGGGAGAACTGTTGTCCGGGTAGGATTGAGCAATGAAACTGTCGCGGTCCTTGGCGACCAATTGTTGGGCAGGGAGGATTCCGCTGCGGTCGGAAACGGTCACGATGCCGCTTTCGCGGTCAATGGAATAAATCCGGTTTTCCGCCGGAATGGTGAGCGCATCCAGGGACTTTTGATCGGTAAACTTGAAATGGTAGGGCTCGTAGCGTTTGCGAATGACATAACTGTCTTCCTGCCGGTTGTACCAGGCGGACAGGGACAATTTGACAAACGGCAGTTCCAAGTCCAGACCCACTTCGCTCTGGCGGGCTTTCTGCCAGCGCAGGGACGGATTGTATTCGAGCGTATGGGGCAGGATATACCAGGCATACCAGGTGCTCCCGTCCGGCAGGGTGCCGGGCGTAAAACTCAGCACGTCGGTATAGGAAGGGCTCGGATAGAGAATCTGGAAGGAAGGCAGTTTGCAGGCGATGCCGTAGCCGCCGCGCAGGGAAAGGTGACGGACAAAGCCCTTGCCTTCGATCAGGGTATATTTGAGATTGCCGCGGGGAGACAGGCTGCTGACCGCCCCGTACTGCGTTCGCTCGAGCAGGGTGTTGTCCCAGCGAAGACCGCCGGTCAGTTGCAGTCGCGTGCTTCCGATCGGAAGGGTCAGGTTCTCCTCCACGAAGAGGGCGAGGTTGTGCATTGCGGGCAGGTCGGAGTAGGGCCAGGGCCGCCAGTCGGGCGCCTCGGCGAGCGTCTCATAGTACAGTCCACGGCCGAAATTGCGCGTGCCGTCGAAATGCAGGCCCAGTTTCAGCAGACTGGTAATGCCGCCCCAGGCCTTGTTCCACGTGGCCTTCGCTTTGAGGCTGTAATCCAGCGGACGGCTGTCGGTATAGGACTTTTCATACCAGCTTCCGCTTTTGAGCAGGACGACCGGTGCATCGGGATATTCGGCATAGGACTGAGCCACGAAATACCCCTCCTGGATCCCGTGTATCGCCACGGGAGCGGTGGCATAACTCTTTCGGGTTGCGGTTTCCTGGAGTTTGTCGGCATAGGAAACGGAGGCCGTCACTTCGAGATTGGTGAGCCAGGACAGGTTCGCCATCCAGTCCAGACTCAACTGCCCGCGGAAGAGGTTATCCCGCGCCTTGCTGTAGTTGCCGATATTGGCGTCCGGGTCGGAATGGCTGTCCATTCCGCCGATGTTTCCCGTCAGGACGGCACTCAGCCGCAGCGGACTGCGGTCCTTGTTGAAGGTCTGCGACCATTTGAGGGAGGCCCCGTTGCGGACATAGGCGGTATAGGGGGAAGCCAGGTTGCGAACGGAGCGCGTCCGCTCGGCGGAGACGTTGAACACACCGGCCTTGTCGGTGGAAAAACCCTTGGCGAGGGAAATCTGTTTGGTCCGGGGACCCGCAGTCACGCTGACCTTCCACGGGGTCTTTCCGTTCTGCGTCCGGATGCGGACCACGCCGCCGGTCAGATCTCCGTATTCAACGGAAGGAATGCCGGAAATCACCTCGACGGATGCCACATCGGACGTGGCGATGTTGCGCGTGGACACCCCTTCGGTCTGGGTGGCGGAAGCATTGTTGGAGAGGCGCACGCCGTCCACCTCGAGGGCCGTTCCGAAACTGGAACCACGTACGGCGAACTGACTCTCCCCGCCGGTCAGATCCGGCGACACCGTTTTCCCACCGGGAAGCAGGCTGGAGATATCTCCCACGTCCAACAGCTGCAGGTGGTCGAGGGCCTTGCGGTCAATTTTCCGCGTGGTCGCCGCGCTGGAAGAACTCTCTTCCGCCGTCACGACGGCCGACTCAAGGGCGAGATTATCTTCTTTGAGGACCAGCGTCAGTTCGCCCCGTTTTTTCCCGGAACGAAAGCTTCCTTCCAAATAGCCCAGGCAAGTGACCTTGATTTCCAAATCCCCGGCCGGAGCGTTGGAAAAAGAAAAGACGCCGTTTTTGTCGGTAACGGTCCATTGCCCGCTGACGGGCAGCTGTATGACGGCCGCCTCAACGCTTGCCCCGCCCTCCGAGACCACCTTTCCCCACAAACGCATCGTTTCCGCCGAGCGAAGAACCCCGCAGGACAGAAAAAATGCCAGAAAAAGAAGGGTCAGCCGACGAGTCACAACTTACAAAACTATTCGCGACGGCAGCGAACCGGATTGAGCGTGCTGAATTTGTGAGGCACGACCGGAGATGAGTCGTAAAACTTGAACTCACCCCGCCGGTTGGTATAATCCGGCCCGACATGAGCGGCATAGGCCCCGAAATGGTAATTGAGGGTACGGGGCGTATAAGTGGTCGAAGTCCAGGAACGGGCGTGAATGGCCTTGTCTGTGGGAATGCTCTTCACCCTTCCCTGGTGGTCGAAATAGCCGCCGGCCATGAAATCCATACCCCCAAAGCGCACACCTCTGAACTGCGACTGCCAGACAAACTGCGCTCGTCGGCTCGGCGCCCAGCCCGATGAAATATCAGGGCTGACGACATAGACCCGGTTGAACAGCGTCGTGGTGTCCGGCTGGGCAAACACGGCGGACCAGGCCGTCGTATCCGCCACTTTGTAGCCCTCCGGGCAGGGGTCGTAGAGGGTTTTGTGCCCGGCGTTGTTCCAGAGTGTGTCCACCCCGTCCATTTCGGCGTCATCCCATTTTGTCGTCAGCCAACTGTAGTTGCCGTCGTTGCCGCCGGTGGCCGTCGACCAATAACTCACCTCAGGATGGGCCATCGCGGTAGCCAGATTGTTCAGAACGCCAGGCGCCAGGCTTTCGTAGGTGAGCTGGATTTCCGCGCCATCCTTGTTATAAATCTTCCGCTGACCGGCCGTTGCATCCGTATAGACCGGCCCCGGGAAGGGGTCCTTGCGCCCCCACTGATAGACCAGCCCCGTGGAGGAATCATCGCGAGCCAATGCGGAAAGGGCGCCCAGGTTGCAATCTTGGAAAGTATAATTTCCCTGAGATGTAAAAACGGTGACATCCCCGACAAAGGCATTCGGCACCACCCAGAGATGCCAGCTCCAGAGAACGGCTCCACCCGCATCCGTTGCACAGACGAGCGCGTTTCCCGTTTTGTTCTCCAGAATATCCACTTCGATTTTTCCGTCTTTGAGGGCCGCGCTGCTTACCAGGGCGGGATCGTCCTGCCAGAGGAGTCGCGCCGCTGCAGCTGGCACATCCTCTTTCGAATTCCCCTTGCAGGGGGCGAAGATAGCAAGGGTTCCCGGTTTCACGATAAAACAGTTCGCCCGGCTTTCAATCCGCGTCGTGTCCTTCGACCCGGAAGGGGTAGGCGGAAACGGAGAGGGTTCAGGGGTAACGGGAGTTTCGGGCGCGCTTTTTCCGCAAGCGGCGAGAAGGCCGATGGATAGCAGCAGCAGGCAAAAGTTATTAGTGATGTTCATTTCGCAAAGGTAGAAAAAATCGCGGGATAAAAAAACGGACGGGCAGGACACAAAAAAGGGTTGGCCGTTTTTTGACCAACCCTTATTACAGATATTCGGACAATCGATTACTCGTACAGAACATAACCTTCCTGCTGGTTGAAGAGCAGGTGACTCGAGTTACCCGTCTTCCAGGTATTGTAGTTGGCGTGGGCGACCACGGCGGCGGGAATCTGACCCTCCAGACAGTTTCCATCCAGGAACAGCTGTTTGCAGGCGGCCGGGAGATTGGCAAAAGAGGCAGGGATGCCACCTTCGAAATTACAGTTGTACAACTGAATGGAAAGAGTGGCGGCGCCGGTTGTGATATTGCCGAGCGAAGTCGGAAGGGGACCATACAGATCGCTGTTGCCGTAGAGCATCAAGATCGAGAAATTATTCTTGAACTGATCCCAAATCTCCGGAAGTTCGCCGCTCAACTGGCACTGAAAGGCCATGAACTGCTGAAGGGAGGTACATCCGGCCAGCTCTGTGGGAATGGATCCCTTAATCTTCGTCTGGGAAAGGGAAATCGATCTGAGCTTTTTCAGATTGCCGATGGTCGTCGGAATCGTGCCAGTGAAGTTGGCGCTGGCCAGAATGCGAAGTTCTTCGAGTTCCGTAAGATCGCCCAGCGCGGTCGAGAAGCTGCCGGTGATGTTGTTGTTGTTCAGATAGAGTTTTTTCAGTTTGGTCAGCGTGTAGAGTTCATCGGGAAGAGCGCCGGTGACACGGCTCTTCTCAATCTGGAACGTCGTCAATTCGGTGAGGTCACCGATGGCAGCAGGGATGGTCCACTCAGCGGTGGTCGTCGGAACCGTACTGGCAGAAAGCTTCAATTCGACCACACGGCCCAGGTCGGTAGCCGTCGTATCAACGGTGACACCATACCATTTATCCATCGGCTGGGTCAGATCCCACACCCGGCCGTCCTTCCACGTTGCGCCATTCGAAGCAGTGTAGATGGCCATCAGGGCCGTAGAGTCTTTCTGGCGGAGGAGTTTTGCCGCGGCAACGGCATCTTCGTCGGGGGCCTGCGTCACCGTAACGGTCGCGGTCAGTTCGCCGGACTTAAAGGTAATGGTGGCGGTACGGGACTGAAGGGTCGTGTTGGGAGCGACTTCAACGGAAACGGTCGCATTACCGGACCCCTCCGTAGGGGTGGGGGCGAGCCATGCGGCTTCATAGTCGCTCTCCCAGGCAACATTTGCCGTAACGGTCAGGGTCTGGGGATCGGAAGCGTTGAACGCGAAGTTGAGCGCTTCGGGAGCGACAGTCAAGGAAGGTCCTGCGGGCGTAGGTGCAGGCGTAGGATCGTCACCTTTCTTTCCATTCTCTTTGTTGCAAGCAAAAAGCAACACACCGGCGGCGAGAGCCGCGAGGGCTTTGAGGGTAATTTTGGGTTGGAACATAGTGCTATAAAATTAATTAAATTGTTTCCACAGGATCCCGTCCTTCATCTTCAGACGAGGGTGTTTCCGACAAAGATAAGAAAGATGTTTGTAATAATCAAGGATTTCGGTCTTCCCTTTTGTAGAAAAAAGGCGTTGAGGGAGGAAATTTCCGACCAGTTCATCCAGAATCTGGCGTTCCTGTTTCCCGTCGGCTAGTTCCGCGGGCACCGTCTCGAGCGCATCGAAAACAAACTCCAGCGTCTTGCGACGGACGCTGCGCGAAACGGGTTTCCCCTGCACCGCACCCCCGATATTGGACAGCGTAAGGGTAATATAGCGGTAATATTGTTTGCGCAGCAAGCCCAATCGGTCCTCGTCAAGACCGTCTAGCGAAAGAAGCGCCCGGCAGTTGCGGATGCCGCAGCGGGAGGAATAGAGCAGGTCGTCACCGAGGGTTTCGGCCTGGGCGGAAGGGTCCGGCGAAATCGCGGCGCTGATAAAGGGCGCGAAATAGCAATATTTTCCGGCCTTGGCGCTCCCCTCCGGACCATAACCGCAGGCAATCGCGAAATAATCGTAAGGTCCCAGACGGGGAGGCAGCAGCGAAACGCCCCTGCGCACATCGGCGGCCGTGGCCAGGTGGTTGTAACGGGCATAATCCATCACGGAAGCGGCCGTTCCGTACTCCTGCGTAAAGCGCCGGTCGTGCAACTTGCGGGCGGGATACGCCCAGGAAGCCCCCATGTTGTGGCTGAGTCCGAGCGCGTGCCCCATTTCGTGGCAAATGGCATGGCGGATCATCGGGCCCAGCAATTCGAGGGGCAATTCCTTCTGCCGGGCCTGCGGGTCGGCCGCGCCCGTCTGGACATAGCGCCAGCCTTGCAGCAATGATTTTACATTCTTCCACCAGAGTATGTCGGCCTGCAGGATTTCCCCGCTGCGCGGGTCTGCAAGCACATCTCCCTTGGCGTTGGACTCTTCCACGTCCAGGTAAAGCACCCGGTTCACCAGCGGAGAGGCCGGATCAAAAGTTTCCGGCTCCGGATATACGGCCAGCGGGGCGGGAAGGCCGAGGGCGGTAAACGCCTTGTTCCAGTCTTCTATCCCCTCCTTAATATAAGGATACCAGCCCTCCGGGAAACGTTTATCTACATAAAAATCTATCGTCCGCCCGCCGGAAAGGTCCCAGCGATGAGCATACGAGGGTCTGCGGCCCGAAGCCTCGCGCGCCGGCCCACCGGCCTCAACGGCTTGCGGCTTTCCCCCTTTCGGCGCATCCACCCCGTTGTACCCTACGACGGACGGATCCACAATCCGGGGCTCCATCGGCGTTTCTTTCAGCACGATCCAGTAACAGGTGGCGACCACGTCTAAGCCATCCGCGTAGCGCCAGTGGCCGGTCAGTTGCAGATAGGAAGGCATGGAGCGGATATCGGAAAGTTCGCTGCAGACCGCCCTGCCGGGAAGCATTTTGGGCGGAATGGCGGAAATGCACTCGGGCCAGGTCAAGAAAACGGAAGAAAGGTCGAGTGTCAAGACGGAATCGTTTTCTGCGACCAGCGGAAAGACGAGGGGCCGGAAGCCTTTGCCGGGTTTGCCGCCCTTGTGGGGCCCTTTGGCGGGTTTGCCCCCGCGAAACGCGGAATCGCGCTCAGGCAGCAACACGAACGTGGCGGAATCCCCCGGCACAAATTTCACCAGATGCTGATACGCGCCCCGCTGGCCTTTCGCAAAGACTTTTCCCCCGCTGCGGTTGACCTCCACGAGCCGGGAGCCGAAGAGAAGGGGCTTTCCAAGCAGGTTTCGGGGCAGAGAGAGCGTAGCTGGTTCCGAAACTGAAGCGTCTGCCGGAAAGAGGGGGTCTGCAAAAACGGATACCCACGGGAGCAACAGCGCCAAGAGCGCAAGGACTGCCTTGCGCCGCATACCGGAAGAGATTAGCGCGGCCACAACTTATATTGTAACTTCCAGAGCCCGGGCTCCACCTGTTCGATGGCGTACTTGGTCATTCGCGCATCCCCGTCCATTAGGAACTGGTCGGAGTCGCTCCGCATCCAGACGGAGAGCAGGACCATCTCGTCCACCTTGTTGAAATCGAAGGTTCCCTCGATACGCTCCACCGTCACGTTAATCGTTCCGGTGATGGCCGGGTTCGTAGAGGCGAAGATGTCGCCGCCGGTCGCGCGCGCATCCACCATCCAGGTTTTTCCTCCGGTGACGTCCGCCTGCCAGGCGGCATAATCGCCGATGAAAGCGGTAAACGTCCGCGGCTTGGTCAGAACGACTTTCCCGGTCAGAGGCGCCGCAGGATTGGGGCAGAAACGCATAACGGAATCCGCCGGAGAGAACTGCCGCTGAACCTGCGTCACCCCGTAATCGAGGATGGCCGTCGGGGACGGGTACACCCGATTGGGGAACAGATCCGACATCCGCAGCCACTGCGAAGGGGAGGCGTTGCAGGGACAGTTGTAGGTAGAATGACGCCACATGTTCCTGTAGTTCCTCAAGTAAGGGGAGCCGGCGACCGTCTGTCCCAGATCGACGATACCGTTCCCTTCCCAACTCCCTTCGGGCGCTTCCGCAGTTGCGGGCGTCTTGAGGGCCTGACGCACCTGATATCCCAGCCCGCCCTGGGCCGCAGCCGTGTGCAGCAGTTTGAAGAAATCCGGCACGGGATCCCCGATATGCAGGGTAAAGGAAGAGGCCGTGGGATCCACCAGATAGACCCCTTCCTGCGCCACGAGGGAGACGGTTCCCTCTTTGTCAAATCCCAATTGCTCGCGACGGGAGACCTTCAGGTTGAAAGTCGTCTGCGAGGTCCCGGCAGGCAGTACGCACGCCCCGTCGAGGGTATAGTCTTCCCCGGCCGTCAGGGTGCTGACATTCAGGGTAAAAGGCAGGTCGGCATCCACCGGGATATTGGAAGAAACGATACAGGGCACCGTTTCCGCGAGGAAGGTGTTGGCGCCGATTGGAGAGCCCTCTGGCAGCAGGAACTTCAGCGTAGGGAACGGAAGTTCTTTCGTAATCCGGATATGGGTCTGTCCGGCCCCCTGCAGATTCACGCCGTAATCGACCGCGGGCAGCAGAATCAGGTCCACATAGGCCTGCTCCACCAGAATGGCTTCATCCACCAGTTTCAAGTGAATGGGAATCCGCTCCGTCCCCGCAGCCACCGTCAGCGGGAAATCCGGCAGGCTGTACTGGGTGCCGGGTGTCAGGGAAGAGGACACATCCACACGCACGGAAATTTCTTTCTGGGCGGGACGATCCAGCAGCAACAGCACATCCATTCCTCCCGTCGTGGCATCCACGACATATTCCGCCGCCGCAAAGGACAGGGAAGGGGCGACATAGCGCTGATCGTCAACCGGCCGGCAGGATGCGGCCATCCAGGCAAACAGTCCCAGAAGCCAGAGCCGTAAGAAAATGGCCTTGAAAAACGCCGGTTTAGGAATGCTCCGTTTCATCATATCAGAAGGTAAACAAGCCCGCAGAGAGGGCAATCTGGTACCACTGCGCCTTCGGGAACGCCCGAATCCACTCTCCGCCCAGGCGGACGAAACCGTTGGCAAGGCCCGCCTTGCCCAGGTTCAGGGGGAAGGTCCAGGTAATGTCGCCGGAAAGGTCGAGGTGATTGCGGCCGTAGTAGTCGTAATCGGGAAGCAGGACCTCCTGCACGTAAAGGTTGTCCTGGTAAAGCTGCTGCCAAAGGTTGCCGCGGTGGGCGAACGACGCCCCGAGCGAGAGTTCCAGCCGATGACCGCCCAATTCCAGCACGCGCATCAGGCCGGAAAGCCCTTCATGCCACTGCACCGCCCCGAATTTCGAATCCGGGAGATAATGTTCCCGGGAGAACATCGACCAGCCCGCGCGGGCGCTTACCCGCCAGAGATAATCTTTTCCGTCGAAACCGCCATAGAGCGAGTAGGAACCCTCCACCTGCCCGGTCTTGACCATATAGCGGTTGGTGTAGGTATAAAGGGTCACCCAGTTTTCAGAGACCACGCCCCGCTCATCGTGCGTGCTCTGCAGTTCCTGCAGGTACTCGTCCGCTCCCCCGTCGCGTCCTTCGCCGCTCAGCAGCAGGCGGTGCAGGTATTTTTCGCCGGTAAACTGCAGCTCGGCACGGCCGCGATAAGTCCACTCGTTGTAGGCGCCCGGACTCTGTTTTTTGTCGCCCGTGACGCTCTGGGAGAGATACTCCACGCCGCCGCTGACCAGCATTCGGAGCGCCCCCGAGGCATAGCCCCAGGAGAGGTCACCCAGGACGCGATGGCCCTCGAACTGGCGCTTGAAGGCGCTGTAGCCGCCGATGGTGCCCTCTACGAAATCCAGGCCGCTCATCCGGTAATAATAGAGGTTGGGATAAGTCTGGATGGTGGTAAGGTTGTTCAGTTTTTCCTTGCCGTAGCCATAGCCCGCATCGAGGCCAATCTGATGGTCGCCGATGGAGAAGAGCACGGAAGGAACGACGTGCAGGCGCAGGCACTGGGTGCGGGGACGGGGGTCGCGCAGGCCGGAGATATCATCCACTTCGTACTTCATCCGAAGGCCCGCGGAAATCCAGCCCGCAAGCGGCGCCGTGTACAGGTCAAATGTCAGTCCGCCCTGGTGGGACGTGTAGTCTTTGGCCACGCTGCTGCCGTAAATGAAGGGATTGGACAGCCAGGGGTCGCGCACGTCCGACCACTTGCGATTGGTTTCCCGATCGAAGGAGTAATGGAACGAGCCCCGCATGAAAAGCCAGTCGTTGAAGCGGTCATAGCGAAGGGTGGAGAAGGTGAAGCCACGGAAAGAATCCCCCTCCTGCGCCCGGTGGTAGTCCCCTGCCGCATACCGGCCGGACAGGGAAGTCAGGCTTCCGCTCGCCGGCTGGAACAAGCCCATGCCCGCCGCGTTGAACGTCCCCTCGAAGACCTGCTGGATGGACTCGGCCTCCAACTGATGGAAATGGGAGGGCAGCGGCTTGGCCTCAGAAACGGGCGCATTGCGGGCAGGGGTGTTGGTCTGGGCATAAGCCAGGACACCGAAGGCAAGGCAGGCGGCAAGGGAAAGGAATCGTTTCATCGCAGGCCCTCCTTGTCATATTTGCCCGGAGTCGGGTCGCCGCAGACCACGAAATCCGCCAGGGAGTTGTTGGTATCCACCAGATAGATCCGGTCCGCTACGATACGGGAGACCTTGCGGTCCACCGACTCGTGGGTATAGCCGGATACGGAATTGATGACCACATAGCCGGCATCCACCTCGTCCGGAAGGCGCTTGGCCGATACGTCCGGCGTGGAAGTCGCCGATTTTTTCAGGCACTCCACCCCGTCGACGGCCAGGGATTTGTGCATCCGGCGGTAATGCTCTCCGGAAGTCGCACCGGGCTTATAGACATCCGGCCAGGACAGCACGTCCTCGTCCGTCTCGAAGAGCACCACGGCATTCAATCCGCCGCTGAGCAGGTTGAGATAGGTAATGGCCAGGGACTCGTGTATCTTCGGCAGCATCGGCACGTCGGGATTGCCTTCGCCTTCGCTGTTCTTGACTTCAAACGTCGCATGGGACAGGTCCACGGAGGTGGATGCGCTCTGACGGTGGTCCCGCGCGCTGCGGGCTGCCACGACCAGCGACTTACCCGGCTCTATGGGATAGTCGGTACCGCCGCCCGGGAAACGGCAGATCTGCCGGAAATAGATTGAATCGGGATGGTCCTTGGCCGGATACGAAGCCGGAGAACCGGTCTCCGCCAAGCCGAGATATTTCCCGTCGATGTACTGGACCTGCTCGGAATTGTTGAAAATCTCGATATAGCCGTCAACGGTATAGTTGCGCGACTGGTCGTCCTTGGTGCCGGAATAATAGACCTTGGAAATCAGCAGATCGCGCAGAATCATATCCCGAAGGGCAAAACGCAGGTCTTCCGAGCCGAAAAGGCGCAGGCCCGTCTTCGACACGCCGATGACCACGCGGGCATCGTCCCGCAGCCCGAGCGGCGGATGGGTAAGCATTTCCTTGTACCGGGCGCCGGAAATCTCGACGTTGGTCACGAGGTCGTAGATGCCCGGCACGATGCCGTCCACTTCCACGCTTCCGTCCGCGCCGGTAGTCAGCTTGTAACTAAGGCTTCCGTTGAGTTTCACTTCGTTTCCGGCATAGGCGACGTCGGCCTTGAAGGTCTCGGGGAGGTCGAAACGCATCCGGAACGGCGAGAGCGCACGGGGGGCTTCCCGCTGACAGGATGCCAGGAAGACCAGCGCCACAAGGCTCAATAATATGATTTCGATCCTTTTCATCCGTCAGATTTTAACAAACATTTCCACGCCGAAGGAGAAGGTGCCGGTGTTGCGCTCGGTGAGCGTCGTAGAAACCGACGAGGCCTGATAAGGCATATAGAAAAAGGCGTTGTTGACATAGAAGGAGAAACCGAAGTTCTTCGACACATCCTTCGTCAGGCGCAGGTTCATCAGCCAGATGGGCGGCTGGATGGTCGGATCGGTCGCCTTGGGGTTCCTGCGCTGGTCTTTGAGCGGAATCCCCTTGATGGTATAGTTCTGGTCGGCGAGCATTTCGGCCGTAATGGGAATGTAATCCGTCTCGGGATTCTTCCCCTCCATCACCATTTTCGCGTCATACCAGCCGTAAGGGTCGCTCTTGAGGTTGGTCGTCACGGAATAGGTATAGAACACCACCTGGTTGGACAGGGAGATGACCATTTTCATGCGCGGGATGTTGCACACCAGGCGGAGGTTGGCACTGAAACGCCGGTTGACACTCCGCGACTGGCCGCTGGGATAGAGCAGTTTGAACGGCGGGGTGTTGGCGCCGCCCTGGGCATATACGGAGGCGGCGGGGATCCCGTCCGGAGACTGGTAATTCGGACCGGTAGTCCAACTCTGCGACTCCATATAGGCTCCGGAAAGGAGGATGGAGGTGCGGATGGGCTTGATTTGCCCGAAGTTGAAGTCGAACTCCACGCCGCGGTCGAGACTGGCCCGGGTGTTGCCGGTGCGGCCGCTGGTGGTATAGACCGTATCGATGCGGGCGGGGTTGGCCCAGTCGATGTAGGGATTGCCCGCGCCGTCGAGTTTGATGCCCTGCGCCGCCGTATAATAATTGGAAAGGAAGATGCGCGGCTCGCTGTAGGCACCGAAGCCGTTCTTCACCTCGCTCTGGTAGGCCACGACGGAGAAACTCATTCCGTTCTTGAATTTCAGGTCTACGCCGACTTCGCCCTTGGAACTGCTCATGTTCTTGAGCGTGTTGTTGCGCTCGACCTGCGTAATATGCGTATTGTACACGACCAGTTGCTTGCTCACATCCACGGGCAGGTAAGAGGCCGCCACGCGGTCCACATAATTGGGTTCGGGATAGAGATATGCCAGACCGGGGGTTTTGTTACTCAGTCCCCAGCCACCGCGCAGGGTCAGCCAGCTGGTCAACTTGAGGGAGGCGTTGAAACGGGGGGAGAAGGCATACACCTGCTCGGGCATGCCTGGCTGCATCATATCGAAACGCACGCCGGCCTGCAGTTTGAACTCCATTCCCAGAGGCAGTTCCCAGTCGAGGTTGTCCTCCAGGTAGGCGGCAATCTGGTGCAGAGGAGGGATGTCGTAATAGGGCCGGGGCCGCCCGTTGCTGTTGGGCGAAAGCGGTTGCAGGTCATTCGCATTGAAATAGCCGCGGGCCTTGTTGGACTCCAGCCGGTATTCCGCACCCATGTTGAATCGCTGGTTGAGTTTTTCCAGCTTCACCGTGAAGGTGTTGGCCGCCTTGGCGTAGAAGTTCAGCGGCCGGGACTCGGTGCCCCCCGCAGCCAGGTAGGACTCCGTAATGTAAGGGACCTGGAAGTACCCGTCGCTCAGGGCCGTGATGATGGGCTTGCCGCCATCGGCCTGGACAATCGCGGTCTTCTCGCTGCGCTTGTCGGTGTAGGAAAAGCCCAGGGCGTAGTTGAAGGAACGGGACCAGGGTTTGTTGAAGGAAACGCGTCCGGTATGGGAGGCGCGGACGGTAAACTGCTTCTCGTCATCCTTCGTGCCTTCCGCCAGCAAATCCGGATCGGTCGGACGCAGATCGAGGATGCCGCTCAGCTGGAGCTTGGTCGTGGTGGACCAGATGCGGCCGATGGTGTTGCTGTAGGTCACGCCCCCGTTGATCCTGTCATAAGAACGGCTGCGGGAGCGGGGATCGCCCGAAGCGCGGGCATAGTCGGCGTTCACATTGAGGCTTCCCGCGGCTTTGGTAAACTTCCAGCCCTTGCCCACGGAAGCGTTGACCGTGGTCGGATTGACCTTGGCCCGGATTTCCACCGGCGTATAGCCCGCCTTGGTATTGACCACCACCGCGCCGGAAGTCAGATCGCCGTGCTCCACGGAAGGGATACCCCGGATGACCTCAACCGACTCGATGTTGTCCGCACTGATCTGCCGCATATCCACGCCGGAAAGCTGCGGACCCTGGTCTCCCGACTTTTCGATGGAACCGTTGTCCGACATCGGGACGCCGTCAACCACCACGGCGGCACCGAAAGCATTGTTGGCATCGGTCGTCGACGCGCTGCGGATGGCGATGCTCTCCGAGGTGGTCATATCGCCCGAAGTCATCAGCTGACCGGGAAGGAGCTGCATCACGTCCGCCAGGCTGGTCGCCTGAAGGTGGTCGATGGCCATACGGCCGATGTTCGAAGCGGTGGACGCACCGGCGGCGCTCGGCGTCGCCGTCACGACGACCTGCTCCAGCGTAAGGGACGACTCCTGCAGGCGTACGACGATGCTCGTGTCGCGGGAAAACTGGAAACTTCGGTTGTAATCCTCATAACCCAGCATCGTGACGGACAGCGTGGCCTTGCCCACGGGAACCTTTTCGAGCCGGGCCTTGCCGTCCGCGTCGGTGAGGGTGAAAATGCCGTAGTCGGGCACCATACAGGAGGCGCCCACGACGGTCTGTCCGTCATTCTCGGAATAAACCGTCAGTTTGAGGTTGACCTGACGGCCCTGTGCGGACGCAGGCAGACCCATCCCGGACAACATCGCCGCAAAGAACAGCAGCGAGATGATGAAGTTTTTCGGGAAGTGTCTGTTCAGGGCCATTCTTTTCTACTTCGTGGATCCTCCGAGTGCGATATAGAGCGCAATGACGGCCTGTGCGCCGTGGTACATGTTCATCGCTTCGTTCAGCTGGGCGCTCAGAAGGGATTCCTGGGCGGTCAGCACCTCCAGGTAACTGGCTTTGGCGCTTTCCATCAGCTGGGTCGTCCCCGTATAAGCATCCTGCAACACCTCCACCTGGCGGTGGAAGTATTCGTGTTTTTCGAGGGCAAGCTGACAGTCGGCCAGGGCTTCGTTGACCTGGTTGCCGGCATTGATGACGGTCTGTACATATTTCTGCTGGATGTCCTTTTCCGTCAGCTGGGCGATCTTCTTGTTCGCTATGAGTTTGCCGCGGGCAAAGACCGGCTGGGTGAGCTGGCCCAGGGCGTTGAGAAGCAGGGCTCCGGGATTGACGATGACCGAACCGGCGTTGTTGGCCCAGCCGACCAGACCGGAAAGCGTGAGGTCGGGATAGAAGGCCTGACGGGCGGCCTGGGTGTCATAGTAGGCTTCCGCCATGGCGAGATCCGCGAGCCGGACGTCCGGACGGTATTGCAGCAGGGAGGCGGGAACGCCGATGCCGATACACTCGGGAAGGGAGAAATCGCCCCAGCCGTTTCGCTTGACGGTCCGGGGAGAGACGGCGAGCAGGCGGCAGATGGCATTCTCCGTACCGAGAATGCGGCGGCGCACGTCTGCAATCTGGCTCTTCACGCCCAGATACGAAGACTCCATCTGGTTGACGGCGGGAGAGTAGATTTTCCCGTTCTCCCACATCGCCCGCTGCGACTCCAGCGAGGCGCTTCTCAGGCTGTCCGTCACCGTCAGGATTTCCAGCTGGCAGTCGAGCACCAGCAGGAGAAGGTACTGCTGGGCCACCGTGCTGATCAGGTTGGCGCGAACGCCCTCCTCCCGGATTTTCGCCTCTTTCAGCAGCACTTCCGCCTTGCGTTTCTTGGTGGTGTTTCGGCCGAAGAGATCGATGTCCCAGGAAAGCTGCAGGGGCAGACTGTAGGTGAGCGCGGCTTCGCTGCCTTGGAAACTGCCGACCCCGACCTGCGGCGAGAGTCCCAGCGAGGGCAGGTAACCCAGTTTGGCCGCCGTGAGGGCCGCTTCCGATTTTTCGACGGCGAGGCGGGCGGAGTTGAGGTCGGTGTTGCGGGCAAGCACCGAGTCGATGAGTTCCTGCAGCACGGGATCCTTGAAGAATTCGCGCCAGGACATTTCCGCGATGGAACCGTCCTCGGAAGAACTCACTCCGACCCCGAAGGCGTCGTCCGGAACGGAGGCTTTGGACTCATATTTCTTATAGATGCTGCAACCCGAAAGCAGAATGCCCAGGAGTGCGAGCGCAAGGATTCCTTTGGTCTTCATAATCGTCATTTCTCTTTGGTTTCTTTTCCCTGGAAACGCTCGTGCAGCTTTTGGAAAATGATGAAGAAGGCAGGGACGACAAACAACAGGGCCAGCGTACCCACCGCCATACCGGCCGTCACGCCGAGGGCGAGCACCCGGTTGCCGTTGGCACCCGCGCCGCCGGAAACGATCAGCGGAATCATACCCGCTATCATCGTGACGACGGTCATCAGGATCGGGCGCAGGCGCTCCTGACAGGCCGCGAAGGCCGCCTCGGGAATGGACATACCCTGCGCGCGCCGCTCGGAAGCGAACTCGGTAATCAGGATGGCCGTCTTGGCCAGCAGGCCGATCAGCATGATGACGCCCGTCTGCAGATAGATGTTGTTCTCCATTCCGGGCAGCTGGAACTGCGCCGCCAGATAGGTAATGCCGAACGAGCCCATCAGACCGAAGGGAACGGACAGCAAAACCGCCCAGGGGGTGAACCAGGAGTTGTAGAGGGATGCCAGAATCAGGTAGATGAGAATGGCGCAGATCAGATAGATCATGGCCGTGGCATTGCTGCCGGAAGTCTCTTCCATTTCGCGGGACATACCGCTGTACTCATAACTGTAACCGCGGGGCATCGTGGCCTTGAACACCTCCGCGATGGCCTTGTGGGCGTCACCTTCCGAATAGCCGCCGGCAGCCATCACGCCACAGGTGATGCTCGGATAGAGGTTGAAGTGTTCCACGGACGCCGAACCGACGATTTCCTTCAGGTTCACGAACTCGGACAGGGGGGCCATCTTGCCGCCGTGCACCTTCACGAACATGTTGTTAAGCGAAGACGGGTCGAGACGGTATTCCGGCGCGGCGTTGGCCATGATGCGGTACACCTTGCCGAACTGGTTGAAATTACCGATGTACGCACCGCCGCAGAAGGCGCCCAGGGTCTCAAGGACGGTCGCCGGCGAGACACCGGCCCGGTCGCATTGGGGCGCGTCGACGCTGACCTGGTATTTCGGGAAACGCTCCGAATAGGTGCTCATCGCCATCATGATTTCGGGACGCTGACCGAGTTTCGCAAGGAAGCGGTTGGCGTCCTCGTTGAATTCCGACATCGGCCGTTCGTTCAGATCCTCGAGCACCAGATTGACGCAGTTGTTGCTGCCGTAACCGGGCACCTGGGGCATCTGGAAGGGGATGACCTGTGCGTTCTTGATGCTGCTGCAGGCGGCCGCGAAGCGGGCATAGACCAGCACGATGTCGTGATTCATACCGGGACGGTCGTCCCAGTTCTTCAGACGGACGATAATCGTGGCGTAGCTGCTGCCGGAGCGGCCGGCCATCATTCCGTAGCCGCTGACCACCGCATAATTGTCCATCTCCGGAATCTGCCTGACCTTCTCCTCGAGGCGGCGGACAATCTCCTGGGTCTCGTGCAGCGTACATCCTTCCGGCGCGCGCACTTCGGCGAAGAACACGCCCTGATCCTCCTGCGGGACCAGACCGCCCGGCAGTCCTCTCATAAAGACAACCAGCAGGACGGCGGCGAGGGCCAGCAGGATCCAGGAAACGTGCGGGCGTTTGATGAATTTGGATACGCCGTTCTTGTATTTTCCGAGAATGGCATTGTAACTGACCGTGTAGGCCTTCCGGACATAGTATCCCAGGCTCTTGCGCTCCGATTTTTCCTCCGAGACCTTCAGCATCAGGGCGCAGAGTGCGGGACACAGCGTCAAAGCCGAGATGCAGGAGAGACCGACGGAAGAGGCCAGCGTGACGCCGAACTGGAGGAAGAAACTGCCGGAGGTGCCCGGCATGAACGCCACGGGGATGAACACGGCCATAAACACCAGCGTACAGGAGATGACGGCCACCGTCACCTCGCTCATCGCTTCGCCGGTGGCCTGTCGGGCATCCTGGATGCCGGATTCCATCTTGGCCATCACCGCTTCCACCACGACGATGGCGTCATCGACCACCGTACCGATGGCCAGCACCAGCGCGAACAGCGTCAGGATGTTCAGTGAGAAACCTGCCAGCTGAACGATGGCGAAGGTACCCAGAAGCGAAACGATGATACTGATGGACGGAATGACCGTGGCCTTGAAGTTCTGAAGGAAGAAATAGACCACGAGGATCACCAGGATGATGGCGATGATGAGCGTCTCCACCACATTGTGAATGGCCGCGAAGAGGAAGTCGTCGGAGGTCTGCAGGATCTCGAACTCCAGCCCCGCGGGCATCGTCGGCTTGAGGTCTTCATACAGTTTGTGGATGCGGGCGTTCACCTCGGTCGCATTGGCGCCGGGGGCCTGGAACACCATGTAGATGGCACCGGGCATCCCGTCGATATCGGAAGTGAAGTTGTAGCTCACCGCACCGATTTCCACGTCGGCAACGTCGCTCAGACGCATCAGATGGCCGCCGTCGCCCGAGCGCAGGACGATGTCGTTGAATTCCTCCACCGTCTGGAGCGTACCCTTGTATTCCATCGAGTACTGATAGGCGTTCTCGGACTGCTCGCCGAGCGAACCCGTCGCCGTCACGAAACTCTGCCCGCCGATGGCCGCGAACACGTCGTTGGGTTCGAGCCCGTACTGGGCCATCACGTCGGGTTTGAGCCAGATACGCAGGGCGTAGGTGTTTCCCAGGGCCATCACGTCGCCCACGCCGGAGATACGCATCAGGCGCGGCTTGACGTTGATGTCGATGTAGTTGGAGATGAAGTTTTCATCATACTTGCCGTCCTTGCTCTTCAGCGCGCCGATGTGGAGGATGTTGTTCTGCTGTTTCTGCACCTGGACACCCACCTTCGCCACTTCGGCCGGCAGCAGGGCCGTCGCCCGGCTGACACGGTTCTGGACGTTGACGGCGGCCAGGTCGGGGTCGAGCCCCTGTTTGAAATAGACGACGATGGAGACTTCGCCCGAGGAAGAGGCGCTGCTCGTAATGTAGGTCATACCCGGCACGCCGTTGATGTTCTCTTCGAGCGGCTGGATCACCGCCTTCATGATGGTGCCGGCGTCGGCTCCGGTATAATTGGTCGAGACACGGACGGTCGGAGGGGCGATATCGGGATACTGCTCGACGGGCAGTCCGACAATGGCGATGAATCCGACAAAGGCGATGACGATAGAGATGGCGCAGGCCATCACATATCTTTTGACAAAGAAGCTTCCTTTCATAATCAGAAGAGTACTCGCTGTCCTTCCTGTACGTTATTGGCTCCCTCGGTCACGATTACGTCACCCTCCTGGAGCCCGGTGCGGACGATGATGTCCTGGCCGCTGCCGGAAGATTGGGTCGTGACGACGACGGCGGCGGCGGTGCTGTCGGGCTGAACCTTGTACACCAGCGATTTGTCCTGCAGACGCACGAGGGCATTCTGGGGAATCAGGATGACACCCTTTTCATCGGCCGGGAAGACGATGCTTCCCTGGATACCGCTGTAGAGGATTCCGTCCGGATTGGGGAAAGCGGCCTTGCACTGGATGGTTCCGGTGGCGGCGTTCACCACGCCGGTAACGCTCACGATGCGGCCCTTGTGGGGATATTCGGTGCCGTTCTTCATCACGAACGTGACGTCCGGGAACAGCTTCAGGGCATCATCCAGCTTACCTTTGAAACCATTGGCATAAGCCGCTTCCAGTTCCGCTTCCGGCAAAGAGAAAATGGCGTGCATCACCGAATTGCCGCTGACCATCGTAAGACGGGTGCCAGGCGAGACCTGGTCGCCGGCAAACACGGGAATCTCACCGATGACGCCGGCCACGGGCGAGGTGATGGTACAGAAACCGAGGTTGACCTTCGCCCGGCTCAACGCCGCCTCCGCCTGCTTGACGGCAGCCTGGGCCTGCTTGTAACTATTCTCGGAGTTTTCCAGCATGTGGCGGCTGACGATATTCTTGTCGAACAGGTTCCGGTTGGACTCATATTCCATCTTCGCGCTGTTCTCCTGGGCCTGGGCGGCAAACAGGTTGGCCTGGGCGGCCTCGAGGTCCAGCTGGGCATTGCGCGAATCGATCTGGAAGAGAACCGTTCCTTGGCGGACTTGCTGACCCTCGCTGACGGCGATGCGCAAAAGCTGTCCGCTGACCTGCGGAGAGATGGTGACATCCGAATGTCCTTTCAGTTTTGCGCTGAATTTGACGGGAATGACGATGTCCTGTTTTTCTATCGTCAGGGTCTCGAAGGAGGTCTGTTCCTCTTTGGGCAAATCCAGTTTGCAGGAAGAAAATGCGCAGGCTGCGACCAGCAGCGCCACGGGAAAACGGGAACTTCTTTTCATGGTTGTGCGGTTTGCATAAACTAAAACGGAGATTTGTCACAATCTCCGCAATACGCCGATTTGACAGCGATATCTGTGGAGCATAGGGGGGTCGAACCCCTGACCTCCAGATTGCGAACCTGGCGCTCTACCAACTGAGCTAATACCCCAAAAGCGGCTGCAAAGGTAGCAAACACTTTTGAATTTTCAAAATGAGCCACCGAAGCCGTCGCTGAGTTAGAAAGCGCTTAGTTGAGCGGATTGACGGGTAACTGCGCATCGCCCAGGCCCACGGAGCCGGTCGAGGTATCCTCCTGGCCGCCACCGCCGCCTTCACCGCCTCCACCGCTCTCGCCGCCGCCGGATTCCCCACCGCCGGTAGGATTGACAATCGGTTTCAGATAATCGGGCACTTCCGTCACTTTCGGAAGCCGCTCACAGGCCGAAAACAAGAAGGCACAGAAAAGCAGAGCCAACCCAATCTTTTTCATGGTATCGTCGTTTTAGTGTTATCTTATTGTCTAGCAAAGATACACATTTTGTTTTCATTCCCGCAAAAATATTTATCTTTGCAGCAAATTATGCAGATAAACCTATGAAAAAGACCTTTCTCCTTAGCGCCCTCGCTGCGCTGCTGATGGTGCCCGCTCAGGCTCAGAACGACACCAAAGACATTCTCGACGATACCATCGCCCAGCAAGAGCAAGCCGTCACGGACGCCCAGAAAAATAAAAACGACGTAGAAAACCAGGCCAAGCGGGAAATCAGCCGTAGCAAGGACAATATCTCCCGTTCCCAGAACAAAATCAAAGAGAACAAAGAGGTGAAGAAGAGCCTGCAGGAGCAGCTCAAGAGTGCACAAAGCGAAGTCAAAGCTCTGAAGGACGCCTACAAGGCCACCGAGAAGAGCATGAAAGACGACAAGAAAATCGATTCCGATGAAAAGAGCCGCCTGAACGATATCAAAAGCGAAATCAAGGATGCGGAAAGCCGCGTAAAGGACTACCAGAAGCGGATTAAAGACGTGGACAAGGACATCAAGAGGTATAACAAGGACATCCAGAACGAGAAGAAGGATATCAAAGCCAACGAGGCGAGAATCAAGGAAGCCAAGAAGGAGCTGGAAACCGCCAAGAAGAACCTTCGCGAGAGCAAGAACGCCAAGAAGAAACTCGAGAAAGCGACGAAGTAATCGCCATTCCCCCGCTACGCCGCGGATTAGAATAAGAACGGGCCCCGATGAGGCCCGTTCTTTTATTTTAGAGGGATCGGCTCCGCGCCGGACGCCTTGTCGCTAGATGCAAGTATAACCGCCGTCCACCGCGATATTCTGGCCGTTGACGTAGGTGCTCAGCGGCGAAGCGAGGAAGAGGGCGCAGGTATCGAGTTCTCCTTCCTTTCCGTAGCGCGCCATCGGAATGCTGTTCTTGGCGAGCGTCTGGAAGAAATCGGAATCCAGGGTGGCGGTCGTCAGATCCGTGTAGAAATAGCCCGGACAGATGCTGTTGACCGTAATGCCATACTTGCCCCACTCGGCCGCGAGAGCGCGCGTGAGGTTCACCACACCGCCTTTCGCCGCATGATAGGGCGCGCTACCGACAATGATATTGCCCACCAGGCCATACATCGAAGCGATGTTGATGACGCGGCCATATCCGGCCTTGATCATCTCCTTGCCGAACTCGCGGGCGCAAAGGAACGTGCCGTAAAGGTCGATGTCCATCTCGTGCTTGAACTGCTCGTCGGTGATGGTCTCGGCAGGGCCCGTGGCGCCGGTTCCGGCATTGTTCATCAGGATGTCCACCCGACCGAAACGCTCCATCGTTGCGGCCACGGCGGCTTTCACCCGCTCGGAGTCCGTAATGTCGCAGGCAAACGGCAGGCACTTCACGCCGAACTCCGCCTCAATGGCTTTGGCATTCTCATCCAACAGGTTCTGGCGGCGGGCCAGTAGCACGAGGTTGGCACCTTGATTGGCAAACGCTTTTGCCATTTGCAGGCCCAGGCCGGTGGAAGCGCCGGTAACGACGGCCACCTGGCCGCGAAGGTCAAAATAATTCTTCATAAGATAAAATGGTATTAGTGTGTCGGTATGTGGTGCCCGGACATTTTTGGCTCCGGGATACAAATTTAGGAAATCTTTCCAGATTTATCAAGAAAAAATCTTTTCAAAAATGGATAGAAAAATTTGCAGAATAAAAAAAGTTGCTTAACTTTGCAGCCCGTTTGGGAAAACCCAGGCGGAAAAAGTTACAAGATCATTGACAAGACTGAGGGAAATACTGAATAAAATCAGTATTGACAAGTACAAGCAAGTACCGAACCAAGAACTTCATTTTGATGGAGTTCAACAAATTCGAGAAGCGTTGATTCTTTTGGAATTGACAAGGTCAGAGATTGAGCTTAGAATTTTATATTATTATACAATGA
>JAGCXP010000001.1 GCA_017961345.1 Bacteroidales bacterium | reverse complement strand
GACGTCGCCGGACTAGTAGATGATGCGTTTCCCTTCGGTAAACTGCTCGATGATGGAGTCGCGGGCGTTGGTGAAGGCTGGCATCTCCAGCGAACTTTTGTGGAGAAGGTCCACGCTGTCGGCCCTGTGAATGCTGTCGGCGCGGTGGATGCTGTCCAGAACGGCCCTCGCTGAGTCGGAAAGCACGGGGACGCTGTCCACTTTTTCCTTTGCGGCTTTGCGCCCGTTTTTCTTTGCACCTCCCTGCGCGGAAAGCGGGGAAGAGAAAAGAAACGACAAGAGCCCGATGGAAATCAGAACGAGCGCGGCCTTTCGGACGGTTTTGCGAAGGGGTATATGAGGCAATAAGATCAAAAAAGTCAATCCACAGTTTGCAATCTGCAAATTTAGTGATAAATTTGTCAAATGAAAAATTTAGGAACCATCTGCCTGGCCCTGCTGCTGTCTTTTTCCCTCCTTCCCGCGAAGGCGGAGGAGTCTGTCGGACTGCGTTTGGAGACGGTCGTGCTCGATCCGGGACATGGTGGTAAGGACGCCGGTGCGGTCAGCAAGGACAAGAAAACCTACGAGAAAAACCTGGTTCTGTCCATCGCAAAGGCCACCGAAGAGAAGATCAAAGCGGCCTGTCCGGACGTGAAAGTGGTGCTTACGCGTCGTAAGGATGTGTTCCTGCCCCTGTTGGAACGTGCCGAAATCGCCAACCGCAACAAGGCCAATCTCTTTATCTCCATACATATCAACGCCAGCACAAAAACCTCTCCCAACGGCTTCTCCGCCCATATTCTGGGCGAGTCCCGCAATCCGGGCAACGATGTGTTCGGCCTCAATATGAATGTCTCCAAGCGGGAGAACTCGGTCGTCATGCTCGAGGAAGACTATTCGGTCAAGTACAAGGGCTTCGACCCTTCCGACCCGGCCTCCGCCATCGTTTTCAACCTTATTCAGAGCGCCTATTACGAACAGAGTCTCTATTTCGCCTGCTGTATGGACGGAGCCATTGCGCCGACTTCCCTGGCCCGCAGGGGCGTGTCCCAGGACAATTTTTATGTCTTGTGGCGCACTTCGATGCCGGCCGTGCTGCTGGAGTGCGGATTTATCTCCAACGCGAAAGACCTGGCGTATCTGAAGACCAAAGAGGGGATCGACCAGGTGGCGGAAGCCATCTGCAACGGTTTCCTGGCCTTCAAGAAGAACTATGAGACCACCGTGGCCACCTCCGCTCCCGAACCAGTGGTGCCTGCAGCGGAATATGCGGCCGAGACCTATGGCATCCAGGTGCTGGTCAGCGCCAGGTCGGACCGGAAAATCGAGGGATATCCCGACGCGCAGCCCATCAAGGACGGCCGTTTCTATAAATATATTGTAGGACGCAGCGCCTCCCTCGAGCCGGTGAAAAAAATGAGCGTCGAAGTGAAGAAAAAATACCCTGATTCTTTTATCGTGTTGATAGACGAAAAAGGGGTTTCTCCGTGCAAAAAATAGGCAGGAAAACCGTATTTTTCAAGCAGTTATATTATTTTGAATTATTCAAAATTAACTATGCTTGAAATAGTGCATTTAGGAGAATTTGCTACATATTTATAATTGAAAATCAATTAGTTATATCTAAATTAAAAATTTTTGTAAGTTTGCCTGTACTGTCAAATTTTTTTAATTGTCAATAGCAAATAAAAATTTTTTTCAATTTTTTTTCATCAACTTTGCTAAGCAAACAAAACTGATGAAAATCCTATTCGAAAATTGGAACAGGCAAATCACATAACAGCGTGGAGCGACTGTCTCGATATCATTAAGAATATCGTGGATCCGCAGCAGTATTCCACCTGGTTCAAGCCGCTGAAGGCGGTGCGCCTGGAAGGTCATACCCTGACCCTTGAAGTCCCTTCCGATTTTTACCGCGATTTTCTGGAGACCCACTTCCTGAACGTCCTGAAAAAGACCCTCGTTCGGGTCATCGGTATGGATGCCCGGCTTAATTACCGTATCTCCGTGGCCCGCAACCATACGATGGACGTCCCTTCCCTGCCCGGCAGGGAGCCGGAGAACAAACCGGTGTCCGTTCCGACGTTCTCGGCGGGCGGTGCGTCTTCCAACCCCTATGTGATTCCCGGCGTTCAGCGCCTGAAGATCAATCCGAACCTCAATCGGAACTATTCCTTCGAAAATCTCATTGAAGGGGAGTGCAACCACATGGCTGTGACGGCCGGCAAGAGCATTGCCGTCCAGCCCGGTAAGGCCACCTTCAATCCTTTCTTTATCTTCGGCGGTCCCGGTCTGGGCAAGACGCATATCGCGCAGGCCATCGGCATTGCCATCAAGGAGCAGCATCCCGAGCTCGTGGTGCTGTATGTTCCCGGCGGACGCTTCAAGGTCCAGTTTATGGATGCGTCCCAGAGAAACGAGATTACGGATTTTCTGAATTTCTACGCCCGGATTGACGTCCTGATCGTCGATGACATCCAGGAAATGGCCTCGCCGGGTGTCCAGCGTGCCATTTTCCATATCTTCAACCAGCTGCACCAGGCCGGCAAACAGTTGATTTTCACCTCCGACCGTCCACCCGTGGAGTTGCAGACCTTTGAAGAGCGCCTGCTTTCCCGCCTGAAATGGGGACTCAACGTGGAACTGACCGTTCCGGATTACAAAACGCGCGTTGCCATGCTCCGCAGCCGCAGCGCCCGCGAAGGCGTGGAGTTGAGCGAGGAGGTAATCGACTTCCTGGCAACGAGCATCCGCACGAACTTCCGCGAACTTGAAGGCGTGATGACCTCCCTGGTGGCCAACGCTACCCTCGCCAAGAAGGAAATCACCCTCGATCTGGCTCGCCAGTTGGTGAGCCATGTGGTAGGGGAGCCCAAGAACGACATTACGCTCGATAAGGTGGTCAAATCGGTCTGCGAGTATTTCGACCTTACCCGGGATATGCTCCTGAGCCGTTCGCGCAAGCGTCAGTTCGTGCAGGCCCGGCAGATTGCCATGTATCTCTCGCGCAACTACATACCCAATATATCCCTCTCTACCATCGGTGCGGAAATCGGCGGCAAGGACCATGCAACCGTTCTTCACGCCTGCTCCACTGTGCAGGATCTGATGGAGACCGACAAGGTGTTCCGCCAGTACGTGGCTGATATCGAGAAGGTGCTCAATCCGGTTAAACGCTGAATATGACTCCGCTGATCTCCCCCTCGATGCTCGCGGCAGACTTCCTGCATCTCGAAAAGGACGTACGGATGGTGAACGAGCATGCCGACCTGTTCCACCTGGATGTGATGGACGGCCGTTTCGTGCCCAACATTTCCTACGGCTTTCCCGTTATCGAGGCAATGGCCAAAATCGCGGAGAAGCCGCTGGATATCCACTTGATGATTCAGCACCCTCAGGTCTATCTGGAGCGTTTCTGCAAGATTCCCCACGCCGGACTGGTGAGTTTCCATCTGGATGCGACCAGGGATGATCCGGAGTCGGTGCTCGGCATCATTTCCAACAACGGGGTGAAGGCCGGTCTGGCCATCAATCCCAATATTCCGGTCGAGAAACTCTATCCCTATCTCGACGTCTGCGATTTCGTGGTCATCATGTCGGTCTTTGCCGGTTTCGGCGGACAGTCGTTCATCGAAGATACCTACGAGCGGGTAGCGACCATCCGGCAGGAGATTGACCGTCGCGGCCTTGATACGATGATTGAAGTGGACGGCGGCGTGAGCCCGAAGAACTCCGCCAAACTCGTGGAATGCGGCGCAGACATCCTCGTGGCCGGTTCCGCCGTGTTCAAAAGCGAAAATCCCGCCGCGACGGTGGCGGCGATGCGCGGGTAAGTATTTCCCTGAAAAATTTAAGCGCCGGCGCTATTTCAGCTCGGCCAGCACGCTCAGGCAGGCGACGACATCATCGCCCACTTCCACCTTGATATCGGCATCCAGGGGGACGAAAAGGTCGATGCGGGAGCCGAACTTGATCAGGCCGCACTGCCGGCCCCTTTCTCCGCTGACGCCTTCTTTCGCTTTGCAGACGATGCGGCGCGCAAAGGTACCGGCAATCTGTTTGAAGAAAATCTCCTGGCCGTCTTCCGTTTTCATGGCGATGGAGGTATGCTCGTTGAGTTCGGAGGCTTTGGGCATGAAGGCGAGGAAATACTTGCCGGGATGGTACTTGTAATAGGTGCAGGTGCCGGTGACGGGCCAGAAATTCACGTGCATGTTGAAGAAATTCATGTACACGGAAATCTGGATGCATTCTTTCTTGAGGTATTCCTCTTCGAAGACCTTCTCGATAATGACGACTTCGCCGTCGGCGACGGAGGTCACTGCCTTGGGGCTGTCGATGTTGCCGCGACGCACGGGGACGCGGAAGAAATAGAGGATAAAGCACATCAGGAATGTGAGAATCACGCAGATGGGGACGACGATCCAAATGGGCTTGACCAGCCAACTGATGAGGAACATAATGCCCAGGCAGACAAGCCAGATGCCTGCGATGGTACCCAATCCGTCTCTGTGAATGCGCATACCTTATTGTGTTAGTTCTTGCAAAGATAAGAAATTATACGATAAATTCCACCTCTTTGAAGCGGTAATTGCGTTCAAAGCCCTTTTCGTCCCGCAGGCGAAGGGTTCCGTCCGGGCGGGTACCCAGCAAAATGCCGCTGAATTCTTCACCGCTCCGGCTGTCCCGATAGGGGGCAGGGACGCCTTTGCGGTAGAGCAGCGTTTCATACTTCTCGGTAAGGGACGCTTCGGAAAGCGGCAGCAGATTTTCAAAGCATTCGCTCCAGCGGATCAGTTCACTTTCGAGGGCGGATCGGTCGAAGCGGCGGCCGGTCAGAAGGGCGACGGACGTGGGGTTGGGAAGGTCCGGAGAAAACGCTTTCTGGCCCAGGTTGATGCCGATACCGATGATGCAACGTCCCATCCTGTCTCCGCGCAGGGCGTTTTCAATCAGGATGCCGCAGATTTTCCGATCTCCTACATAAATATCGTTGGGCCATTTGATGCTTGCCTTCAAGCCGAAGCCTTCGAGGTAATGCACGACGGAGAGGGCGGCGGCTCGGCTGAGCAGAAACTGCTTTTCGGCGGGGAGGGGAGAAAGGCCGAAGAGCTTGAAGTCCTTCAACAGCAGCGAGAACAGCAGGTTCTCCCAGGGAGCGGACAGCCATTTGTTGCCGCCCTGGCCGCGTCCCCGGGTCTGCAGCCCCGAGGCAATGATGCTACGGTCTTTCAGTTGCGAAGCACGCTCTGCGGCCGCATCCAGCGTAGACTGCAATTCTTCGTACCAGATAATGTCCATTGAAGGTTTTTTTGTATATTTGCAGGATACAAAGTTATAAAATATATGGCATCCAAGAAAAACAATAATAACCGCAATCCGAAGATCATCAAAATCAACTTTTCCTGGTTGTATCTGATTCTGACGATTGGTCTGGTCTGGCTGTTGCTGAATCCCGTGGCCGGCGGCAGTCCGCAGAAAGTGGAGTGGGACGACGTGCGGGAAATGGCCGGAAAGGGCGATATCAAGGAAATCGTGTTTGTGCGCAACGATTTTATGGGCAAAGTGACGTTGCGTCCGGACCGCATCGGGGGGTACGAGTCCAAGTATGAGGGCGGTCTTCCCCGCAAATCCCCGCATTTTACCTTTCTGGTTTCCGCCAGTTTCAATGCCGAAGAAATGTTCGGCGCGCTCAATGAATCCCTTCCGGAAGACGAGCGTTTCAAGGTGGTGATCGAAAACGATGAGAAATTCTGGCAGAATGCGCTGGAGTGGCTGCTTTTCCCGGTGATTATCATTGTGATGTGGCTCTTTATGATGCGCTCGATGACCGGTCGCGGACAGGGCGGCCCCGGCGGCGTGTTCGGCGTGGGTAAATCCACCGGCAAGCTGGCCGACAAGAACAAAATGCAGGTGACCTTCAAGGACGTGGCCGGCCTTTCCGGTGCGAAAGAGGAGGTGATGGAGATCGTGGATTTCCTGAAGAATCCCAAGAAATATACCGCCCTGGGAGGCAAAATCCCCAAGGGCGCCCTGCTCGTAGGCCCTCCGGGAACGGGTAAGACGCTGCTCGCGAAGGCGGTGGCAGGGGAGGCCAATGTGCCTTTCTTCTCCATTTCCGGCTCCGATTTCGTGGAGATGTTCGTGGGCGTGGGTGCTTCCCGCGTGCGGGACCTGTTCAACCAGGCGAAGCAGAAAGCCCCGTGCATTGTCTTTATCGACGAAATCGATGCTGTCGGACGGGCCCGTGGCAAAGCGGCGGGCTTCTCCTCCAACGATGAACGCGAGAATACACTCAACCAGCTTCTGACGGAAATGGACGGTTTCGACTCGAACAGCGGCGTCATTATCCTGGCTGCGACCAACCGGGCAGACATTCTCGACCAGGCCCTGATGCGTGCCGGCCGTTTCGACCGCCAGATCCACGTGGACCTGCCCGACCTGAACGAGCGCAAGGAGATTTTCACGGTCCATCTTCGCAAGATCAAACTGGCGAGCGATTTCGACCTGGATTTCCTGGCCAAACATACCCCGGGCTTTTCCGGTGCGGATATCGCCAATGTCTGCAACGAAGCGGCGCTGAACGCGGCCCGCAACAACAAGTCCGCCGTGGACAAACAGGCCTTCACGGAGGCCGTGGACCGCATTATCGGAGGCCTGGAGCGCAAGAACAAGATTATTACCGAAGAAGAAAAACGTTCGGTGGCCCACCACGAGGCCGGCCACGCGACGGTCAGCTGGCTGCTTCCGAACGCCCATCCGCTCTTCAAGGTGACCATTGTGCCGAGGGGACAGTCCCTGGGTGCCGCCTGGTATCTTCCCGAGGAGCGCGTGCTGGTGACCCGCGATCAGATGATGGACGAGATGTGTTCGCTCATCGGCGGGCGCGTGGCCGAGGAAATCGTGAACGGACAGCCTTCTACGGGCGCATTGAACGATCTGGAACGCCTGACTGCGATGGCCTATTCGATGGTCAAATACTACGGTATGAGCGAGAAGGTGGGTACGCTGTCCTACTACGACAGCACCGGTTCCCGCGGTTACGAACTGACCAATCCCTATAGCGAGAAGACGGCCGAGTTGATCGATGCGGAAGTCAAGCAACTCGTTTCCGAAATCCAGGACAAGACGCGCAAACTGCTGCTCGAACATAAGGAGGGCTTCCTGCAGCTCGCCGGGCTTCTGATGGACCGGGAGGTTATCTACGCCGATGACGTGGAGAAAATCTTCGGTCCGAAGGCCGGTGCGAAGCCCAAAGCCTCTGAAGAAAGTACTGAACCTGAAACCTTTAAAGCCTGATGAAAACCCTGATTGTACGTACGCTGTCCGGCGTTGCCTTCGCCTTCATTATGGTGTCCGGCCTTCTGTGGAAGCCATTCTCATTCGTGGCCCTGATGCTCCTGATTCTGGTCGTTTCCATGATGGAATTCTACCAGATGACGATGGGCGGCCGCTACAAGGTATCCCGTACCTGGGCCATATTTTCTTCGATTTTCCTCTTTTTCCTGGCTTTCGGTATCTGTGCCTATGACTGGCCGGGAAAAGTATTGGCACTGGCATTCATTCCCGTGCTGCTGGTGATGATCGGTTCGCTCTATACGAAAGACCGCGCCAGTTTCGGGGAATTCGCCAACCTATACACGGGCATCCTCTACATTGCTTTCCCGTTGGCGCTGACCAATTTTATCGCTTTCCAGGGCGGAACCTTCAACGGTCTTCCGCTGCTGGCGTTCTTTGTGATTATCTGGGCGTCGGATGTGGGCGCCTACTGCTTCGGCATGGCGCTGGGACAGAAATACGGCAAGAAACTCTTCCCGGCCATTTCTCCGAAGAAGTCCTGGATTGGGGCTATCGGCGGCTTCGTAATGGCCGTCCTCGCCGCCTGGATAATGGGGCAGGTGGGATGGATTAACGCCCCCTGGTATCATTGCCTGGCGCTGGGCGCCGTGATGGACATCTTCGGCGTGTACGGTGACCTCTTTGAGTCCCAGTGGAAACGCCACTACAACGTAAAGGACAGCGGCTCCATCATTCCGGGCCACGGCGGTTTCCTGGACCGGTTCGACAGCGCGCTCTTTGCGATTCCCGCCGGCGTGATTTATCTGGCGATGATCAACTAGGACAGTCCCAGATTTTTGGAATTGACCTTTTCGGCTTCTTCGATTTCCTTCCGGAGTTTAGAAGGCATATTCTCTACGCAGTGATGGCACTTCATCTCCAGCGTGTACATTCTTCCTACGCAGTAGTTTGAACGCAGGCAGCCCGAACGGCAGTCCATGCCTTCTTCCTTCATCTTGTTGACGAAAGCGGGGTCGTGAATAAGCACATGGCCCATTTGCATCAAATCAAAGCCCTCGGAGAGGACCGTCTCGCAGTTGGCCCGGCTTTGGACACCGCCTACATAGATCAGGGGCAGTTTCAATTCCTTGCGGAAGCGCTTGGCCGTCTCGAGGAAGTAGAGTTCGTGGTAGGGGACGGTCGGAATCAGCAGCCGCCCCGCCAGGGCCAGACCCATTTTGAGCCACCAGAAGGTCCAGGGGTTCATATACCAGGCCAAGGTCTTGAGGGGCATCGCTCCGCCCAGAATGACCATCGGTGCCTTGCTGACGAAGCCGGCGCTGAGCACGATGCCGTGTACGCCGTGTTTTTCAATCTCTTTCGCTACGGTAAGGCACTCTTCCACCTGCAGGCCTTTTTTGAAGCCGTCGAACATATTGGTCTTCACGATGACGGCCATGTCGTCGCCGGCGTGTTTCATCACCTCGTCCAGCACTTCGTTCATAAAACGCATCCGGTTCTGGAGGGAGCCGCCGTATTCGTCGCGGCGGTGATTGGTGTAGGGGGAGAGGAATTGGGAGATGAGGTAGCCGTGACCTGCGTGGATTTCGACGCAGTCGAAGCCGCATTCGCGGCAGAAGTCCACCGCTTCGCCGAAGTGCTTTACAATCTCGGCGATTTCATCTTTGCGAAGGCCGCGGGCGAAGGTGGGCGAGTAGAGGTTGATGCCCGTGGAGGCACCCACCGGAATGCGGTTGCCGCAGGTGTAGAAATGCGTCATGTTGCCGCAATGCCCGAGTTGGATGGACACTTTGGCGCCCTCGGCGTGGATGGCGTCCGTAAGGTCCTTCAAATCCTTTTTTATCTCATCGTGGACATAGAGCTGGCCGTCGAAGGAGACACCGCTGCGGTCCACCGAACAATAGGCTACGGTGGTCATCCCGATACCGCCACGGGCGACGCTCACGTGGTAGTCTTTCAGCATCTGGCTCGGCTTGTTTCCCGTACACATGTTTTCGAACGCCGCGCTTCGCAGTGTACGGTTGCGAAGTTCAATGGGGCCGAGACGGAAGGGAGTAAAGAGTTCGCTCATATCAATAGATGAAGGGGATGATACGTTTGGGTTTGGCCTGGGCAAATTCTTCGGGGAATTCCTGGGCATATTTGTGCCAGATGGAATTGGCCCTGGGGACGAGGTTGGCGCAGGTGAACCAGAAGAATACGAAGCCGGCCATGCTCCAGGTGAGGATAGCCCAGCCGAACCACTCGAGGATTTCGCCGAAGTAGTTGGCGGAGGTGACGTAGTTGTAGAAACCGCCCCTCGGGAAATAGTGACGGGTGTCGCCGGGAGCGCGAAGGTTGCGGACAATCTGGTCGGACTGGCGGTTGATGATCATGCCAGAAAAGAAAACGGCCGTTCCGATGATAAACTGGGGCGAAAAAATCCACGTGGAGGTATAGTAACCGGCCTCAGGAGCGATGCGGAAGAGCCACCAGCCCTGGATGTAGCCGTTGATGAGGTTGAAGCAGATGCTCATCGCCACGATGGCAAGGGGCATTCTTGAGCGGCCGCTCAGACGGAGGGGAAAGAGGAAACTCCGGTAAAAATAATGGAATTCGAAGAGCAGCAGAAAGAGTAGATAGGGGAGGCTCGTCTTCACTTCGCTGTTGACCCAGAGGGCGAACACGATGAAGAAGACGGGGCATTCCATCAGCATCCAGCCCAGGCGGTTCGGAACCGTCGGTCCCCACTTGGGAGAAATCATTTTGCCATATCCGGCATCCACGAAATACAAGGACACGAACACCACGACCCCCAGCACCATCATTGTCCACAGAACCGTCTCAAACATAGTCTTTTCTAGATTTTTGCAAAGATACGAATAATATCGGGGAATAAAAAAACAGCCACCCGAAGGCGGCTGCTTTTATGCAAGTAGAATCAAACTAGAAAAGCTTGAAGGTGATGATGGCGCGGGCGGCGACGTTGTTCAGATCGCCCTGAATGCCGAGGATGCATTTATCTTCAGAGAATTCAATGGTCGCCTGGCCGTTCATCAGCTCAACGGGATCTTTGCCATCGTAAAGCTGCTCAAGGTTGAAGGAAAGACCGTTTTTGGCATTGAAATCAGCCGCAATTCTTTTGCCGTTGGCAAAGGAGAAGCCCACTTTGGCGTTGGAGAAAATCGCCTTGGTCATCTTCATATTTTCATCAAAGATGGGTTTGGTGAAGTCTTTGGGCCAGTTGGCTTTTCCCCAAGCTTCAAGCGCGTTGAAATCAACGCCACCTTCCTGGGTGAAGTTGACACCACGGTATTCGACAATCAGCGAAACGGGATTCCAGCTGTGGTTGGTGAGGGTTTCGTTGGGATTTGCAATATCGGGTTTGGTGGTCGTCACAGGAATGTCCATATCCAGACCTTCCGATTCGCTGGTAAAGTGAATCTGCGTTGCGCTTATGACGGTCAGGGTAGCCCAAAGATTGCCTTTCTCATCCTTCAGCGTATAGACATTGCCGGAAACGGAATAGGTGCCGAACATGAAACTGAAGACTTTCGCGGTCTTGTTTTCAGTGGTCCAGGCGATGTAGCTTCCGTCCGCATTGGTCGTAACACCCATGTCAGCATTGGCAAAGGTGGCGGCATCGGCGATCATGGCGCCGGTGGGGATGGTTTTGGCATCAGCCTGTTTGTCCTTGTTGCAGGAGAACAGGACGGGCAGCGCGACTGCGACTGCGAGAAGAGTAAGAATTTTTTTCATAACTGTATGGGTTATTTGCGTTTGAGTGTAAGAGCAATCGTGGCCTTCGTGCCTTTGATGGCGCCGTCAATGGTCAGGACGCAGAGGTCGCCGGAGAATTCAATCTTGCCGGTGCCGTTGATGTACTCGCCGACCTTGCTGTTTTTCTCGAAGAAATCTTCAATCTTGAAACTCTGGACATTCTTGAGGTCCACGTTGGAAGAGAAGAATTTCCCGTTGTCAAAGCAAAGGGTGAGCATGCTGTCGGTAATCATCAGGTTGCTGACCTTGTAGCCTTCCACTTCCTTGACGTCATTGGCGTTAATGATGCCCAGGGTTTCATAGGCCCAGCTGGCAAAAGCGTGGACATCGAGGCCGGGCTTGGAGAAGTTGGCGCCACGGACGATGGCAATGGTCTCCTGGACCACCCAGGTACCGTTGGTCTGCGCTTCGTTCGGATTGTCGCTGTCTTCGGCGGAAGACTCGATTTCACTTTCGACGCCACCGGTGGTGTCGATATTTCCCTGCTCATCGGCGGGAAGTTCACCCTGCTCGTTGGCAGGAACGAAGGACACCGTGCTGGGGGCTTGGGCGCTTTCCTCTTTCGGACTCTCGATCACCAGGGCGCCGAAGGGTTTTTCTTCGCCCTGGACGGTCAGTTCAAGGGTCTTCACCGTCTTTTCTTCGGTTTCATTGACCTTTACGACATAGGTACCATAGCGGAAGTTGTACTTTTTGATGACGTCTCCGACTGCTTTGGTCGCCACGTCTTCATCCCAGGCTACGAAGGAACCGTCAGAGGTAGTAGAAACGCAGGTGCGGGTAATGAAGTTCTGCTCTTCATTCTGGCCCTGGCTCTGGCCGCCTTGCTGGTTGCCGTTTTCCGGAGCGACGTAGGAATAGGTCTTTGCGACATCAAAATTTTCACCTTTCTGAATGGAGGAGCCTGCGCCTAAATCGGTGCCGCCGTTGTCCTTGTTGCAGGCGAGCAGAAGGGGAAGGACCAATGCGATGCTCAAAAATACTCTTTTCATAATAATGATTGGTTAAAAAGTTGGTTCGTTAAAAAATTTTGACTACGAGGGCGAGCTTGAGATAGAAGGACACCGGGATTTTCGAAACGGTGTCGTAAATATCAGCCGCTTTCTTTACACCTTCATCCGCAGGCTTGTCCGTCATGTTCTCAATCAGGTTGACAAGGCCGGGACCGTCCAGCTTGATATTCTTCATGGTGCCGTGGATATCCTTGGCGTTGGCATAAAGGCCGATACCGCCGTTGTACTCGACACCCATGTCGAACATCACGCCGACCCGTTTGCTGGGAACGAAGGAGCCCCAACCAAGGCCCAGGTAAGGACGAACGGCCCAGGCGCGGCCCAGGGTGAAGCCGATGTTACCATTGGTGATGGCGATACGGTGCAGGTTGGTCATTGCGGTGTTGCCACCCGGATAGAAGGAAAATCCTACGCCTTCATAATCGTTCAGGGGAGCGGTGTTGCGGAGCGTGAGGATATTGGTGGACCCGCCGATGACACCGGCCGTCAGGTGGAAGGAAGAATTGCGGGCAGGGAAGAAATCAATCATCAGGTTGCCCGTGTGGCGCATACAGAATGCACCGGCCTCCAGGTGGATGTTCCGGCCTTCCCAGTTGACGTCGAAGGCAATGGGCTGTCCGGCCTGCGCTCCTGCTTCAGGAATGTTGGCCGGCCACTTGGTCAGAGACCAGGGTACGATGGCATAGCCGGCACGAATCTGCATCCAGGGGAAGACGCTGGTGCCGACGCTGAGCCCGAAACCGTCGGGACTGATCAGGTCGACGCCGATGGCCACGTGGTTGAACAAGCCGAACTGGTCGTTGCGCTTGGGTTCTTCCACTTTTTTGTTGCCGGCAAATGCAACGGGTGCTGCGGTCGATGCAAGGGCAAGGACGGCGAGCAGGGTGAGGATTGTTTTCTTCATAAAACAGGGGTTAAAATTTACTCGGCTTTCGGACCAGCGGCAACGAGGGCCTTTCCGGCTTCGTTGGTCTCGTATTTCTTGAAGTTCTTCACGAAACGGGAGGCGAGGTCCTTGGCTTTCTCTTCCCACTGGGCGGCGTCCGCATAGGTGTCGCGAGGGTCGAGAATCTTGGTGTCCACGCCGGGGAGCTGGGTAGGAACTTCGAAATCGAAGAAAGGAATCTTCTTGGTGGGGGCTTTGTCGATGCTGCCGTCGAGGATAGCGTCGATGATGCCGCGGGTGTCACGGATGGAGATACGCTTGCCGGTACCGTTCCAGCCGGTGTTGACGAGGTAGGCCTTGGCACCGCTCTTTTCCATCTTCTTGACAAGTTCCTCGGCATACTTGGTCGGATGCAACTCGAGGAAGGCCTGGCCGAAGCAGGCGGAGAAGGTCGGGGTGGGCTCGGTGATGCCGCGCTCGGTGCCGGCCAGTTTGGCGGTGAAGCCGGAGAGGAAGTAGTACTTCGTCTGTTCAGGGGTCAGGATGCTCACCGGAGGCAGCACGCCGAAAGCGTCGGCGCTCAGGAAGATGACCTGCTTGGCGGCGGGGCCGGCGCTCAGGGGGCGCACGATGTTCTTGATGTGGTAGATCGGGTAGCTGACGCGGGTATTCTCGGTCACGCTCTT
>JAGCXP010000019.1 GCA_017961345.1 Bacteroidales bacterium | reverse complement strand
GCCTTCCAGGTGGAAGGCGGAGATATAGGGCATGCCCGTGTAGATGAATTCACGATAGACTTCGTCGCTGAAGAGATAGAGATTGTGCTTCTTGACGATGTCCCGCAGGCGGTTCATTTCCTTGCGGGTATAGAGGTAACCCGTCGGGTTGTTGGGGTTGCAGATCAGAATGGCCTTGGTCCGCTCGTTGATCTGCTCCTCGAAGGCTTCGATGGAAGGAAGGCGAAAACCGTCCTCGATGGAGGTCTTGACGGAACGGATGACGGCGCCCACGGAAATGGCGAAGGCCATGTAGTTGGCATAGAAGGGGTCGGTCACGATGATTTCGTCACCGGGATCGAGGCAGGCCAGGAAGGCGAAGAGCACGGCCTCGGAGCCGCCGGTCGTGACGATGATCTCGTCCGGGGAAAGGTCGATGCCGAACTGGGCATAGTAGCTGACAAAGGCGGTACGCAGCGAAAGGTAGCCCTGGGAGGGACTGTACTCCAGAATCTCGCGGTCCACGTGCTTGAGGGCATCGAGACCGCACTGGGGCGTCTTGATATCGGGCTGGCCGATGTTCAGGTGGTAAATCTTCGTACCGTTGCGTTTGGCCGCCTCCGCAAGGGGGGCCAGTTTCCGAATCGGGGAAGAGGGCATTTTCGAAGCCCGCTGCGAAATATCCATGTCGTCGCTAGTTTCCGTACAAGGACGGAGTTAAATCAATAATCCCGCAAATTTAATAAAAATTTACAACTTGGCCGCACAAGCAATGCCGTCGAGGGCAGAAGAGACGATACCGCCGGCATATCCAGCCCCCTCGCCGCAGGGATACAGTCCGGGAACGCTGAGGCTCTCGAGGGTCTCGGGATCACGCGGAATGCGCACCGGGGAAGAAGTGCGGGACTCCACGCCCAACAGCAGGGCGTCGTTGGTGTAGTAGCCGTGCATCAACTTGTTGCCCACATAGGGGAAAGCCAGTTTGAGCCGCCAGGAAATGGGCTCGGGAAGAAGTTCGTGAAGGGGTGCGCTGACGGTTCCGGGATGGTAGGACGACTTGGGCAGATCCTTGGAGGGGATGCGGCGGCAGAAGTCCATCATCCGCTGGGCGGGTGCTTTCAACGAGCCGGAGAATTCGTACATCTTCCGCTCGATGTCGGCCTGCCAGCGCAGCATGGAAAGGGCACCGAAGCGGGCATATTCTTCGGGAATGTCGGAAGGTTCCACCTGCACCACCACGCCGGCGTTGGCCGTTTTCCCGCTGCGGGAGGAGTTGCTCATCCCGTTCAGGACGAGTTCGCCGGGCGCCGTGGCGGAAGGCACGAGGATGCCGCCCGGGCACATACAGAAAGAGAATACGCCGCGGCCTTCGACCTGCGTGACGAAAGCGTATTCGGCAACGGGCATGAAAGGCTGCCACTTGCCGTGATATTGAATCTTGTTGATCAGCCACTGGGGATGCTCGGCACGCACGCCGACGGCCAGGCCCTTCGCCTCAATCGCCCAGCCCTTGCGGTCGAAGAGTTCGTAGATTTCACGGGCGGAATGGCCGGTAGCCAGAATGACGCGGCGGGCGCGGAAGGTCTCACGGGTACTCGCGGCCGAAGAGCTTGCCCCAACGGGAGCACCGGGCTCAGCGCCCGTCTTCTCGCAGGAAAGCGTCAGAAGGCCGTCGCTCCCCTTCTCGATATCCACGACTTTCGTTCCGAAATGATATTCCCCGCCGTGCTCGACGATACAGCCCCGGATGTTCTCCACGACCTGCGGCAGGCGGTCGCTGCCGATATGGGGATGGGCGCTGACCAGGATATCGGGATCCGCGCCGAACTGGACGAGGCGGTGGAGCACCTCACGGACATCTCCCCGCTTGGAGGAGCGGGTGAACAGTTTTCCGTCTGAAAAGGCCCCGGCACCGCCCTCGCCGAAACAGTAGTTGCTTTCGGGATTGACCACACCCTCCCGCGAGAGGGTCGCCATATCGAACTTGCGTGCATGCACATTCTTACCGCGTTCGAGCACGACGGGTTTGTAGCCCCTTTCAATCAGTTTCAGAGCAGCAAAAAGACCGGCCGGGCCCGAACCGACGACGAGCACGGGCTGCGCCTCGTGCACATCCGGCAGCGGAGCCAGGACATAGGTCTCGGGCGTTTCGTCGGAGCGGTAAACGTCGATTTTGTAACGATAGAGGATCTCTCCCCCACGGGCATCCACGCTGCGGCGCACGATCTTCCACTCCCCTACGGCTGACGCCTTGACCCCCAGAGCCTTGGCTGCGAGGGGAAGGATTTCGGCGGAGGAAGGTTCGCGGCCGATTTTGCAAGCGTATTCAATCTGTTTCACGCGACGGGGACGATTTGGAACAAAACGGCGGTCACAATTCCGCCGCACGGGAAACGGGGGCCACGTCGAGGCCGGAGCGTTCTCCGTTGAGATAATGATAGTAACCGGCAATGGCAATCATTGCAGCATTGTCGGTCGTAAATTTCAATTCGGGCAGGAAGGTCCGCCAGCCGCGCTTTTCTCCCTCCCGGACAACGCGTTCCCTCAGTCCGCTGTTGGCCGAAACGCCGCCGCCGATGGCTATGTCGCGGATACCGGTCTGCTTCGCGGCCTTGATGAGTTTGTCCATCAGGATATCGATCAGCGTCTTCTGGAACGAGGCACAGAGGTCTTCCTTGTTGTTCTCCAAAAAGGAAGGGTCCTTCGCCATTTCATCGCGGACGAAGTAGAGCAGCGAGGTCTTCACCCCGCTGAAACTGTAGTCCAGGCCCGGGACGTGCGGTTTGGCAAAAGAAAAACGGGAGGCGTCGCCCTGCCGGGCGAGCCGGTCGATGACGGGACCGCCGGGATAGCCCAGGCCCATCAGCTTGGAACACTTGTCAAAGGCCTCCCCCACCGCATCGTCGATAGTCTGGCCGAGGATTTCGAATTCGAGCGGGCTGTTTACCTTGACGATCTGCGAATTGCCGCCCGAGACGAGCAGGCAGAGATAGGGAAAGGAAGGAACCTCATTGGGTTTGTCGTACTGCTTGACAAAACCGGCCAGAATGTGCCCTTGAAGATGGTTGACTTCCACCAGCGGGCAACCCAGCGAGAGCGAAAGCGCCTTAGCGAAGGAAGTGCCCACCAGGAGCGAGCCCAGCAGGCCGGGGCCCCGGGTAAAGGCAATGGCCGTGATATCGGAAAGGGCGATGCCGGCACGGGAGACCGCCTCGCTCACCACCGGCACGATATTGAGCTGGTGGGCGCGGGAAGCGAGTTCGGGGATGACCCCGCCATAAGCCTTGTGCACTTCCTGGCTCGCGAGCACGTTGCTCAGCAGCCAGCCGTCACGAAGGACCGCCGCCGATGTGTCGTCACAGGAAGATTCTATGCCCAGAATAATGTCCGCCATATGCTTCTTACGCTAGCAGGGGCAAAGTTATTCAATTTTTCCGAGATATTAGTTATATTTGCAAGAATATGCGCACGCGTACGCAAGAATGAAGATTCAGGGAAAATACGTAACGGCTGTCTTTCACGCCCTCTGGCTCGCCTTCGTCGGCGTGCTGGTCGTCGTGATCGCCGCCCTGATTATGTTGCAGAGCCCGACCGTACAGACCCGCGTTTCCGAAATGATCGTTGGCCGTCTGCTGGGACGCATCGACGGTTTCGTCACCTACGACAAAATTCATTTCAAGCCCTTCAACACGCTGGTTTTCAAGAACCTGACCATCCGCGACAAGATGCCTTACATTCCGCCGGAGGAAGTAATCGAGAAACTGGAACGCTGGACGGGGCCGCAGGACACGCTCTTCCACGCGGAGTATGTCGTCGTCCAGTTGTCCCTTGCAGGCTTGCTGAACCCCGATGAGAAGAACATCGATATTCACCGGGCACAGGTCAAGAATGGCTGTTTTTACCTCGTCCTCGAGGACGGAAGGCCTTCGTTGGCCCGAATGCTGCAGTTCCCGATGGACCGGGTCATCTCCCACATCGCCGATCCCAGCGGAGGGACCGTCATCCGGATCGGGAAGGTTGAACTGGACAAAGTGGACTTCTGGATGCTCAACTACAAGCGATCGGCAGCCCATTATGTCCGCCCCGGCAGCGTCAACTGGACGGACTTCCGTTGCGAAGACGTGACGGCCCGGGGCCGTGACCTGCTCATCAAGGACGGCGTCGTCAGCGGGGAAATGCTCTCCTGCAGTTTCCGCGAGCGCTGCGGGCTGGACGTGCGCAAGGTAAAAGCCCGCTTCGACATCCGGGAAGACCTTGTCAACATCGAAGATATCTACATCGAGGACCAGTATTCCAAGGTCAACGTCCCCTACTTCCGCATGGTGTACGACGGAGCGGAAGCCTTCCAGGATTATGTAGGACAGGTCCGGATGGTGGGATGCATGGACAATACCGTCATCGACACCCGGACCGTCGATTTCTACGGAGACATCTGCGGCAGCGAGGGCATGGTCCTCAAACTGACCGGCATCTTCGACGGAACGGTGGATGATTTCCGCCTGAAAAACCTATGGGTCGAGAGCGAGAAAGACCGCTTCAAAGCGCTTTTGAACGCCCATGCCTACGGGCTTCCCTTCGTGGAGAATACGGGTTTCGAAGTGGACATCCGACATCTTCGTGCTGACGACCGGAGCATTGAAAAAATCGTCCGCGTCTTCGGCCGGGAGAAACTGCAACTGCCCTCGTTCGTCCTCAACGAAATGAGCACCCGGATTACGGGGCGGGTCAACGACCTTCAGTTTGAAACGGACATCCAAAGCGACCTCGGCCACATTTCCCTGCAGGGCGGCATCGCCGAGCTGGTGAGCAAAGCCTCCGCCCTGGATATTTCGCTCAAGGCGCATACCGACCCGATCCGCCTGGACCGGTTGGTTGCCGGAGGGAGCGTCGGGGCGCTGAGCATGAACACCTCCCTGCACGGTCAACTCAGCAAAGAGGATGTCTTCTCCAGCGACATCGCCATTGACAGCATCGCCATTTCCAGCCTGAACCTGCTGGGCTACGACTACCACGATATCGATCTCCGCGGGAGGTACTCTGGCCGCGATTATGACGGAACTTTCAGCGTCGCTGACAAGAACCTCCGTTTCAACTACGAAGGACTGGCCACCCTCATCGCCGAAGGGAAAGACCGCCCCGCCTACCATTTCAAGGCCGGACTGGACTACGCCGACCTGTACGCGCTGGGCTTTGACGCGCGCGGCCGTTCGCGGGCCCATATGAACCTTACGGCCGATATGGATATCGACAAGGAGCGAAGAATGTCCGGAACGGCGGAACTGGAAGATATCATTCTGGAAAACGCCAGCGGGCCCATCCGACTGGGCGAGGTAAAAGCGCAGGCCTTTACGGAGACAGGAGAACACCGCGTCAGCCTGCGTTCCGAAATGATGCAGGCCGACTTTTCCGGCAATCGCTCCCTGCTGCATTTTCTCGGGAAGAGCCTTCCCGCACTGCTGGGCGGCGAGAACGGCGACTGGGACCGCTCCCGCTACAAACTGGAAGCCAGCGTTCTGGATATCGACCCGCTTCTATCCTTCCTCTCTCCGGGCATGAGCATTGAACAGGGTACCTTTCTGAATGCCTCCATCAACACGCAGGGACAACTCAGCGGACAGGCACAGAGCCGCCGGATCAGCATTGGCGAAAACGATATCCGCGACCTGGATATCGCGCTGTCCAACCCGGAAGGCGTCCTCGAAGCGAAAGCCATCAGCCGGGAGGTGGATTTCGGTCAGTTTGCCGTCAAGGACATCGACCTTCAGCTCTGGGCGGACCTGAGCGACCCCGCCCGCACTCTCGCCGGATTGGAAGACTCCCGTTTCGAAGTCGGCGGGCAGGTTTGGGACATCCGTCCCTGCGAGGTGGAACTGACGGAAAAAGACGGGGTGCGCATCAAAGGCTTCGCCGTGAAACACCGCCAGGAAGGTATCCTCGTGGACGGCAGCCTCGGCGCTGCGGACGGGAAGGATACCCTGGCCGTCGCCATGAACCAATTCGATCTCGGGCTCATCAGCGGTCTGCTGGGCGACGACGTCCCGGACTTCAGCGGGAAAGTGACCGGCGAAGCCCTGATCGGAAAGAAAAACGGACGCTACGGCGCCGATGCTGACATTCTCTGCGACTCCTGCCGAATTGAGACGACTCCGCTGGGCACCCTGCTGCTGAGCAGCGCCTGGGACCCAGACCTGGGCCGCTACAACCTTCTGCTCGACAACTCCTACAACGAAAGGCCCTCCTTTGAGTTCAGCGGTTCCTACTCCCCCTACACGGACGAGTTCTTCCTCTCGGGCGACTTGAAGAAAATGCGCATAGATGCCGCCGCCCACTTTGTCACCGACATTTTCAACCGCCTGGAAGGGAGTCTCAGCGGTCTTGTGACGGCGGAAGGAAAACTGGGACAGATGAAAGAGGTGCGCCTGGGCAGCAGCGACCTTTCGCTGGAAGGGACGCTCGGCATCGCCTACACCGGCGTCGCCTACCAGGTTCAGTCCCCTCTTTACCTGGACAACCAGGGCATCTGGTTCAACAACGCCTCCCTTTCCGACCGCTACGGCAACAAAGGCCGCCTGCGGGGGGGCATACTCTGGAACAATTTCACCCAACCCTCCGCCGACCTGCACATCAAGGTGGAGAAGACCGAGGTGATTGACATCAAGGAGCGGGAGTCCCAGGGTTTCTACGGCCATATCTTCGGCACGGGGAACGTGGACATCACCGGTCCCTTCAACAAGATTCTCATCGATGTGAACGCCAGCACGGGCGGCGCAAACAGCGACTCCAACATCACCCTGGACAACAACATGGAAGACGCCGGCGGCACCCTGCTCCGTTTCCGCAGCTTGGAGACGGAAGAACGGCACGACAGGGTCGTAAAGAGCGTTGCTTCCACCCCCAGCGGGGACCTGACCGTCAAGCTCAACCTCGATGTCACCCCGGACGTGACGGCCCATATCGACATTGACAAACTGAACGGCAGCCGCATTACCGCCCACGGCTCCGGCAACATCCTCGTGGACGTCCAACCCTCCCGCGACATCCTCAAACTCGGTGGCAACTACAACATTTCCGAGGGCAAGGTGCGTTTCGTCGCGCTCGGCCTGACCGCCCGCGACCTGACCGTCACCAGCGGCAGCAACGTCTCCTTCGCCGGCGAGGTCATGGACACCGAACTGGATATCAACGCCATCTACAAGACCAAGGCCTCCATCTCTCCCCTCCTGACGGACAGCACCGCCGTTTCCAACCGGCGCAACGTGGAAGGAATCGTGCATGTGAGCGACAAACTCCGCGACCCGAAACTGTCCTTCTCCATCAACATTCCCGACCTCGAACCTTCCGTCAAATCGCAGATCGAGAGCGCGTTCTCCACGGAAGACAAGGTGCAGAAACAGTTCCTCGCCCTGCTGGTCATGGGCACGTTCCTGCCGGATGAGCAGGGAGGTATCGTCAACAACACCGCGAGCCTCTACACCAACGTGAGCGAATTGATGATGACGCAGATCAACAACATTTTCGCCAAACTGGACATTCCGCTCGATTTGGGCTTCAACTACCAGCCCGGCACCTCCGGCGGCAACAGCGTATTCGACGTGGCGGTCTCCACGCAACTGTTCAACAACCGGGTGGTGGTCAACGGCAGCGTGGGCAACAAGCAGATGACCGGTACCACGGGCAACACCAACGAGATTGTCGGCGACATCGACATCGAAGTGAAACTCAACAAGGCCGGCAGCCTGCGGATGAGCGCCTTCTCCCATTCCGCCGACCAGTACACCAATTACCTCGACAACCTCCAGCGCACCGGCTTGGGTATTTCCTGGCAGCGGGAGTTCAACAATTTCGCCACCTATATGAAACGCCTGTTCAGCAAACGGGAAACCCGCAGCCTGCTCGAGCAGCAGGAAGAAAGGCGGCTTCGCAGCGCCGGCGTCAACAGTGTCACCATTGAATAGCAGCATGAACGAGAAAGGCATCCTCTATCTGATTCCCTCCCCCCTGAGCGAAGCGCCCGTGCAGGACGTGCTTCCCCAGGCGCTGTTGGACACCCTCCCGAGACTCCGCCGCTTCGTGGTGGAAGAGGTCCGCACGGCCCGCCGCTTCCTGTCCCGGGCCGGACTGAAAGGACATATCGACGAACTGGCTTTCTATGAACTCAATGAACATACGGATGCGGCCACCATCGAGGGATATCTCTCCCTTTTCGAGGACGGCTGCGATGTCGGCCTGATTTCGGAAGCCGGACTTCCCGCCGTGGCGGATCCGGGAGCCGCCCTGGTCGCTCTCTGCCAGAAAAAAGGCATCCGCGTCCACCCCTTCGCCGGGCCTTCCTCGCTGATGCTCGCGCTGATGAGCAGCGGACTGAACGGGCAGTGCTTTGCCTTTGCCGGGTACCTGCCGGCCAAAACCGACGAGCGGAAGCAGGCCCTGAAGGCGCTGGAAAAACGTTCTTCCGCGCACAGGGAGACCGAAATCTTCATAGAAACGCCCTACCGGAGCGATGCCCTGCTGGGCGATCTGCTCGGTGTCTGCGCCCCCCACACCCGCCTTTGTCTGGCCGTCAATCTGACCGCCCCCGATGAAGACGTGCGCACCAAAACGATCGAACAATGGAAAAAAGAAAAACCGGTCATCGGGAAGCGTCCCTGCGTCTTCCTGATGCTCGCATAAAGGAAGGGATCCTCTCTCTGGAGGGAATGCGTTTCCACGCCTTCCACGGCTGCTTCGAAAAGGAGCAAACGGAAGGCGGGGAATTTCTCGTGGACCTTCGTCTTCGCTGCGGGACGGCCGCCTGCATCCAAAGCGACGCATTGGAAGACACCGTGGACCTGCAGGAGGTGTACCGGGCCGTCAGGGACGAAATGGCCGTCCCCTCCCGGCTCATCGAACACGCCGCCGCCCGGATCCTCGATGCGGTCTGCGCCCTGCCCGGCGTTCTCGGAGCCAAAGTGAAACTCTCCAAGTGCAACCCGCCCCTCGAAGGGCCCTGCCAAGCCTCATCCGTTACGCTATGCCGGTGAACGTCGCCTTCCTTACCCTGGGCTGCAAGCTCAACTATGCGGAGACGTCCACCTACGAACGTCAGCTGGGGAGCTGCGGCTTTGTGGCCGTGCCCTGGAACGAAGGGGGCGCCGATGCGTTTCTGGTCAATACCTGCAGCGTCACGGAACACTCCGACAAAAAATGCCGCAACATCATCCGCAAACTCCATCGCCTGAGTCCCGACGCACCCATTTTTGTCACCGGCTGCAGCGCGCAGCTGCGAAGAGCGCCGCTGGAAGGGCTGGAAGGGGTCGTCCGCGTGTTCGGAGCGGAAGAAAAAGCGCGCGTCGCCCCGGAAATTGCCGCCCATTTCGGGCTCCCCTATGACGACAGCGACGCTTCCGCCGCCACGATGTTCCCGGCCTTTTCCTGCAGCGAACGCACCCGTAGTTTTTTGAAAGTGCAGGACGGCTGCGATTACAAATGCCACTACTGCACCGTGCCCTATGCCCGCGGAGAAAGCCGCAATGCGCCCATTTCCCAACTGGTCCTCCAGGCCCGCGAAATTGCCTCCCGCGGCATTCGGGAGATTGTGCTGACCGGCGTGAATACCGGCGATTTCGGCAAGAGTACGGGAGAAACGTTTTTCCAGCTGATTCAGGAGTTGGAAAAGGTGGAAGGCATCAAGCGATACCGGATTTCCTCCATTGAGCCGAACCTGCTCACCTACGAGATCGTGGACTGGATTGCCGGCTCCTCGCACAAGTTCCTGCCTCACTTCCACATTCCCCTTCAGAGCGGCTGCGACCGCATCCTGCAGGCAATGGGAAGGCGATACCTTACGGAGGATTTCCGTCGGAAAATCGCCTATATCCGGGAAAAGATGGGAGAAGACGTCTTTTTCGGCATCGATGTCATCGTCGGCTTTCCGGGAGAAAGCGAGGAAGACTTTGAGGCGACCTTCCGTTTCCTCGAAGAAATCCGCCCCGCCTTCATCCACCTCTTCCCCTATTCCAGACGGCCGGGAACGCCGGCTGCGGAACTCCCCGGACAGGTACAGGAAAGCGTCAAGACCGAGCGCGTCAAGCGTTTGGAGGCGCTTTGCCGGAGCCTGAACCAGACGTTCAAACGGAAGCAGGAAGGAAAGACGGCCCGGGTGCTGCTGGAGTCCACCGATAAGAAGGGACAGATGTACGGTTACACGGAAAACTACATCAAGGTACACCTGCCCTATGAAGCGGAGAAGGTCGGACAGATTGTGCCGGTCCTCCTCAGCCGCGAAAACATTTGTATGGAAGGAGAAGAAGAATGAAAACGAAACTGACATTTCTCGGGACGGGCACCTCACAGGGCGTGCCGATGATCGGCTGCGACTGCCCTGTCTGCCAGAGTGCCGACCCGCGCGACAAACGCCTGCGCGCCAGCGTACTCGTCGAATATGAAGGCCTGACCATCCTGGTGGACGCCGGACCGGATTTCCGGGCGCAGATGCTGCGGGAGAACGTGCGCCATCTCGATGCCATCCTCCTCACGCACGGACACAAGGACCACACGGGCGGACTGGACGACATCCGCTCTTTCAACCTGCTTGAAGGCCGTCCCATCAACATTTATTGCGAGCCCAACGTCATCGAATCCCTCAAACGGGAGTATTCCTACGCCTTTGCCGTGCCCCGCTACCCGGGTTCTCCGGAATGGCAGGTGCACCCCGTTTCCTTCGACCAGCCCTTTACGATCCACTCCAACGCCCTGGAAGAACATCTTCACTGGGAGACCGGCAAGGGGTATTACCGCACCCCCGCCACGCAGGAAGATTTCGACGCCCACCCCGAGACCGCTACGGTCATCCCCGTCCGCGGCTGGCACGACCGCATCGGCAAGCTCTCCGTTCTGGGCTACCGTTTCGGGAAAGTGGCCTATATGACGGATATCGCCTCCATCGACGAGGCCGAACTGGAAAAACTCAAAGGGGTCGAGGTCGTGACGGTCAACTGCGTCAAACGCGGTCCGCACCTTTCCCATTTTTCACTGGATGAAGCCATCGACTTCTTCCACAAGGTCGGCGCCCGCCATTCCTACCTCACCCACATTTCCCACCTTCTTCCCTGCCACGGCGAACTTTCGGCGGAACTCGCCGCATCCGGGGTGGAACTGGCCTATGACGGGCTGAGCATCGAGGTGGAATAATCGGCGATTTCCCGCCCGACTCTTTTTTTATCCGGAAATTATTTCTACCTTTGCCTTCCCAACCGCCCCCCTAGTTTAATGGATAAAATTTGGGATTCCGGTTCCTACGATAGGCGTTCGATTCGCCTGGGGGGTACAAAAGCGAAGCTTCACACAAAAAAAGACGCATGTTTGCGTCTTTTTTTGTGGAGCTGGGCGGACTCGAACCGCCGTCCAAACACCGCACCAGGCAGCTTTCTACACGTTTAGCCTTCCTTTGGTTTTCGACGGAGGACTGCCGGAAGGCCGGCCATCCGCCGCTTATCCCCTGATCTTGGCGAAGCCCCAGGGGTGTCAGGCTTCGTGCGTCCGATTTGGATGATACCCCGTATGCCATCGATAACCGGCGGAAAACCATGGCGGGATACTCGTCGGAGGGGCAGCCTTGGCCTCCCCGATTAAGTTAATCTACAATGGCAGATTAAGCAGCGAGTGCATAGTTGTTGTTGGCAACTGAATGTTCGGAGTCTGAGATTTACGGGCTAGGCTCCCACGCCCGACGTGCTTACCGTCCGATATCAGCGCTGTCAAAACCAAAACAGCCCCAAATTTTTCAGTAAAAAAAGGCCGGCATCGCTGCCGGCCTTCCGTATAGCAGCATAAACTTATTCGGCGACGACTTCGACCTTGACGGTGCCCATCACCTTCTTGTAGCACTTGACGGAGGCCTCGTAGGTTCCGAGTTCCTTCACGGCGGCGAGGGTAATGTCCTTCTTGTCGACATCGAATCCCTTGGCGGCGAGGGCGTCGGCGACCTGGGCGGTCGTAACGGCTCCAAAAAGCTTTCCGGCTTCGCTCACCTTGGCGGCGAGGGTCACGGTCACTTCGGCGAGTTTCGCGGCGAGCGCCTCGGCGTCGGCCACGAGTTTGGCTTCCTTGTGGGCGCGCTGGCGGATGTTCTCCGCGAGCACTTTCTTGGCGGAAGCGGTGGCGAGAATCGCGTAGCCCTGAGGAATCAGGTAGTTGATGGCGTATCCCGTCTTGACGTTGACGATTTCGTCGGCGTTGCCGAGGTTGGCAACATCTTTCTTCAAAATAATCTCCATATCGCTTCCTCCTTATTATTTCAACAGGTCGGTTACATAAGGCAGCAGACCGAGGTGACGGGCACGTTTGACGGCCTGGGCCACCTTGCGCTGGAATTTCAGGGAAGTTCCCGTGATACGGCGGGGAAGAATCTTACCCTGCTCGTTGAGGAATTTCTTCAGGAATTCAGGATCCTTGTAATCAACATATTTGATACCGGCTTTTTTGAAGCGGCAGTATTTCTTCTTGCGAACCTCGACCGTGGGAGGATTCAGATAACGGATTTCATTGTTCTGTGCCATGGTGATTCCTCCTTATTTTTCAACGTTCTTGTTAGCCCTTCTCTTCTCGGCGTAGGCGATGGCATCCTTGTCCATCGCGAAGGTCAGGAAACGGATGATGCGCTCGTCGCGGCGATACTGGGTCTCAAGGACGTCAATCAGCTGGGTGTCGGCCTTGAATTCAATGAGATAATAGAAGCCCGAGGTCTTTTTCTGGATGGGATAAGCCAGTTCCCTCCTCCCCCAGTCTTCCTGGTACACGATCTCGCCACCGTTGGAGGTGATCAGCTCGGTGTACTTGGCAACCGCTTCCTTCATCTGGGCCTCAGACAAAACGGGAGTTGCAATGAAAACGGTTTCGTACTGTTTGATCATTTGTTTAATTGTTTGTTAATAAATAATTTAGCCGCCCGGAGAAGGACGAGTCCCTTCCAAAGCGGCTGCAAATATAGTGATTTATTGCTAAATACGCAAATTCTGCCGGCCTAAATCTTCTCCAGTTTGCGGAGCATCGCGAACATCGCCACGGCGCTCAGCAGGCAAAGGGAGAGCAAAATGGTCCAGTTGGCCCAGAGCGGCACCTTGTTCCACAGGGCGGAAGGAATGCTGCTGAGGTAGTTGCCGATGGCCGTCGCGGCGAACCATCCGCCCATCATCAGGCCCTTGTACTGCGGCGGCGAAACCTTTGTCACGAAGGAAATGCCCATCGGGCTGAGCAGCAGTTCGGCAAAGGTCAGCACGAGATAGGTGCCGACCAGATAGCCGCAACTCACGCGGTCGGGCGAGGGGCTCCCCTGCAGAATCATCGGGGATATGAGTTTGACGGAAGCAATCACCATAATCAGATAGCCGGCGGCAGCAACGAGCATGCCGTAACCGATTTTCCGGGGTGCGGAAGGCTCCTTCCCCCTGGCATCGAGGGCGCTGAAAATCGCCATTGACACCGGCGTGAGCGACACCACGAAGAAGGGATTGAACTGCTGGAACTCCTGGGGCTGAATCGGCATCACTTCGGGGAAACCCAGATAAATCAGCAGGGCGCCGCACCACAGCAGGCCGGTCGCCACGCCGCTGAGCAGTTTCGCCTTGGGCGTTTTACTCTGGAAAATACCGAAGAGGGTATAGACCGAAACGGCCAGCAGGGCGAGGATCCATATATTGAATCCCGCGCGCGCGATGCCGCTGACGGAAGTCTCGGTATAGTCCCGGGCAAAGTAGGTCAGGGAAGAGCCGTTCTGGTGAAAGGCCATCCAGAAGAAAATCACCACGGCGAAGACCATCAGCAGGGCGCCGATCCGGCTGCGGGTTTCCTCGAGCGAGAGTTCGGACGCGGCCACGGCCGTTCCTTTGGCTTTGCGGGAACCGTTGTCCGCATGGGCGAACCACTTCCGGCAGGCGAAATAAATGGCAATCGACACCAGCAGGGAGACGCAGGCTACCGAAAATCCGAGATTGTAGGAGACGCAGAGATTGTCCAGATAATACTGGCTGAACTGCACGAAATCAAGACCTTCCGCGCCGCTCATTTCGTCCATCACGCCCTGCATCCACACCGCGCTCTCCGTAGAAATCGTACCGTCCAAGGCCTGGTGGCAGAGGGCGGGAAGCTGCGGGAAGTAGGACAGGCCGGCTGAGGACAACTTGAAGTTGGTCAGGGCTTTCGCGGCGGAGGGAGCGAACATCGCGCCGATGTTGATGGCCATGTAAAAGAGACTGAAGGCCGAATCGCGCCGCGAAGCATAGCGGGGGTCGTCGTAGAGGTTGCCCACCAGCACCTGCAGGTTGCCCTTGAACAGGCCCGTACCGAAGGCAATGAGCGTCAGCGCCCCGATGATGAGCACGAGCGAAAGGCCGCCGGAAGCGGGGACGGCGAGGGCCGTATAGCCCGCGAGCATCACGAGGATGCCCGTCACCACGCATTTTCCGTAACCCGCCTTGTCGGCCAGGAAGCCGCCCAGCAGGGGGAAGAAATACACGGCCGCCAGGAAAATGGCGTAGAACTGTCCGGCTACCGCTTCGCTGAAACCGAACTTCGCCTGCAGATACAGCAGGAAAATGGCCAGCATCGTATAGTAGCCGAAACGCTCGCCGGTGTTGGCCAGTGCCAGCGCAAACAGGCCCTTGGGTTGTCCTTTGAACATAGTCTACAGTCCGATGGTTTTGAAGAAGTCGTTGCCTTTGTCGTCCACGAGGATAAAGGCGGGGAAATCCTCGACACGGATCTTCCAAATGGCTTCCATTCCCAGGTCGGCGTATTCGACGCACTCGATGGATTTGATATTCTCCTGTGCGAGGAGGGCGGCGGGACCGCCGATGCTGCCGAGGTAAAAACCGCCGTGCTTGCGGCAGGCATCGGTAACGACCTGGCTGCGGTTACCCTTGGCGAGCATGATCAGCGAACCGCCCTGGCTCTGGAAGAGGTCCACGTAAGGATCCATACGGCCGGCCGTGGTCGGCCCCATCGAACCGCAGGGCATCCCCTCGGGCGTCTTCGCGGGACCGGCGTAATAGACGGGATGGTCCTTGAAATACTGGGGCAGGCCTTCGCCGCGATCCACACGCTCTTTCAGGCGGGCGTGGGCGATGTCACGGGCGACGATGATGGTACCGCTGAGATTGAGACGGGTGGCGACGGGATACTTGGAGAGTTCCTTGCAGACTTCCCGGATGGGCTGGTCGAGGTCGATCTTCACGGCATTCCCTTCTCCGGCTTTGCGGAGTTCCTCGGGAATCCAACGGCCCGGATTGTCGTCGAGTTTCTCAATCCAGACGCCATCCGCATTGATCTTGCACTTGATATTGCGGTCCGCCGAGCAGCTCACGCCCAAGCCTACCGGGCAGCTGGCCCCGTGGCGGGGCAGGCGGACCACACGCACGTCGTGGGCCATGTACTTGCCGCCGAACTGGGCGCCGAGGCCGATTTTCCAGGCTTCCTCGAGCACCTTCTTCTCGAGTTCGAGGTCGCGGACAGCGCGGCCGGTCTCATCACCGGTGGTCGGGAGGCCGTCATAGTAGTGGGTGGAGGCGAGTTTGACCGTCAGCAGGTTCTTTTCGGCCGAAGTACCGCCGATGACAAAGGCAATATGATAGGGAGGGCAGGCCGCCGTGCCGAGGGTCTTCATCTTCGAGACGAGGAAGGGTACGAGGGTGGCCGGGTTGAGAATGGCCTTGGTCTCCTGGTAGAGATAGGTCTTGTTGGCGCTGCCGCCGCCCTTTGTCACGCAAAGGAAGCGGTACTCCTCGCCTTCGGTGGCTTCGATATCGATCTGAGCGGGCAGGTTGCACTTGGTGTTGACCTCCTCGTACATCGAAAGGGGCGCGTTCTGGCTGTAGCGCAGGTTCTCCTCAGTGTAGGTCTTGAACACGCCTTTGGAGAGGGCTTCCTCATCGCAGAAGCCGGTCCAGACCTGCTGGCCTTTCTCGGCGTGGATAATGGCCGTACCGGTGTCCTGGCAGAGGGGCAGTTTTCCCTTCGCGGCAACCTCCGCATTGCGCAGGAAGGTCAGGGCCACGAACTTGTCGTTGTCGGAAGCCTCGGGGTCGGAAAGAATCTTCGCCACCTGGGCGTTGTGATCGGAGCGAAGGAGGAAGGACACGTCGCGGAAAGCGGTGTTCGCCATCAGGGTCAGAGCCTCCGGACTTACTTTCAGGATGCGTTTGCCCTCGAAAGAGGAGGTGGAGACCAGTTTCTCCGAACCGGGAAGGCGGTAGTACTCGGTCTTGTCTTCCCCGAGCTGGAACATGGGTGCGTACTTAAACTCTGCCATATCAATTGTTCATTAGGTATTCTTTCATAAAGTCATTGAGGTCGCCGTCGAGCACCCCCTGCGTGTCGGAGGTCTCATAACCCGTGCGCAGGTCCTTGACCATCTTGTAGGGATGGAGGACATAGGAACGGATCTGGCTGCCCCACTCGATGCGTTTTTTCTGGCCCTCGAGTTCGGCCTGCTTCTCCTGGCGTTTCTTCAGTTCCAGATCATAGAGCCTGGACTTGAGGATGCGGAGGGCGTTGTTGCGGTTGTCCAGCTGCGAGCGCGTCTCGGTGTTCTCCACCATGATGCCCGTCGGAATGTGACGCACGCGCACGCCGGTTTCCACCTTGTTGACGTTCTGGCCGCCCGCGCCGCTGCTGCGATAGGTATCCCACTCGAGGTCGGCGGGATTGATTTCGATTTCAATGGTATCGTCCACGAGGGGATAGACGAAGACGGAGGAAAAGGTCGTCTGCAGCTTTCCCTGGGCGTTGAAGGGCGAAATGCGCACAAGGCGGTGCACGCCGCTCTCGGCCTTGAGATAGCCGAAGGCGTAGTCCCCTTCCACCTGAATGGTGACGGATTTGATGCCCGCCTCCTCCCCTTCCGTGAGTTCGGTGATGGTGGTCTTGTAGCCGTTGCGTTCGCACCAGCGGAGGTACATGCGCATCAGCATCGAGGACCAGTCGTTGGACTCGGTCCCGCCCGCGCCGGAATTGATGGTCAGCACGGCGCCGAGGTTGTCCCCCTCTTCGCCGAGCATATTGCGCAGTTCCAACTCCTCCACCTTCTTGGAAAGTTCCCGGAACGCCGCTTCCAGTTCTTTTTCTTCGTCGGTCTGGCGGATTTCCTGTTTGTCGGACGCATCCGTCGGGGCGGAAGAAGCGGCCGCGAGCGATTCCTTGGCAAAATCGTAGAGGACATCCAGGTCGTCCGCACCCGAGGAGAGCGCATCGCAGGCGCTCACCCAGAACTTGACGCCGGCGAGCTCCTTGAGATACTTCTCGGCCGCCTTGGCGTCGTTCCAGAAGTCCGGGGCCAGGGTTTTTTCCTGTTTGCTCGCCACTTCCGCCCGTTTTTCCTCGATTTTGAGGCTCTTTTGCAGAACGGCGATGCGCGCGCGCAGGTCCTTTATCTGTTCGGCACTGATCATCTGTGACGAAGGGCTAGTTCTGCTTCCAGGTCGTCGAGGCTCACGCCCATCTGCTCCAGGAGCACGAGGAAGTGATAGAGCATATCCGAAGCCTCATAGACAAAGCGGTCCCGGTTGCCGTCCACCGCCTCGATAATCATTTCCGAGGTCTCTTCCCCCACCTTCTTGGCAATGCACTTCACGCCCTTGATAAACAGTTTGGTGGTATAGGACCCCTCCGGCATCTGCTCGTGGCGGCCTTTGATGACTTCCGCGAGTTGGCCGAGAAAGCCCTCCGAATCGGGCGTATCGAAACAGGCGAGGGTACCGCGGTGGCAGGTCGGGCCCACGGGGCGGGCCGTGATGAGCAGGGTGTCGAAGTCACAGTCCGGATACATTTCCTTTACGAAAAGGAAGTTGCCGCTGGTCTCCCCCTTGGTCCAGAGGGTTCCGCGGGTACGGGACCAGAAGGTCACCTTGCCTTCCGCAACGGTTTTGTCGTAGGCTTCCTGATTCATATAGCCCAGCATCAGCACCTTGCGGGTGCAGTAGTCCTGGACGATGACGGGCAGCAGGCCGTCTCCGGTCTTGTCGAGTTTGAAGTCTGAAAATGCGTTCATCGTATGCTGATTCCTTTTTGGCGCAATGCCTGTTTGAGTACGGGAATGGGGATTTCCCCGTAGTGGAAAATACTGGCCGCGAGGGCCGCGTCCGCCCGTCCGAGGGTCAGAACGTCGGCAATGTGGTCGATGGTGCCGGCCCCGCCCGACGCGATGACGGGAATGCTGAGGCTTTCGCAAAGTTTGGCATAGACCTCGCAGGGGTAACCGGCTTTCGTGCCGTCGTGGTCCATGGAGGTGAAGAGGATTTCCCCCGCCCCGCGCTCCTGCGCTTCCTTCGCCCAGGAGAACAGTTCCTTGTCGGTAAGGTTGCGACCGCCGTGGGTAGTGGCCGTCCAGCGGCCGCCGATGCACTTGGCGTCAATGGCGCAGACCACGAACTGGCTGCCGTACTGGCGCGCAATCTGACTCATCAGTTCGGGATGGGCGATGGCGGCGCTGTTGACCGAAATCTTGTCCGCCCCGTTGTCGAGCAGACGAGCTGCGTCTTCATAGGAAGAGATGCCGCCGCCCACGGTGAAGGGGATGTTGATTTCGGCGGCGATGCGTCCCACCAGGTCCACAAAGGTCCGCCGCCCCTCGAAAGAGGCGCTGATATCGAGATACACCAGTTCATCCGCCCCTTCCGCAGAGTATTTGCGGCCCATCTCGACCGCATCCCCCACTTCCTTGAGGCCCACGAAGTTGATGCCTTTGACCACCTGTCCGTCCTTGACGTCCAGGCAGGGAATTATGCGTTTTGCGACCATACGCGAAGCTCCTCCATACTGATTCTGTTTTCATAAATGGCCTTGCCGGCAATGACCTTGCGAAGGCCGAGCGCATCCAGCTCCCGGATATCCTCCATCGAGGAAATGCCCCCGCTGACCGTGAAATCCACGCCGGGGTACTGCGCCTGCAGACGGGTATAGAGGGCCGTGGAAGGGCCCTGCAGCATTCCGTCGCGGGAAATGTCGGTCACGATGACCTGTTTCAATCCATCGGGAAGGAAGCGGTCGGTCAATTCTTCAATGGTCTGCTGCGTCCCCTCCAGCCAGCCCTTGACGGCGATTTTTCCGTCCCGCACATCGGCGCCGAGAATCATCTTCTCCCCGCCGAAACGGGTCAGCCAGGCGGCGAACAGTTCCGGATGCAGGGCCGCCACGCTGCCGATAATGGCACAGCTTGCCCCGGCGTCCAGCACGCTCGAGAGGGCCTGCTCGGAAGAAATGCCCCCGCCCCATTCCGTCTCGATCTTCACCCGGGAAGCGATTTCCTCGAGAATGCGGAGGTTGCGGGGCTCGGAGGCTTTCGCCCCGTCGAGATCCACCAGGTGGATGCGCCTTACCCCGCAGTCGGCATAGCGCAGGGCCATGTCGAGGGGAGAAGCATCATAGACTTTCGTCTGGGCATAGTCGCCCTTGACGAGCCGCACGCAGCGCCCGCCAATGAGGTCGATGGCCGGGATGATCTGGATCATAGAGCCAGGAAATTTTTCAAAATCTGTTCTCCCACGTCCCCGCTTTTTTCCGGATGGAACTGCGTTCCGTAGAAGTTTTCATACCGCAGGGCGGCGCTGAAGAGCGTATTTCCGTGACGGCAGGTAGCCACCGTGTCGTTGCAAAGCCCGGCATAATAGGAGTGGACGAAATAGACGTACGCTCCCCCTTCCATTCCCTTGAAGAGTTTGCCGTCGAGGTTGCCGAGCTGGTTCCAGCCCATGTGGGGCACCTTGGCCTGCGGGTCTTCGGGGAAGCGGCGCACGTGGGCGTCAAAAACGCCCATGCACTCGGCAGGGCCTTCCTCGCTGTCGCGGCAGAGCACCTGCATGCCCACGCAAATCCCCAGCACGGGACGGCGCAGTCCCTTGACCACGGGAATGAGGCCGCTTTCGCGCAGTTTGTCCATGGCGGCAGCGGCACTGCCCACGCCGGGCAGAATCACCTTCTTCGCGGCGATGATTTCCGCCGGATCCGCCGTGAGACGGTATTCGCAGCCGAGGCGGTCGAGGGCGTTCTCCACCGAGCGGAGATTGCCACAGCCATAATCTATAATTGCAATCATTTCCTTAAAAATCTACAGGGTGCCTTTGCTGGAGGGAAGCGCCATACTGAACACGTCCCTTTTGACGGCCTGGCGGAGGGTGCGGGCAAAGGCCTTGAACACGCCCTCGATCAGGTGGTGGTTGTTCTCCCCCCGCGCGGAAATGTGCAGGTTGCAATGCAGGGCGTCGGAGAGGGATTTGAAGAAATGCTTAAACATTTCCGTCGGGGTGTCCCCCACGAATTCGCGGGTAAAGGGCACGTCCCAGGCAAAGTCGCAGCGGCCGCCCAAATCGAGCAGCACCTGCGCCTGGCATTCGTCCATCGGAAGGATGAAACCGTAGCGGGCAATGCCGGCTTTGTTTCCCAGGGCCTTCAGCAGGGCTTCCCCGAGGGCGATGCCCACGTCTTCCATCGTATGGTGTTCATCCACCTGCAGGTCTCCTTTGCAGCGGACCTGAAGGGCGATGCCGCCGTGGTGCACGAGTTGGTCGAGCATGTGGTCGAAGAACTTGAGGCCGGTGTCAATACCGCTCTCTCCCTTCCCGTCGAGGTCCACGCGGATATGGATATCCGTCTCGGAAGTCTTGCGGGCAACGACGGCGCTGCGGTCGGTCGCGCGGACTTCTTCCGCGGCTTTCCGCCAGCTGTCCGCCTCTTTCTGCAGGGCGTCGGTGTCTTTGCATCCCGCCTGGGCCGATTCGATTTTCAGGAAACGGCAGCCGAGGTTGTCCGCCAACTGGCGGTCGGTATCCCGGTCGCCGATGACGTAACTCGCGGAGAGATCGTAGTCCCCGCCAAGGTATTTTCCGAACATGCCCGTCCCCGGCTTCCGCGTAGAAAGTCCGTCGGAGGGGAAACTGCGGTCGATCAGCTGGTCGTCGAAGACAAAGCCCTCACCTTCAAGAACGCCGAGCATCTTTTCGTGCACGGGCGTAAAGGTGTTTTCTGGAAAAGCGGGAGTTCCCAGACCGTCCTGGTTGCTGACGAGTACGTTCTCGTAATCCAGGCCAGACATGCTGCGAAGGGCGGAAATGGCCCCCGCGACAAACTCCATTTTCTCGAAGCTGTCAATCTGCTCGTCGGCAGGCTCCCGGAGGATGGTTCCGTCCCGGTCGATGAACAAGGCTTTTTTCATACTTATTTAAAACTTTTTACGGTGGCGAGCATTTTCTCGTTTTCTTCCTTCAGGCCGATGGTAATGCGCAGGCACTGCTTGCAAAGGGGCACCCGGCTGCGGTTGCGGACGATAACGCCTTCCTTCACGAGCGCGTCGTACAGGGCGTCGGCATCGCTGACCTTCACCAGCAGGAAATTGGCCTGGCTGGGGTACACGTTCTTTACGCAAGGCATCCCTTCGAGCGCCTTTGCTACCCGCGCCCGCTCGGTGACAATTTCCTTCACCTGGGCGTCAATGGGCTTTTGGAGGGCTTCCAGCACGGTTTTCTGCGTGAGGGCGCTGATATTGTAGGGGTATTTCACCTGCGAGAAGCGGGCAATCACCTCTTCATCGGCAAAGGCCAGGCCAAGCCGCAGCCCCGCCATGCCCCAGGCCTTCGAAAGCGTCTGATAAACAATCAGGTTGGGCTCGCTGAGCACTTCTTTTCGGATAGACGGGATTTCGCTGAAATCCACATAGGCTTCGTCCACAATCACCATCGCGCCGCTGCGGCGGACAATCTCTATCAGTTGTTCCCGCGGGAAGGCGTTGCCGGAAGGATTGTTGGGCGAGCAGAGGAAAATGGCTTTCGTATGCTCATCACAAGCGCGGAGGAGTTTGTCGGTATCGAGGGAAAAATCCTCCTCCAGCAGCACCTCGCGCAGGGCAATGTCGTTGATGGCGGCGCACACCGAATACATTCCGTAACTCGGAGCGATGGCCACGACATTGTCCACACCGGGATTGCAGAACACGCGGAAGACCATATCAATGGCTTCGTCGGAGCCGTTGCCGATGAAGATGTTCTCCACCGGAAGGCCCTTGATTTCGGAAAGCCGGGACTTGAGGACCTTCTGATGGGGGTCCGGATAGCGGTTGAAACCCGTCGGATAGGGACTTTCGTTGGCATCGAGGAACACGCCGAGGCTTCCCTTGTAATCGTCCCTTGCGGTCGAATAAGGGGTCAGGCGGGCGATATTGGGGCGCAACAGGGCGCGAACGTCATCTCTTGTCATCGCGTTTCCTCCATTTTTTGCGTGCCGGACGCCTTTTCTGCCGCGAGCCGGACTTTTACGGCATTGGCGTGGGCCTGGAGCCCTTCCGCCTCGGCCATGGCAACGATGGTGCCGGACAGTGCCTGAAGGCCCTCACGAGAAAGCTCCTGAAGGGTCATCTTGCGCATAAAACTGTCGATATTCACCCCGCTGCACGATGCGGCCCAGCCGCAGGTGGGAAGGGTGTGGTTGGTACCGGAAGCATAGTCTCCGGCGCTTTCGGGCGAATAATTGCCGATAAAGACGCTGCCGGCCGCAGTGATACGGTCTGCAAACTTCCAGGGCTCTTTCACCGAAACAATCAGGTGCTCGGCACCGTAGGCGTTGGCAAAATCGACGCGGTCCGCTTCGTTTGCAAAGACAAAGAAACGGCTCTTGGAAAGCGACGACTGCACATAATCCGTCCGGCAGAGGGTGGCGGCCTGCGCGAGCACTTCGGCTTTCACGCTTTCGGCAAAGGCCTCGCTCGTACAAACCAGCATCGCCTGGCTGTCCGCACCGTGTTCGGCCTGCGACAGCAGGTCGGCGGCCACAAAGGCGGGATTGGCGCTCTCGTCGGCTACGACCATCACTTCGGAAGGACCGGCGGGCATATCGATGGACACCACGCGACCGCCCAGCAACTGTTTGGCCGTCGTGACATATTGGTTTCCGGGACCGAAGATCTTATCCACCTTGCTCACGCTCGAGGTTCCGTAGGCCATAGCGGCCACGGCCTGGGCTCCGCCGAGTTTGTAAACGGCATCCACGCCGCAGATGTTGGCGCAGAACAGCACCTCGGGGGCCACCTTTCCGTCCTTGCCGGTGGGTGTGCAGAGCACCACCTTCCCGCATCCGGCGAGTTTGGCGGGCACGGCGAGCATCAGCACCGTCGAGAACAGGGGGGCCGTACCGCCGGGGACATAGAGTCCCACCCGGGCAATCGGCACGGGACGCTGCCAGCACTTCACGCCGGGCTCGGTCTCCACACAGACCTCGCGGGGAAGCTGGGCTTTGTGGAAGGCCTCGATATTTGCTTTGGCGCGAAGGATTGCCGCTTGGACGGCTTCGCTCACACGAGCGTTCGCTTCGGCAAATTCCGCCTCGCTGACGGCGATTTCCTCCAGCGGACGCTTGTCGATTTCAAGGGAAAGTTCCTTTAGCGCCTTGTCTCCATCCCTGCGGACACGTTCCACGATGGCCTCCACCCGCTCCCGGACAATGGGGTTGTCCGAAGAGGGACGCAGGCAAAGCGCAGCCCAGTTTTCGCGGGACGGATTGACGAAAATTTCCATCTAGAGAATGATTTTATCCACGTTCAACACCAGAATCCCCTCGGCACCGATGGCCTTGAGCTGACGGACTTTGTCCCACAGGTCATTGCTGTCCACGACCGAATGCAGGGAACACCAGCCTTCGGCGGCCAGGGGCATCACGGTCGGGCTGCGCATCGCGGGCAGAATCTGGATGGCCTTCTCGAGGGAGGCCTTCGGCAGGTTCATCAGAATGTACTTCTTGCCGCGGCTGACCTTCTCGGATTCCATGCGGAAGAGCATTTCTTCCAGGAGATTCTTCTCATCCTCGGAAAGTTTTCCGCTGCTGATGAGCACCGCCTGGGAGAAGAAGACTTTTTCCACTTCCTTAAGGCCGTTGGAAACCAGCGTGCCGCCGGAAGAAACGATGTCGAAAATGGCGTCGGCAATCCCGGCGGCGGGCGCAATCTCCACGGATCCGGTAATCACCTCAATGTCGGCCTTAATGCCGTTCTTGTCCAGATAGTCCTTCAGGATCTTGGGATAGGAGGTGGCGATGCGTTTGCCGTTGAACCAGGCCGGACCGTTGTACTCCTCGTTCTTGGGAATGGCCAGGGAAATCCGGCAAGCACCGAAGCCCAGTTCCTTCACAATCTCGACGGGAAGGCCTTTTTCAGCCACTTCGTTGTATCCGACAATGCCCAGGGAGGCCGTTCCGTTCGCGACCACCTGCGGGATGTCGTCATCGCGCATATAGAGCACTTCAATGGGGAAATTGGCAGCGGAAGAGAGGAACTTCCGTTTGGAGTCGTCAATGTCGATGCCGATTTCCTTCAGCAGGGCCATACTTTCTTCGTTCAGGCGGCCCTTGGCCTGCATAGCAATTCGTAACATATCGTTTTTCTTTTTTATTCTTTCAAAATTCGAGTGCGTCTTTCAATTTCCGGGCGGGGGCTTTCGTCATTCGACATACAGCAACAGCCCCTTGAGGTACTCCCCTTCGGGATGGTAGATGCTGACCGGATGGTCGGCGGGCTGGTTGAAGCGGTCCAGAATCCGCACGCTCCGACCCACCTGCGCCGCCGCGCTGAAGATGGCTTCCGCAAAGGAAATCTTGTCCACCACCTGCGAGCAGCTGAAGGTAAAAATCAGCCCGCCGGGCGCCACCTTGGCGATGGCGGCGGCATTGAGCCGCTGGTAGGCACGCAGCGCGTTGGACAGCACGCCCCGGTATTTGGCAAAGGCGGGGGGATCGACAATCATCAGATCGTAAGCGTCTTCCTCCACGTTTTTCAAATACTCGATGGCATCGCCGCAGACGGAAGTGTGCTTTCCGGGGTCGAATCCGCCCAGATTCACGTTGCGCTCTACCATATCCACCGCCCTCCGGGACGAATCGACCGAGCACACTTTTTCAGCGCCGCCCGCGAGAGCATAGACGGAAAAACCGCCCGTATAGCAGAAGAGGTTGAGCACCTTGCGTCCTTTTGCCAGTTCCCCGACGGCCTTGCGGTTGTCCCGCTGGTCGAGGAAAAAGCCCGTTTTCTGGCCGCTTTCCCAATCCACGTAGAAGGCATGGCCATTTTCGCGGACGACGGTCTCCCCCGCCGCATTGAAACCGGGTGCGCGGTAGAGATATCCGTCTATCAGTTCAAGTCCGGCCTTGAAGGGGGCCGTCCCGCTGCTTTTGTCATACACGGCTTTGAGCGCATCGCCGTAGATTTCCTGCAATGCCTTGGCAATCCGGTCTTTAGCGCGGAACATGCCCACCGAGTGGCACTGAATGACACAGACGCCGTCGTACACATCCACAATCAGTCCGGGCAGGCCGTCCCCTTCGCCATGGCAAAGGCGGTAGCAGTTGGTGAGGGCCTCGGGAGCAATCCCCGCGGCACGGCGCACTTCGAGGGCGGCCTGAAGGCGGTCTCTGAAGAAGTCCGGCTGGGCGGCGCTGCCGTCAAAACTCAAAACCCGCACGGCAATCGAGCCAATCTGGTAGTGCCCGAGCGCAAGGGGCTCGCCGGCGGCGGAACATACCTCGACGAGGTCGCCTTCCGCGACGTTTCCGGCAATGTCGGCCACCGCCCCCGAGAACACCCAGGGGTGGAAACGCAGCAGGGATTCCTCCCTACCCCTCTTGAGATACAGCCGTGTCATGGTTCTTTTTCTTCTTTCTATGATGCGGTTTGCGCCGTTTTTTCTTCTTGCCGTCGCCTGTGGCATCCGCCGCCGATGTCCCGCAGGCCGTCTGTTCCGTTTTTTCGGGGACAGGGTCGGGCGGAAGCGGATTCTTTTCGCTCACAAGCAGTTTCTTGTACATTTCCTCACACACCCATGCGTCGGTGGCCGCATACTTGATTTGCGATTCGCTCAGCACGGGCGCCTCCCAGTTGGAAAGCTGCTGCGTTTTGCTGATGCGGACGCCCAGGATGATGGCCGCCATCTTCTTGACGCTCTTGTCGCGGATGCCCCATTCCCGTCCGATGACCTGCAAATCCACGAACCCGGCAGGCTGGAACCAGGCCAGTCGCTGAAGTCCCCGGATGTCGTCGTGGACGGCGGCACCGACCTTGACAATCTCCGGATTGGAAAGGATGGCCCTTAGACGGCGGCGCATCTTCAGGCTTTGGAGCCGGAAAAGAAAGGCCCGCTGTCCGCCGGAAAGCTGGAGCAGGGCCACGCCGGAGCGGGGCTGGTTGGGCGAAAAGCAGGGACGGGTCTCGGTGTCGAAGCCCAGCAACTTGCAAGAGGAAAGATAGTCTATCGCCTCCTGAAAAGCCGGGCCATCCTCCTCTATCACCGCCACTTCGCCCGGAAAGGAGGCGTAGTCCAGTTTGGCGATGTCGTCCAATATGATGCTTTCCGCGAACATTCTTTGCCGAGAGTATATGCTACGTGCAATGTACTTTAATCGCCAAAGATACGATTTTTTGCGCTGTTTTGAAAAAATTAGTGGTATATTCGCAGTCGAAAACGAATGAAAGCATGAAACTCGTCAAACACATTCCCAATACCATCACCTGCCTGAACCTGTTTTTCGGCATTCTCGGTATCATCTTCTGCTTTTCTCTGCGCTTCGATCTGTCCTTCTACTGCATGCTGGCCGCCGTCACCTGCGATTTCTGCGACGGTCTGGCAGCACGCACGCTCGGCGCCTACAGCGATATGGGCAAGGAACTGGATTCCCTGTCCGACCTGGTGAGTTTCGGCGTACTCCCCGCCCTCACCCTCAACCGCCTGATGCTCTCCTTTTTCAACGGAGGCGTCCTCTGCTATGTTCCCCTGCTGATTGCCATTTTCGCGGCCCTTCGGCTGGCGAAGTTCAACATTGACGAGGAGCAGCACTCCTCTTTCCGCGGCCTCCCCACCCCGGCTTCCGCCCTGCTTTGCGGTGCGCTGGCCTATTACACCGTGGTTGAGCCCTACGGTTTTCTCGCCGACTGGGCCCGCGGTCTCGCCTTCATCCCGGCGCTGAGCGCCATCCTTTGCGGTCTGATGGTCAGCCGTGTGGAGATGTTCTCCCTTAAATTCAAGAAAGGGCAGGGCCCCGGCACCGCGATTTTCGCCAAGCGCGTCTTTCTTCTCGCCTTTGCCGCCTGCGCCCTCATCGCCTGTCTCCTCCTCGGCATGAACTGGTCGCTCGCCGTCATAGCCACCCTCACCGTCTATATCCTCACCGCAATCATCGCGTAAGAAGCACAGTTTCCTGCACGTTTTCCTAGGAGTTTGTGCAAGAATGTATGCTCGGGCACAGTTTCCTGCACATTTCCCCTAAGAACTGTGCAAGAAAATATGCCGGGAGAGTCTATTTCCCGGCGAGGTGTTTCTCCCAGGCCCAGGCGGAGGCGAGGGTTTCGTCAACGGTGCGGACGGCTTTCCAGCCGAGCTCGTTGTTGGCGAGGGTGGTCTCGGCCCAGATGGCGGTCACATCGCCCGGACGACGGTCCACGAACTTGTAGTTGAGCTTCACGCCGTTGACTTTCTCGAAGGAGTTGACCAGTTCGGCGACGGAGACGGGACGGCCGGTACCGACGTTGAAGATTTCGTAATCGGCCTTCATCTTGCCTTCCAGCATCCGCTTGACAGCCGCCACGTGGGCTTTGGCGAGGTCGGTCACGTCAATATAGTCGCGCAGGCAGGTGCCGTCGGGGGTCGGATAGTCGTTGCCGAAGATGGACAGGCACTCGCGTTTGCCGATGGCGGTCTGCGTGATGAAGGGAACGAGGTTGTTGGGCACACCGCGGGGCAGTTCGCCGATCAGCGCGGAGGGATGGGCACCGATGGGGTTGAAATAACGCAGGGCGATACCCTTCACGGCCGCTTTGGAGCCCTCGGCGTTGGTCGCCTTGACCGTATCCCGCAGGATATCCTCGCAAATCTGCTTGGTGTTGCCGTAGGGAGAGGTGGCGGGCAGACGGGGACTCTGCTCGGTCACGGGGAGCTTCTCGGCCTCGCCGTAAACGGTGGCGGAAGAGGAGAAGAGCACGTTGCAGCCGCCGTGTTTTTCGGCCGCCTCGAGCACATTCAGGAAGGAGCCGAGGTTGTTCTTGTAGTACATGACGGGCTTGGCGACCGACTCGCCTACCGCTTTGAACGCCGCAAAGTGAATCACCGCGTCAATCTTGTAGGTGCTGAAGAGTTTGTCAACCGCTTCCATGTCGCAGAAGTCCATCTTCACGAGGGGAAGGTCATCCCGGCCGGTGATTTTCTTCACGCCTTCGAAGCAGGTAGTGTCGCAATTGGAGAAGTTGTCCGCGACGACGACTTCATAACCGGCGGAAAGGAGCTCGACGGTCACGTGGCTGCCGATGTAACCGGCTCCGCCCGAAACAAGTACTGTCTTTTTCATGAGTTTGAAATTAGATGCTGTTATTTTGATGTTTTCGATGATACAATTCATGCAAAGTTATTATTTTTGCATGAGAGTACAAACGACATGCGTAAAAAAATATACACCCTGGCGACAATTCTCCTGCTTTGCCCCCTTTTTGCACAGGCGGCCAGTCCCCTGCAGGAGAAAATCGAGACCATTCTGAAGGACCCTTCGCTGCGCGGAGCGAGCATCGCCATCTGTGCGCAGGACGCCGACGGGAACACGCTGGCCGAAGTAAACAGCAACCGCCTGATGGTCCCTTCTTCCAACCTCAAACTGATTACCACCGGCGTGGCGCTGCACCATTTCGGCAAGAATTACAGTTTCTCCACCACCCTCGCCTGTGACAGCAGCGTTCGGGACAGTGTCCTTCGCGGCAATCTTTACATCCTCGGCGGCGCGGATCCCACCCTCGGTTCGAGCGATGCGATTGCCCTTTCGGAGGAAGAACTGTTCGAGAAATGGCGCAGGGCGCTGAAAGCATCCGGCATCAAGGCCATCGAAGGGAAGGTCATCGGAGACGGCAGTTACATTGACGGAATGAAGGAATCGCCGCTCTGGCAGTATGACGACCTCGGCACCTACTATGGCAGCGGTGTGAGCGGCCTGCAATGGCACGAGAACTACATTTCCCTGAAAGTCAGTCCGGGCGAACGGGTCGGAGACAGCCTGCGCGTGGAGTTCATCGGACCGAAAACGCCCTGGATTCGCTACCGGATGGAATGTGAGACCGGAGAACGGGGGTCGGGCGACCAGGTGTATCTCTATACCAATGACAGCCACCACGAAGCCGCCCTGACGGGCACTTTCGCCCTGGGGAAACCGACCAAGAACCTCAAGGTGAGCAACAAGTTTCCGGAACGCACCTGCGCGTACCTCTTCTCCGAGTACCTGAAAAGCCGCGGTTTCAAGAACGGCGGTTACGACGCCACCGACAAACTGGGCGGGCGGGAACGGCCGGACCAACTGAGGGATGTGTTTCACAGCAACTCCCCCGCCCTCAAAGACATCGTCAAAAGTTGCAACACGGAGAGCAACAATGTTTACGCGGAGACTTTCCTTCGCGTGCTGGGCAAGGAGGTTTGTTCGAGCGCCTGCTACGACTCCTGCTACGTCGCCCTGGAGCGAGAACTGGAAGGATTGGGACTTATGTGCCGGGATTCTTCCGGGCGGAAAGTGGATGGCCTGATCGTGGACGGAAGCGGCCTTGCCCGCCAGAACCTCATCAGCCCGCTTTTCTTCTGCCAGTTCCTGCGCGCCATGATGGCCTCCCCCTGTTTCCGCGATTACCTCTCCACCATCCCCCAGCCGGGGCTGCAAGGCACTGTCAAGCCCTGCCTGCGGCTGCTTCCCTCCGCGGAGAGAAGGCGCGTGAGGATGAAGAGCGGTTCGATGACGGGCATCCGCTGCTACAGCGGCTACATTCTTCCCAAACCCACGGCCAATCCCGGCCCCACCCTCGTATTCTCTATCCTTATAAACAATTGCACAGCCGACCAATATCAGCTGCGCAATGTTACGGATGCGATAATCGGAGCGCTGCTCTGATTACTTCGCAATGGCGATGGAACGGGTCTCGCGGATGACCGTGATTTTCACCTG
>JAGCXP010000018.1 GCA_017961345.1 Bacteroidales bacterium | reverse complement strand
GCAATCGCCCTCGACGATGCCGAAGCCCTTCTTCTTGTCGATCTTTTTCGCCTGCGGGAACTTCCGGATGCGGCTGGAATTGGCATAGGCCGAGATGCAGTCGTCCGGGACGCGGCGCGCCACCCATACGGCGCCCTTGCGGCCGGGGCCCTTGCCGATGAGTTCCATGATCCAGGCCTCCTGCGGGTCGCAGACGGCGAAGGACTCACCGGTGGCGTTGTAGCCGTATTCCTGCACGAGGTTATGCATCACTTCGATGGCTTCCCGGGCCGTCGCGCTGCGCTGCAGGGCCAGGTCCATGAGGGTGAAATAGTCCAAAGCGCCCTCGGAGCGGGCCAGTTCGTCCCGGCCACCCCAGGTGGTCTCCACGATGGTGACCTGCAACTCGTTCATCAGGCCCACGACGCCGTAGGTGTAGTCCGCCTGGGCGACGTAGTGGACGGGAGACTGGGGACCCCAGCCGCGGATGGCGACCATCTCGCCCGCCGCGTGCTTGCCGGCGGCATGCCAGGAAAGTGGTTGGGCGAAGCCGAAGCCGTCACAGTTGTAGGTGCACATCACGCTTCCGTCGGCGGAAGCCAGCTTGCCCACGATGAGGTTGGTGCAGGCGAAACCGGCCGCGCTGACCAGGGTCAGGAGGGCGGTAAGGAGAATTCGTTTCATATCCGGTTGTGTTTGTTACTCACAAATGTACATAAAAATGAATCATCTGTCAACTATGGCAAGAGACCGGTGCCACCATTGACACCCCCGGGCTTCCGGTCTTGTCCCCGGAAGAGCACAAAATGGTTACAGATTGTAAGCGTCTTCACGGAATCACAATCATTTTATCGCCAATCCTCTCATTATTAAACAATTTCATTGTTGCAAAAATTAATTAAAATTTTATTTAATAATACTTTGAATATTCATTTATTTTTGGCAATTTCGCAGTTGGAAACCACTCATTATTCACATTAGCTTTATTGATAGTTTTCTCGTTTTTCAAAGGTACTATCGCCAGTATTACCTTACGGCCAATGCTCGATATCATCGTATTGATTTACCCTCATAAACCTTATTGTCCACTAAAAAACTAAATCTAAATCAACATTATGGCACCTGTAAAAGACAACACTTATATGTATCTTGCCAATGCTGTCAACGAAGACTCAATTTCCCTTGAGAACAAGTTGACCATGATAGAGCAAGGCTGTCAGGGAACCTCACTGACCAGCAAGCAGGTCTTGCAACTTGTAGGAATCGCCATCAGATCACAGAAGGATGGAATACAGCGCTACAAAAAGATTCTTGCCGCCCTCGCGGCAATCATGAGGATGCTTGGAAGGACCAGAACCGCTCCTGACAATAAACTGCTCAATGGCCATGAATATGTGGAGATGGGAGACGGCCTCAAGTGGGCTACCTGTAATGTAGGAGCGGAAAAGCCTGAGGATGATGGAACATTGTTCCGATGGGGAGACGTAGTGGAAGGGCAAGATACCAGTTGGAGTACATACAAGTGGGGTCCCGCATCCAATCTGACCAAATACAACGCGCAGGGGACCTGTGGCGTTGTTGACAACAAATTCGTACTTGACCCGTCCGATGATGCGGCAAGTGTGAACTGGGGAAGCACCTGGCGTACTCCAACGAAAGAAGAACTCATGGTCCTTACGGATAAAAGCAAGTTCAACTGGGCCTGGGACTCTACCCTGAAAGGATATTGGGTTATCAGCAAGATTGCTGGTTTTGAAGGCAATAAGATCTTCTTCCCGGCCCACTCTGTCTATACTTCGAATGGAATTAGGGAAGCAACTGCCCATTATTGGTCTTCATCCGTTTACAAGGAGAGCTGCAATCATGTTTATTTGTTGAATATACTCGAATCGTCATACCGGGTTGACCATAATCTCCGCTGCTACCTGATGTATGTCCGTCCGGTATCGTTCTAAAGTCTCCCCAGTTTATCAAATTCATTCTTATAGTTTAAAATCTAAACCTGCCATGTCCAAGAATATCAAATTATCGAAGCCATATGGCGGCTTCTCAGGTCAAGTCCTCGACTCCTTAGGTCATGTCCTCTCCCCCCCCCCGGCGATGAGTTTTTCCCTCACTATTGTCTAGAAATGGATGTCGATGACAATTATCCACTCTATTGCTACGTTGACGAAGAGGGTTCGTTACATTACGACAACACTTTTAAATTCTCTGTTAATTCCAAATATGCGGAAATCATAAGCCAACCGGGCTGTGCCGATGGGTTGGTCGCAAAGAAGAATACTGTCGGTGCCAATGTGGTTCCGGGCTATCCGGATTATATCGTGCTTTCCGGTACCAGAGAAAAAAATGGTGAGACAGAGACAGCGGAGATCCTTGTCCGTATCTATGACAAACCTACCGGGTTGAAGATCATCAGAAATACCAAGGAAATTGGTGCGCTTGATGTTCCGGTTGAAGGTAAACTCCTTCTTGAAGACGGCCTTGAGGTTAAACCGGGAGAAAGTTTCAAGGTAATATGCCAAGTGATGCCTGAAACTGCTCAGCAGGCAATAAGTTTTTATAGCAAAAGCAAGTCTATGCAGTCTAATATCGATAAGATGACTGTCAAGAATTCACCTACCAGAGGATTATGTGAGACAAAGTTCACTCTCTCTAAAGATGCGTGCTACTTTGCCGGGAATCCTTACATGAACAACTCTACGAATCTTGGTGAATTCATGAAGAGTGAATATGGCACATTCCTGACAACAAAGAGAGGTCACTGTAAGACAGAAGTTCAGTTACAAGTGGTGGAATACAAATCTGAAGAGCCAAAGCCGTTGGATTATCTGACCTGCTCTATGCCGGGAGGGTTCGCGTATCCTATCGGAGGCCGTTTCGGAACGATAGACGGAGGACTTAGGATTACAAAGGATGCCCATGGAAGGAGCCTGGTCAAGGACGTCTATAAAAAACTGATCCCCGATCCGTCAAGATGTGGAGCCGTTGCAGTCATCCTTGAGATGACCGGCAAGGCAACCGGGAATAATGCTGTGAATAATCTGGGTATTTCATTCTCTTACCATTGGGATGCCGTGACAGGAATACCGGTCAAATATGAAGCTCCTGCTGGAACCAAGCCAAAGTACATTAACGCTCACGGATATTCAGTTGCAGTTCATCCATGTGGACAAAAAGTATGTTTTAACGATTGCCCTCATAATTTTGTGTTTGATACAGGCCGCGGTTGGCTGAAGGCGGATAAAAAATATGGCCGAATGAGACCTAACGACGATGATGGTTTCAGGCTTACCGCCCATTACCAATACTATAATCATTTAGCACCTGAAAAAGAGCGGATATATCCGGTAACATTACTGGATGATTATCATAAACGTTACCCTACCATGAAATACGTGACGCGTTATGATGAAGAAGATTTTACCTGCACATACTGGTTCATCCCATCCAGTTCGGAGTTTTATAAATTGAACATGAACCACCTGAACGCCCTCGATAATTCATTGTTCAATCGATTAAGAATAGAACTTGGATTAAGGATGAAATATCTGAATGGTTTTCCGCATCAAGAATATTGGTTCTGGACTTCATGCATAAGTAAAGATGCAGAACATGAAGGCAATTATGATTATGGCAATGCAATCGACGCATATTGGCGCAATGGCGAAAAGGTTGGTACAGGAGATACGAAGAAATCCTTTGTAAGGGAGGTCTTGCCCTTCTTTAGATTCTAACGTTCACAATACCAACGTTCAAACGGCAAAAAATGACCCGTAGGTCCAATCGATGGACCTACGGGTCATTTCATGTAGGGAGGAGCGCGGTTTACGCCTCCTTCTTGTCCTTCAGGTCCTGGATCTTGGCCTTGGCGGCACCGACCGCTTCGGCAGCCTTGGCCTTGCCCTTGTCGGCGAGTTCGCTGGCCTTGACCTTGGCGTCGGCATAGACATCCTTGGCCTTGTCGGCAGCCTTGTCATAGACCTCCTTACCCTTTTCCTTGGCCTTGCCGGCCAGGACTTTGGCGTCGGCGAGAGCATCCTTGGCGTCTTCCTTGACGCCTTCGTACACTTTCTTCACGCCTTCCTCGACCTTCTCACCGGCTTTGCCGGCATAATACTGGACCTTTTCGCCAAAGGTGACTTTGCCGTCACCGTTGAGGTCCATGGGGTTCTTTTTTTCTTCTTCCATGATCGATCAGAGTTTTGTGTTAGATTCAAGCAAAGATAACTATTTTTTCATTCTTTCGCGCCACAGCGTGGTCATGTCTTCGAGTGTCTTACCCTTGGTCTCGGGCACGAGGCGCCACACGAAGATGGCAGCGACGATGCAGATGAGTCCGTACAGGGCATAGGCGAAGAAGTGGCCGAAGCTGTCACCCATCGACCCGAGCTTCATGTTGTACATGGGCACGAAGGTGGAGGAGACGATGAAGTTGAAGATCCACTGGAAGGCGACCGCGATGGCAGTGGCCTGGGAGCGGATGGTATTCGGAAAGAGCTCGGAGATGTACACCCAGCAGATCGGACCCCAGCTGAACATGAAGCACGCGCTGTACACCATGATGGAGAGGGGAGCGATGAAGGTCGGGAGGGTCATGACGTTGGAGAGGGCCACACCCAGGGCGCCGAGGGCCATGCCCAGGGATCCCGTAATGAGGAGCGGCTTGCGGCCGAGTTTCTCCACCGTGAACACCGCGACAAGGGTGAACGAGATGTTGATGATACCCATGATGACCGTAAACAACATGTTGTTGCTGACGCCCATCGACTCGAAGATGCGAGGGGCAAAGTACAGCACAGCGTTGATGCCGATGGCCTGCTGGAATACGCTGAGCATACAGCCGATGAAGATGACCATGAAGCCGTAAGCGAACAGTTTTTCGGTCTTCTCCACCGCCGTGGCCTTGATTTCCGCGAGGATTTCGCGGGCCTTGGCTTCGCCGTTGATGTTGGACAGCACCGTGAGCGCCTTCTCGTCCTGGCCGTTGAGTGCAAGGAAGCGCGGGGTCTCCGGCACCAGGAGGATGAGGAGGGTGAACAGGCCGGCCGGGACGCATTCGGACACGAACATCACACGCCAGCCGATGGCATTGGTCCAGGCAACGACGTCCGGGTCATTGGCGTGGGAACGGATGATCAGGAAGTTCACGAAGTACACGACCAGCTGGCCGAAGATGATCGCGAACTGGTTCCAGGACACGAGGGTTCCACGCTTGTTCGCCGGGGCGACCTCGGCGATGTACATCGGACACAGGGCAGAAGCGAGGCCCACGCCGATGCCGCCGAGCACGCGGTACAGGTTGAAAGCCACCAGGAGGCTCTTCGAGGCAATGCCCTACTGGAAGAACAGGAACTCCGGATAGTAGGAGCCCAAGGCGCTCAGGAAGAACATGATACCGGCGCAGAAGAGGGACTTCTTACGACCCAGGCGGGACGCCAAGAAGCCCGACAGGAACGCGCCGATGATGCAGCCGATAAGGGCGCTGGAGGTCGTGAATCCATGCCAACCGTCGGTGTAGGTGAAGTCACCGGCGCTCTGGAAGAACGCCTGCAGGCCTTTCTCCGCGCCGGAGATGACCGCGGTGTCGTATCCGAAAAGCAGGCCGCCGATGACAGCCACAAGGACAATGGAAAACAGGTAGCCGGGGCTACCTGTTTGTCTGTAACTGGCCATGGGATTACTTCGCGTAGAGGTTCAGAAGGGTCTCGTAGAGCTCCTGCTTGCCGGATTCAGCGACGACCTCGCCGTTCTTCTTGGCATACTCGTAGAGTTCCTCGAGGGTGGCGTTGCCTTCCTCGAACTTTTTGCCGAGACCGCTGTCGAAGGAAGCGTAACGCTTGGCGACCATCTCGCAGAGCGGGCTCTCCTCGATGACGGCGGCGGCGTTCAGCAGGGCGTGGGCCATGGCGTCCATCGCGCTGATGTGGGCGATGAAGATGTCCTCCGGGTCGGTGGAAGAGCGGCGGAGCTTGGCGTCGAAGTTG
>JAGCXP010000017.1 GCA_017961345.1 Bacteroidales bacterium | reverse complement strand
TGAAAAAGAAATCCCTGAAAAAAGTTGAAAAATGTCTACTTTTGTAAAACCTGATGCCGTGAAAAAATCACCGGTGTCTACTTTCGAAAATAAGTATTAACGAAAAAATCTTTTCGTGTCTACTTCTCGCGCGCGGTACATTATTTGTGAATTTGTAATTAGAGAGGTCTGAAATATCGATATCTTCGCAAAGAAAATTTGGCGAGAATTTTTCGCCAATGATAAATTATTTTATATCTTTGTGAGGTCAAATGAAACGATTCAAAGTCCGGCAGATTTTGGACATGTTGAAAAGGGATGGATGGTATGTGGCTCGCACGCGGGGCGATCATCGTCAATTTCATCACCCAGAAAGCCGGGAACGGTAACAGTAAACGGAAAGGAAAGCAAGGTGTTGGACCAGTTTCTTTTGAATAGTATCTGGAAACAGGCAGGATGGAAGTAGCTATGAAAATTATTCCTATTATGATTGATTGGGTGCCGAATAATTTCGGTGCCGCGCCCGTTAACGAAGACATCGCTTGCGTGGCGACGGGAGATACTTTGTTGGAAGTTGAAAAGAACATCGTGGATGCCTTGCGTTTTCATGTACAAGGCTTACAGGAGGACGGGCTTTCCGTACCGGAAGAGCTGAAGGGAGAATGGCAACCGGAGTTTCGCCTCAGCACGCGGGCGCAACTGAAATATGTTGAGAACTATATTACCAGAAAGGCACTGGCCCGGGAAACCGGCATCAACGAACAGCAACTCAGCCATTATGCGAACGGACAACGTCATCCGCGTTTGGCTATTCAGAAGAGAATCAGCGAGGGCATCCGCGCCATCAGCCAGCACTTATTGCTCATCTAAGCTCACATCGCGGCGGCGACGAGCAGGTTCCAGACGAGGAAACGGGCGGCTTTGCCGACAAGAAGGAGAAGAGAGGTGGGGAGAAAGCGGGTGCGGTAGAAGCCGAGGGCGAGGACGAAGACGTCGCCAATGATGGGGACCCAGCCGAGGAGGGCGAGCCAGACGCCGTAGCGGTCCACTTTCACCTTCTGTTTTTCTAGCGTTTCAGGTTTGACGCGAAACCACTTCTCAATCCACTCCCACTTGCCCAACCGGCCCATGCCATAGGTGATGAGCGAGCCGATCCAGTTGCCGGCCGTGCCCACCAAAAAACAGGCGAGCGGCCGTCCGGTCGCTGCCAGGATGGCGATATAGAGCGCATCCGAACTGAAAGGAAGGATGGTGGCCGCCAGCAGATTGCCCAGGAACAATCCCAGCAGGCCAAGGTCTTGAAAGGACGGCATCAGGATTTTCTCTTCAAGGAAGAGGGTGCTGATTCAGCAGACGTCTTAGACGTGCACCAGCGTTCCCACTTTACGCCCTTCGAGCAGGGCCGTGAGATTGCCGCTCTGGTTCATGTCGAAGACGATAATCGGCATATTGCCTTCGCGGCAGAGGGAGAAGGCGGTCTGATCCATCACCTTGAGGCGGTCAGCAATAGCCTTGTCGAAACTCAGCTCCTCGTAACGGACGGCCTTGGGATCCTTTTCGGGATCGGCCGTATAGACGCCGTCCACGCGGGTTCCCTTGAGAAGGGCGTCGGCCTTGATTTCGAGGGCACGGAGGGCCGCTCCGGAATCGGTGGTAAAGAAGGGATTGCCCGTACCGCCGGCGAGCAGGGCGACGCCGCCTTTTTCAAGCACGTCCACCACATCGTCCCGCATATAGTATTTGGCGACTGGCTGCATCGGCGTGGCCGTGAAGACCGTGGCCGCGACCCCTTCGCTGCGGATGGCCATCGCAAGGCCCAGGGAGTTGATGACCGTAGCCAGCATGCCCATTTTGTCTCCGTCCACGCGGTCAAACCCTTTTCCGACCCCCTGCAGGCCCCGGAAGATATTGCCGCCGCCGATGACGATGGCGATTTGAAGCCCCCCGCGGGCGGCGCTGGCGATTTCTTTTGCATAGGCGGAAAGCACTTCTTCCGAAATGCCCTTACCCTGGGGACCTCCCAGGCTTTCGCCGCTGAGTTTGAGCAGAACTCTCTTGTACATGAACTGAATCTTTTCTTAGGTTTGCAGGCCGTTCCGAAACACTTCGGAACAACTTCATACAAAAGTATGGATTTTGTGCAAATTTTCAAAAAAAGAGTGTATCTTTGTAATTCAAATCGAAACTTTTATGGCGAGTATTTTCACATCTTCCATTGGCAAGAAGCTCATCCAGAGCATTTCGGGAGCCTTCCTGATTCTTTTCCTCCTCCTTCACGGGACGATCAACTTCTTCTCCGTCATCGACTCCTTCACCGGCTCGTTCGGGAAACCTGACGGTCTGTATCAGCTGGGCTGCGACTTTATGTCTTTGCCGATTATCAAGCCCTTGGTGCCCGTCCTGGCCCTGGGTTTCCTGGTTCACATCCTCTGGGGTATGTGGCTCTCCTACGGCAACATCAAAGCCCGCGGCGGCCTGAAACGCTATGAGGTCCCCAGCAAGGCCAAGGCCGACAGCTGGTCCGCCAAGAATATGCTGGTGCTGGGTCTGCTGGTGCTGCTGGGCATCGCCTGCCACCTCTCCGACTTCTGGGCCAAGATGCAGCTGCAGGAATTCCTCGGCCGCGAAGCGGAAAATCCCTACGAGCTGCTGACGGGCACGTTCGGACAGTGGTGGCTCCTCTGCCTCTACCTCGCCTGGTTCGTCGTCATCTGGCTGCACCTCAACCACGGTTTCTGGAGCATGTTCCAGAGCATCGGCTGGAATAACATGATCTGGCTCAAACGGCTCAGGGTCATCGGTACCGTCGTCGCTTCCCTGATCATCTTCCTCTTTGTCGCCTCGGCTGTCAACGCCTTCCTGCAGGCTCACCTGTGGATATAAAAGACATCATCATTGCGATAGACGGCTACTCCTCCACCGGCAAAAGTTCCTTCGCGAAACGGATTGCCTCCGAGTTGGGTTTTCTCTATCTGGATTCTGGCGCCCTGTATCGGGGCGTCACTCTTTTTGCGCTGGAATGCGGCTTTATAAAAGACGGCGTCATTGACGAGCAGGCCCTCGAGGCTGCCCTTCCCGCACTCGACCTTCATTTTGAAAATCACGGCGAGGGGACCCGGCTCTATCAGGGCAACCTGTGCATCGAACGGGACATCCGTACGATGCGCGTGTCCTCCTTCGTCAGCCCCATCGCCACGATTGGCTTTGTCCGCCGCTATGTGGATGGCAAGTTGCGGGAATTCGGACGGCAGCGTCGGGTAGTCATGGACGGACGCGACATCGGAACCACCGTGTTTCCGGACGCCGAACTGAAGATTTTCATGGTGGCGGACAGCGAAGTGAGGGCGCAGCGGCGGATGGACGAACTCGTTGCCAAAGGCGAAAAAGTCAACTTCGAGGAAATTCTCCAGAATCTTTCCGAGCGGGACTACATCGATTCCCATCGCGACATTTCCCCGCTCCGCCAGGCCAAGGACGCCATTGTTCTCGACAACACCCATATGACGCCGGACCAGCAGATGGAATGGCTGTTGAAACTCCTCCAAACGCGTTTCAGCAAATGAATGTGAAGGTGGACATCGACCCCTCCTCCGGTTTCTGCGCCGGTGTCATCAAGGCCATTTCCACCGCCGAAAACTACCTGACCCACCACGAGCACCTCTACTGTCTGGGCGCCATTGTCCACAACGACGAGGAACTCGCCCGGCTGCAGAACTTAGGCCTGCGGCGGATTGATTCCTTGAATGAATATGCCAACGCAAGCGGCCAGCATGCCCCCGCAGGCGACCTGCTTCCCATCCCGGACGCCTCTGCCCCCGCAGGCGACTCCCTTCCCGTTCTTATCCGTGCCCACGGAGAACCCCCGCAGACCTACCGCGAGGCGGTCGAAAATGGGATTGAGCTGATAGACTGCACCTGCCCCGTCGTGCTCCGGCTGCAAAAGGACATCCACCAGGCGTGGTTGCGGCTGTCCCCGAAGGGAGGCCATCTGCTAATTTTCGGAAAGAAAGGACACGCCGAAGTGCTGGGCCTGCAGGGACAGACCGACGGTCAGGCGCTGATTGTGGAAAGCGCCGCGCAACTGGAAGATTTGCTTAAGAAGGGAGCGCTGGATACGGATTGCGACCTCGAGATTTTTTCCCAGACGACCAAGAGCCCCGAGGAGTACCTCTCGCTCTGCCAAACCCTGGACAAAAGGATGGGAAAAGGCTGCCTTACCGTGCACGATACCATCTGCCGTCAGGTTTCTTCCCGTCATAAAACCCTCTCGGACTTTGCGATTTCGCACGATATTATTATCTTTGTGAGCGGAAAATCGTCGTCCAACGGCAAAGTGCTGTTTGAACTCTGCCGGGAGCGCAACCCCCGCAGCTACGCCATCGAGTCGGCTTCCGGCCTTGACAGAGCATGGTTCAAGGATGGGGACAACGTCGGGGTCTGCGGAGCCACTTCCACGCCGAAATGGCTGCTGGAGCAGGTTCGGGACACGATTATAGCACAAACGTTTTGAGACATTTCCAAGCGAGTAAACCAAATTTATAGATAAGTTTTTATGGCAACAACAGCTGATTTCAAAAACGGACTTTACCTGAACTACAACGGCAAACCCTGCTCGATCGTGTGGTTCCAGCATGTCAAACCCGGCAAGGGCCCCGCTTTCGTGAAGACCAAACTCCGCAACCTGGAGAACGGCCGCATTCTCGAAAACACCTTCACCGCCGGTGCGCGCATCGATGTCATCAGCGTGGAGCGTCGCCCCTACCAGTTCCTCTACAAGGACGAGGACGGGTTCAACTTCATGCATGAGGAGACCTACGAGCAGATTCACCTCGACACCGACGTCGTGGAGAACGCCGACCTGATGAAGGAAGGCCAGCACGTGGAAATGATGTTCTGGGTGGACGGCGAAGAAGAGAAATGCCTCACCTGCGAGCTCCCCACCTACGTCGAGATGGAAGTGACCTACACCGAGCCCGCCGTCAAAGGCGACACCGCCTCCACTTCCGCCCTCAAGGAAGCGACCCTCGAGACCGGCGCCATCATCATGGTTCCTCTCTTCATCCAGCAGGGCGAGCGCATCACCGTCAACACGGAAGACCGCTCCTACGGCCAGCGCGTGAAATAGCCTGACGCACGCCTTCGCCAAGTGCCCTCTATCCACCTGACAATCAATTGATTAAACAAAATCGCCTGCACGTTTTCGTGCGGGCGATTTTCGTTATTTGACTGTTTATCAAACAGTTAGCCGCCACACTCGTTTCCCACCTTTTGCGTAGCATCTTCTACCATCCTGCGTAGGAGAGGGAGAGGATTTCGATCATTTGTCCGAAGGACCGCGAAGCGTCTGGAGAAAAACCTCCCCCTCTCCTACGCGAAGCAATCTGAAAATCAGAACAGTAGAGCTAGACGGAAAACGAGGAAGGCGACAACCCAGGCGAGGACCATCGAGTGAACGACCGTAAACGCGGCCCACTTGCGCCCGGTTTCCTTGGCCAGCGCGCCGATGGTGGCAAGACAAGGGAAATAGAGGAGCACGAACACCATGAACGACAGGGCGACGGCAGGCGTGAAGACCGGCTGTCCCTTGCGGGGCCCGTCCGGGTAGACCTGATGCTGCATACTGCCCACGAGCTTGTCCTCCGAAGCCTCGGGCGCGTAGAGGATGCCCATCGTGCTGACGATGGCTTCCTTGGCAGGCAGGCCGGTCAGCAGGCAGACGCTCATCTTCCAGTCAAAGCCCAGGGGCTCGAGCACGGGCTGGATGGCCTTGCCGGTCAGGGCGAGGGCGGAGTTTTCAGCATAGGGTTCATCGGCGGGACGTTCGCGGGGATAGTACTCGAGAGCCCAGATAACGACCGATGCGGCGAGGATGACCGTGGTGATTTTCTGGAGATAATCCGAGGTGCGCTCCCAGATATGTGCGCTGATGCTGCGAATGGTAGGAAGCTGGAAATCCGGCAACTGGCTGACGTAGTCCTCGTCTTCCTTGCGAAACCATTTCGTCCGCTTCATAATCAGGGCGAATGCAATCGAAAGGAGGATGCCCAGCAGGTAGATGCCCATCATCGCAAGGGCTTTGTAGCGAGCGAAAAAGGCCGAGACCAGCAGCATATACACCGGCAGGCGGGCCGAGCAGGACATGAACGGAATCATCAGCATCGTGAGCACGCGGTCCTTGCGGTCTTTGATATCGCGGGCGGCCATAATGGCGGGCACGTTGCAGCCGAAGCCGATCATCATCGGGATGAAGGACTTTCCGTGGAGACCGATCCGGTGCATCAGTTTGTCCAGCAGGAAGGCAGCGCGGGACATGTAGCCGGAGTCTTCCAGCAGCGAGAGGAAGAAAAAGAGAATGACGATGTTCGGCAGGAAGGAAACGACGGCCCCGCATCCCTGGATAATCCCGTCCGTGAGCAGGCTCGTCAGCCAGCCCGCCGGAAGAACGGCGCTGAGCCAGCCGTTCAGCGCATCCACCCCGTCTTCAATCCAGCCCTGCGGATACGCACCGAGGGCGAAGGTGCATTCGAAAATGGCACAGAGCACCGCCACCAGAATCGGCAGGCCCGTGATGCGGCTGGTCAGCAGGGCGTCCACCCGTTGGGCGAAACTGTGGTCGGAATGGTCGTCGCTGTGAATCAGCGTTTCCTGCAACGCACCGCTGATGAAGGAACGGCGGGCGCCTTTGATCAGGTCCGTCGTGCTGCTGTGGTATTGGCGTTCGAGTCGGGCGATGGATTTTTGCGCCTTGCGCAGAATGTCTTCGTGGTCGTCCCCGAGATAGGGCAGAATGTAGTTTTCCTTCTCCAGCAAGCGCAGGGCCGTGAAGCGGTCGGGGCTGATGCAAAGCAGTTCCTTCTCTATGTCGTGGCCGTAATCAATGTGCACGACCCTGCGTTTGGGCGCGTCCAGAAGCGCATCCAAGCCCTTGAGCACCGTCCGCAGCCCCTCTTCCGTATGGCTGTCGGCCGTAACGACCGGCATGCCGATCAAGCGGGACAGGGCCTCCACATCCAGGGCGTGGTTGCTCGCGCGCAATGCGTCATAGCGTTCCACGGCCACCAGCGTACGGATGGGTATGTCCATCATCTTGGTCAGGGGAAAGAGGCTTTCCTCCCGGCGAAGGGCGTCCACACGGTACAGCACCAGGTCGGGACGGACGGTAAACAAATCGGACAGGACGCGGATGGGAATGAAATGCCAGCGGCGGAAGCCATAGACGACCACTTCGGGCAAGGCGGGATAGTTTTCCGTAGAGAAGACCGCGATCCGACGTTCTCCCTTCACTTCCTGCATGCAGGCGGCCTGGTGGTAAGGGCAACTTGTGCAGGTACCGCTGCAGGGGGTTTGACTGAATTTTTCCATACTGTAATGACTTTGCGGCGGGCCCCAATCGTCACCGTCAGGATGGGCATAAAAAAAGCCAGTCACTCCGGACATCTTGTCCAAGAATACTGGCTTGTGCGGAAGGCGAGACTCGAACTCGCACAGGAAAAACTCCCACTACCCCCTCAAAGTAGCGCGTCTACCATTTCGCCACTTCCGCGATTGGGACTGCAAATATACGCGACTTTTTCCAATACGCAAAATTTTTTTGTGCTATGGGGGAAAAACTCTAACTTTGAACCATCGATGGGAGGTTACCCCCTCTCGGCCCTTTGGTCTCCCTGAAGTTTTTGTTATTATGAATAAAAAGATTCTTTCCCATATCCTGTCCCTGCTTCTGCTGCCGCTGACAACGGGAATCCTTTCCGCCCAGAGCCGGAGTTTCGAACTCGGCAAATGGCTGGAAATTGAAAACTCCATCCTGAAAAATCTCTATTCCTCCTATGTGGACACCATTCCCACGGAGCGGATGATGAAGGCGGGCATCACGGCGATGCTCGAAGAATTGGACCCGTACACCATCTACGTGCCGGAAGAGGACAATGAGGATTTCGAAATGATGATATCCAAATCCTACGGCGGCATCGGTGCCATCATCCACAAGAGTGTCGGGAAGTATGTCGTCATCAACGAGCCGTACGAGGGCTCCCCTGCCGTCAAGGCGGGCCTGGAGTGCGGCGATGAAATCATCGAAGTGGACGGTTACCCAGTCCTGAACCTGACGGCGAAGGAGTCCACCGCGCGGATGAAAGGCAAGCCGGGCAGCAAGGTGGTCTTCAAGGTGAAGAAGGTGCGCAGCGGGAAAATCTGCAACATTACGGTCACCCGGGAGCGCATTCACCTGCCGGACATCCTCTATGCCGGCATGTACAACGACACGACGGGCTACATCCTCCAGACCGGCTTTACGCAGGGGGTGGCCAAGGCGCTGAAAGAGAACATCGTCGCCTTGAAGAAAAAGGGAATGAAACATCTGGTCTACGACCTGCGCGGCAACGGCGGCGGAATGATGAGCGAGGCCATCGACATCGTGGGCCTGTTCGTTCCGAAGGGTTCGCTGGTCGTGACGGCCAAGGCGTTCGGCAAAAGCAACACCGTGGAATACAAGACTTTATACGAGCCGCTCGACACCCGTCTCCCGCTGACGGTCCTGATTGATTCGGGCAGCGCTTCCGCCTCCGAAATCGTCTCCGGCGCCCTGCAGGATATGGACCGCGCCGTGATTGCCGGCAAACGTTCGTACGGGAAAGGACTGGTCCAGCACGTGGTTCCCCTCGCCTATGACGGCCAGTTGAAAATCACCGTTGCAAAGTACTACACGCCCAGCGGACGCTGCGTCCAGGCCATTGACTATTCCCGGCGCAACGAAGACGGAAGCGTGGGACAGATTCCCGATTCGCTCACCCACGAGTTCCGCACCGCGTCCGGACGCATCGTCAGGGATGGTGGCGGCATTACCCCGGACATCGAACTGGAGGGAAACAACTACAGCCGGCTGACCTATTCGCTGGTCCTCAACGGGGTCATCGACGACTATGCGATGCATTACGTACAGTCCCACGCCAGCCTGCCCGAACCCGAAAAGTTCTCCTTAAGCGACGAGACATTCGAGGACTTCGTCGCCTTCGCGAAAGATAAGAAATTCGACTACCGCTCATCGGCCGTCGCCCTGCTCGACCAGGTGCGCGAGGCCGTCCGCAAAGACGGGATGGAAGAGAGCGTGGGCAGCACGCTGAAAGAACTGGAAGATGCCCTCAAACTGGACAAAGAGGCCTTCCTCCGCCTGAAAAAAGCGGAAATCATCCCCTTCATCGAAGAGGAACTCACCGTTCGGTATCATTTCCAGGCGGCGGGTGTGAAGATCCGTCTCAAATACGACGAGCAACTAAAGAGGCTGTTTTCGCATCATTAACATATGATGAAAAAATTCCTGCTAGTTCCCGTCCTCTGCCTGTTGATGCCGGCCTTTTTCGTCCGTTGCACTTGCAGCCACAAACAAGTTGAAAATCAAGAAGTAACCATCATGGAACCCCTTTACGACATCAACACCTCGATGGGCACCATCCGGGTGAAACTCTACGCGAACACCCCCAAGCACCGGGAAAATTTCGAAAAACTAGTCGCCGAAAATTATTTCGACGGCATCCTTTTCCATCGTGTCATCAACGGATTTATGATCCAGAGCGGCGACCCCCTGACCCGTGACACCAGCCGCGTCCAGGAATGGGGCACCGGCGGACCGAACCACACCGTTCCCGCTGAGATCCGGCCCGAGTACCGCCACCTCAAAGGCGCCCTCGCCGCCGCCCGCCGCGGGGATTTCGTCAACCCGACCAAAGCTTCTTCCGGCTCGCAGTTCTATCTCGTGCAGGATGCGGACAACTGCGCCCAGCTCGACGGTGAATACACCGTCTTCGGCCAGACCGTCGAAGGCCTCGATGTCATCGACAAGATTGCCGCCGTTCCCACCAACTTCCGCGACTGCCCCCTCACCCCCGTCGTCATTCTCTCCGTCACCAAAGTCGAGCCCGAAGCCCCGAAAGAGGCCGCCGACAGCACCGCCGCGAGCCAAACGCCCGCCGACAGCACCGCCGCGAAGTAGCAGCCGCGAGCACGCCCCCACAACTAATAACCTATGAAATTAACGAAAGTGCTTTTGCTGGCGGCGTTCGTTCTCGCCGCCTGTGCCTGTCGTGATGAGTACGGATACACCATCCGTGACCATACCATCATTTATAATACCCCTGCCCGTCCGGCCGGGCAGCAGAGTATGCTCGGTTTCGCCTGCGACCCCATCGAGACGGTCCGCATCGGCATCATCGGCCTCGGAGACCGGGGCAAGTACGTTCCCCGTCGCATGCCCTACATTGAGCACGCATCCGTTGTCGCCCTTTGCGACCCGATTCCGGAACGCATTGAGGGAGCCCAGCAAAGCCTCGAGAAAAGGGGCGCTCCCCGAGCCATTCACGAGTTTTCCGGCGAAGACGGCTGGAAACAACTCTGCGAACTCGACGACATCGACCTCGTCTATCTCGCCGTGCCCTGGCAACTTCACACCCGGATGGCGGTGTATGCGATGGAACATGGCAAGCACGTGGCCGTCGAAGTGCCGGCCGCAACCAGCATTCAAGAGTGCTGGGCGCTGGTGAACACCTCCGAGCGGACGCGCAGGCACTGCATGATGCTGGAGAACTGCTGCTATGATTTCTTCGAACTGACCTGCCTGAACATGGCCCAGCAGGGCGTCTTCGGAGACATCGTCCACGTAGAAGGCGCCTACATCCACAACCTCGCCCCTTGGTGGGACAAGTACCAGGGCGACTGGCGCATGACCTACAACAAAGACCACCACGGCGACGTCTATCCCACCCACGGCATCGGCCCTGTCTGCCAGGTGCTGGGCATCCACCGGGGCGACCGGATGGAACAACTGATTTCCATGGACTCCGGCGCCTTCTCCGGCCAGGCCAAAGCCGACGCACGCCATGGCGAAGGAGCCGTCAACTATGCCAACGGCGACCTGACCTCCACCCTGATCCGCACCCACAATGGCAAGACGATCCTCGTGGAGCACGATGTTGTGACCCCGCGCCCGTACAGTCGTATGTATCAGATCGTTGGCACTGAGGGATACGCCTCCAAATACCCCATTCCCAGCCTCGCGCTCGGAAGCGATGCCGTAGAAGTGCTGAGTTCCGACGACCTCGATGCCGAGAAGTTCATGAGCGAGGAAAGTCGCGACTCGGTGCTGAACGCCTACAAGGTCCCCTTCGCCCGCGAAATCGAGGCCCTCGCCCGTAAAGTCGGCGGTCACGGCGGGATGGATTTCATCATGGAATACCGCCTCATCTATTGCCTCCACAACGGCCTCCCGTTGGACCAGGATGTCTATGACGCCGCTGAATGGAGCTCCCTCGTCGAACTCACGGAAATGTCCATCACCCACGGCTCCATGCCCGTCCGGATGCCCGACTTCACCCGCGGTGAATGGAACCGCCTCGACGGGCTGAAGTTCGCCTACTGATTCCGTACAACTGACCCCTCTAATAGTCGGAGGGAAAGGTGTTTTCCTCCAGACGCTTCGCGGTCCTTCGGACAAATGATCGGAAAACACCTTTCCCTCCGACTATTGCATGGCCCGTGCGGTATCCATTGAGGCATCTTCAAAGCATTTATGCGAAGCACAACATTTTGACATTCAGCATTTAACCAAAGCATTCATTTTAGCGCAGGCGATTTTACATATTTGCCCCATCTGCCACCATTTGAATTTTTTTATGTAAGTTTGCATTCGAAAACCGAAGGAGAGAAACCCTTCGGCTAAAGAAAAGCATTTTTGCTTCGGCCAGAACCTAAAATCGCCATTTTTTTGATAAAGGACCGTAAGCACACAATGCTCTTTCGTGGATTTTTGTCCTTAGACAACTTATTCTGCGTGAGGGTATTTCTTGTGTTTCACTTTATCGGGCGTTTGGCGATGCCTTGGTTTTTGGAGGACAAGCAAATAGTCTCACGCTTTTATGTAGTTGTTTTTTGTCCTCGGAGACAGGACGTAAAAGGACATCCCATGCATATCGGACGTCGCATACAAGAAGTGGTTTCCGCAAAAGGCTTAACTGTCGTTGCTTTTTCACGGCAGCTATGTTGTACGCGAGCCAACGCCTATAAGATTTTCTCACGTCCATCCATCGACACCCATTCGCTCGCGCGTATCTGTCGCATCCTTGATCACGATTTCTTTGCAGATCTCTCGCAGGACATGCAATCCGACTCCATGTAGTTGACATGCCAACCAAAAGGAGACAAGATGTTGCCAATATGAACAACAATATCTCTACTTTTGTTTATTATTCATCAGCCGAGGGTCTTAATTATGGATATTGAGCAGCATATTCTTAATCTTATCAACGAAATAGGCGACATTGATTCCACTACTCATCTCAACGAAAGATATCTGCATCATCTTTTTTCCCACCGCATTCAACAAGACTATCCTCTATCTCTAGACTATCACTCAAAACTACCCCCCGAATGGGCGACGAATGTTTACAGAAATAAAAACAGAGGGTTATATCAAAGGGTCAATGGACATTATCAAGTAGCAGGCCCGGAAGGCTCGTCTGGATTTATTGATTTCGCCATTGGGCACGCTGACGAACCAGATGTTGCTATAGAATTCAAGATGTCCACCCATTTCAACAAAGAGGGGATTATTTATGACTATATGAAACTTCTGGATGCCAGAAATCACATTCGCAAGGCAATTTCTGTAGTAGTTTATTATGGACATTCCTCCCACTCAAAAAATTGTAAGACCGAAGAACTCAATAAATGCATGAAAGAAGCAAAACAACGCCTGGGAACTTATCTGGAACAGAAGAGGGCCCAATGGTTTATCTTTATGGAAATAATCAACGGGGGCGTTACGACCAGATTCGATTGCTCTGATTTACAAGACTTCCGCATTCAATGAAATCAAACAATTCTAAATATCATGAAAAAAACTAAAAATCACAAAACAGACGCTTCTGCAGAATCGTTGCTTAACACCGTAAACGAAATTTTTGAACATCTCGGTGGAATCATATCCATTGGATTGATTGTCTTGGGGCTGATAATTATTATTGCCCTAGCAGCGGATAGTAGTTTCGCCAAAGATTTATCAATTCTAACGGGAATTCTATTTATCATCGCGGGCGCTGTTAATCTACTGTTCGTATTGTTAATCTGGGCTAGATTGAAAATATGGATTAACATGTCTCGAAATTTGTTTAATATCAACGAGCAGCTAAAAGCGCTCAACAATACGTCAAAAAATCCCGAAAACCTTGTTGAAAACACCTCGTCCTTCGGCAATTCGGCCTCACCGGATAGCGTCACAAAGTAACTCAATTTACTTTTAGACGAAGGGACAGGGTGCCTCCAGATTTTATCGCATACCTTGGCCAGTTATGCGCTTCGGGGTAAACGACAACTCCAAGCCTAGACAGTCAGCCAGTTTCAGTAACACTTTCAATGAGGGATTCCCCTGCGCGCGCTCTATCGCCACTAGGGTATTAATTCCCACTCCCGATAGCTCCGCCAGTTCCAACTGACTGAGATTTAACGCTTTTCGCTGATTCTTAATCTGTGTGGCTATCTTATTCATAACTGCATCGTTGACAATCGGTATTCAAAGAATGCCTTATAACTCTTGCGGGCGTCATCAGAGAGCAAACTCTCCTCTATGAGGTCAAACACCTCTTCTTTGTCTTCTGCGAAGAACTCCAATTCTTTTTGTACGACTCGCTCGGGCAAGCCAATCCTATGTCCAAACTCCTCAAACATAGGTCGTCCTATCGGTGTCGTATCTAAAATGGGAGTTCCCTCCTTGAACAATCCCTTTTCCAAAGCAAAAATGGGTGAGGATAAATGAAGAAGAGTATTCAACAGATCATACCCGGGAGAAAGTCGGTAAAAACCTTTTCCATCATCCATCAACGAAAAGTTTTTCAAGTGGGCATCCGCATTACAGAAGAGGTAGTTGAAGATTACGTATCGGTAGAAACGCAACAATTCTACTTTTGAGGCCGGGCAATAACGCGCAATCCAAAAGGCACAATCCTCATAACTGAGGTGGTACTTATAGTTTTCTCCCGAATTCTCCCTGTTGAGACCTGCCAATGAAGCCAAATCTTCCATGGCCGCTTTTCCACCATTCGGGAGATAGTCAAAACGGCGCGTCAAATAAGCCGGCTGACCATTCCCGAACCAAACCAGCCCATATGCCGCCACGGGAAGATGATATGCGGTTTTTGCCAAATGCATGGTCAAATACTCATTGGCCGGCATATCCTCCCTGAAAGAGAAACGGGCATCAGAAGGAACCGGTTTCAAAATATAATGTCCGCTCTCGCCTTTTCTGCTAAAACGCAAGATTCCATTATCTTCAACCATGGCATACTTTTCCTGCGCACCTGAAATGGATAGATGTCCACTCCCATCCTGAATCATCTGCCGCACCTGCGCGCTTTCATCCAGGGAGTCATACGGCAGAAGGGAAGAAACCCTTTTCCCGTCAAATAGATCCTGACATTCTTTCTTCGAAAAATCTTTCATCGCGGCCGCACTGTTACATTACCAATCGTATCATACCCGGCCGTTGCCAACAGCAAACCGAAGTCATCTTCCGGGCGAAGATGATGATAGCGAGTTTGAAAAACCCTGTTACTTCCCTCAGAAAGCAAATTGCTAAAAAAGGGAAACAGGACATAAGACTCATAGGGTTCACTTCTCACTGGTAGCGCCAGACAAACAGGCAACGTGTTTCCTCCTTGCACATATTCCTCATCATAAGCAAAGCGATAACCCTTCGCCTCTTCCGTCAACAAGCCGGCATAAACACCATTCACATATACTTCTGCAAGCCTCATAATCACAATATATTGTAATTTCCTTGCAAAAATAAGCAAAATATCGTTAAAAATGCAAGAATTTCACAAGATATTGTGATTTTTCATTTTGATCCTCCCCGCACGGCGCCACTTCGTTTTCGGGCCTAAAACAGCGTGAAGCTATGCTCCAGCACGCCGTTGGTCACGCGTGCACGCGCACTTTTGCCCGACTAGGTGCTGGAGAACCGGATTGGCCGAAAATTGGGCGATTTTTTGACCAATGAATAGCTGACAGCCGCTAACTGACGAGCGCCCCCACCCCCTGTCCGTAAGCCCCCGACAAGCGGAGCCGGGGGATAGCGTTTGCGGCTTGTTTGCGAAGCGCCCCACCCCCTGTCCGTAAGCCCCCGATAAGCGGAGCAGGGCAGAGGGGTTTCCCCCTAAATGGCGAAGCCTCCCCTCCTGCTCCCTACTGCCCTGTGACACCTGTTGATAACTTTGTGGAAAAAAGTGGAAGAAAATGTAAAAAAATGGAAAACTTTTCCTATATTTGCAGACAAGTTATCAGCGACGGACATGATTAAATTCATCGGGGAATATTCAGCGAAAGTGGACGACAAGGGAAGGGTAGTCTTCCCTGCCGACTTCAAGGCCCTGATGAACGACACCCGGCTGGTCGTGCGCAAGAACTTGTACGAGCCCTGCCTGGAAATTTTTACCTACGCGGAGTGGGAACGGCAGAGCGAAGAAATCAAAGCGCGGCTCGACTTCTTCAAGCCTGAGCATGAACGTTTCTGGCGCGAATATATGCGCAGCCGCGCCCTGGTCTGCCCCGACGGGAAACTGGGACGCATCAACATCCCCGACAAACTGCTGCAGAGCATCGGCGTGCAGAAAGAGGTTGTCTTCCTCGGCGCCGACCACAAAATCGAACTCTGGGCCCGGGAATCTTTCGAAGCATCCGCCCTCGGAGAAGACGAGATGGCGGCGTTGGCACAAACCCTTTCGAAATAGCGGGAGGGGGCCTATGCAAGCTTATCATATTCCCGTTCTGCTCCAAGAAAGTGTCAACGCACTGCTCGGAAGCGACCGCGATGGTGTCTATGCCGACGCCACGTTCGGCGGTGGCGGGCACTCCCGCGAAATCCTCTCCCGCCTCTCGGACAAGGGCCGCCTGATTGCCTTTGACCGCGACGAGGACGCGAGCGCCAACGCTCCGGACGATTCGCGTTTCACCCTGGTTAGCAACAATTTCCGCTTCATCCACAACTACGTGCTCTATTACGGATACCCCGGTGGCATTGACGGAATCCTTGCCGACCTCGGCGTCTCCTCGCACCAGTTCGACACGGCGGAACGCGGTTTTTCCTTCCGTTTCGACGCCCCGCTGGACATGCGGATGAACGCCGCCGGCGAAAAGAGCGCAAAAGACGTCGTGAACGGCTACCCGCAGGAAGAACTCGAAAAGATTTTTTATCTCTACGGAGAGGTGGATAACGCCCGCCGCGTGGCGGATGCACTCATACGCGAGCGCGCGAAGGGAGAAATTGCGACGACCAGTCGGCTGAACGCCGTTTTGGAGCCCTTCTGCCCCGCCGTCGCTGCCCACAAATACCTCGCGAAAGTCTATCAGGCCCTGCGAATTGAGGTGAACGATGAAATGCGCAGCCTCGAAAAATTCCTCGAAGGGGCCTCGGACAGCCTCAAACCCGGCGGACGGCTGGTGGTCATCACCTACCACTCGCTGGAAGATCGGATGGTCAAGAATTTCATCCGCTGCGGCAATGTGGAAGGCCGCCTGGAGAAAGACCTCTACGGCCGTATTCAGGCCCCGTTGCAGGCCGAGGGGCGCAAACCGCTGCTGCCCGCCGAGGCGGAAATCTCCGCCAACACCCGCGCCCGCAGCGCCAAGATGCGGGTTGCCGTAAAAGTCGGCGAGGGAGCGGAGAGCGCCTGCGGAGAAAAGCTCAGCGGCGGCAAGAGCCGGAACGAGGGAGCGAAGAGCGCCTGCGGAGAAAAGCGCAGCGGCGGCAAGAGCCGGAACGAGGGAGCGAAGAGCGAGCGGACGAGCCGGAAAGAGAGCCTGGCAGGCAAGCAAGCGAAAGGAGGGACGGCGAAATGAAAAAGATTCTCGGTGCGATCGTTCGCGGACTCAGCCACCTAATGAGCGGCGAGATCCTGGCGGACTTCAAGGTAGGACACTACCTGCCGCAGATTTTCTGCGTGGTCGTGACCATCTCGCTGTACATCGTACTCGGCATCTTCATCGATGCGACGCTCTCCACCGTGGAGAAAAACAAGCTCATCCTGGAGGACCTCAAAATCGAGTTGAGCCTCAAGACGAAAACCTACACCGCTCAGCGCAAGCTCGAGAATGTGGAACGGGTGCTTCGCGAGCGCAGCACGGACATCGGCCTGCCGAAAAAGCCCGCCACCCGCATCGAGTAAGACAACTAACAAGCAGGTAGATAGAGACAGACAGGCAAAGCAAAAGCAAAAGCAAGAACGAAAGGCAAAAAGATATGGCAGCACGCAGACAAAAGAAGAACGAGACGGGACGCTCGATGGGCGTCTTCCACGTCGTGTACTTCCTTCTCGCGGCGCTGTCCATCGCCGCCATCATCCACATTCAGTTCTTCTGGAAGCCGGACGAAAAGACCAAGGTGTTCTTCCTCCCCCGGATGGAAGAGCGGGTCATTCACCCCGAGCGGGGCAGCATCTTGGCGCGGGATGGAAGGCCGATGGCCATGGCCGTTCCCAACTACCACGTCATCATCGACTGCGCCATCCGGAAAGGGGAATTCGAAGAGAACTGGAAAGAAAAGCAATTCACCTACCACTACAAAGTCGGCCGGAGAGACTCCACGGTGCGCCTGACCGGAAAGGAAATGGAACAGATTTGGCGGGAAAACGCCCGCAAACTGTGCGAAGGCTTGGAAAAAATCCTCGGCGGCAAGAGCGCTGACCGCCTCTACCGGGAGATTATCAACGGCCGCGAGCACAACTGCCGCACACTCAAGCTGGCGGAATTCATCGACCACGAGTCCATGCTCGCCATCAAGGAACTCCCCCTCGCCCGCGACGGGCGCTACAAGGGCGGCGTCATCTTCGAGGAAGAGTCGGTCCGTGAATACCCCTACGGCTCGCTGGCCAGAAGAACCATCGGCTACCTGCCCAAGAAAGGCAACATCAGCGGTAACAAGACCGGCATCGAATACTCCTATGACAGTCTGCTGCGCGGCACCCCGGGCTGGGAGAAACTGATGAACGCCGACGGCGGACAGAAGATCGTGGACCACCGCAGCCGCCCCATCCGCGTCAAGGACGGCTACGATGTGCGCACCACCCTCGATGTGGATATGCAGAACCTCTGCGACCGCGAACTCCGCAAGACCTTTGCGTTACGCGACGACATCGAAGGCGGCTGCATGCTGATCATGGAAGTAGCCACCGGCGCCATCCGGGCGATGGTCAACCTCAAGAAAAACGAACAGGGCGAATACGTCGAGAACTACAACTACGCCGTGCTCTACAAGGGCGCGACCGGTTCGGTGTTCAAGGCGGCCACCCTGATGGCCCTGCTCGAAGACGGAAAGGTGCACCTGCGCGACACCGTCCCCACCTACGGCGGCATCTACAAATTCCAGGGTTGGACCTGCGACGACACGCAACACACCGGCAAAAGCCGTTACCCGAGCGGACGCATCTGCATCGGAGAGGGCCTGGAAATTTCCTCGAACATCGTCTTCTCCACCCTCGTCTGGCAGCACTACCGCGAGCACCCCACCGACTACACCGGGGCGCTCCACCGTTTCCATCTCGACGAGAACTTCGACTTCGACATCCACGGCCTGCCCGCTCCCATCATCCCCCAGCCGGGACAGCCCAACTGGAGCGGCAGCACCCTGCCCAACATCTCCATCGGCAGCAGCATCGACCTGACGCCCCTGCACACGCTGACCTTCTACAACGCCATCGCCGGCCGCGGAAGGATGATGAAGCCGTATCTGGTGGAAGCCATCGAAAAGGAAGGTAAGGTCGTCCACCACATCGACCCCGTCTGCATCGATCGCTCCATCTGCAGCAAATCCACGGCCGACACCCTGACCAAGGGCCTTTGCCGCGTGACGGAAGGGAAAAACGGAACGGCCTATTGGAGTTTCCGACACGCCCCCTACCGCTTTGCCGGCAAGACCGGAACGGGCCGTCTGACCATTTACGACAAAAACGGCCGGCCCGTCACCAACATCGACGGCGCCACCAAGAACATCGGCACCTTCATCGGCTTCTTCCCTGCCGAAGCCCCCAAGTACACCGTGATGGCGGTCGGCTACCAGGAAGTGCGGAGAGTCAGCCTCTACGGAAGCGTCTTTGCGAATACGGTGCGCGCGGTCTGCGACAACCTCTGGGCCATGGACTGCATGAACGGGGAAAAGATCAAGGAACGCAGGGGCTCTTTGGAGCGCAGCCGTCGCGAGCAGATGACCGCCCATGAAAACGGCGTCGTGCCCGACCTGAAGGGACACGGCCTGGACGAAGCCCTCTATGAACTGGAAAACAACGGATATACGTGCGAATACAGCGGAGTCGGACGGGTTGCCGGTCAAAGCCCGGCGGCCGGAAGCCGGCTTTCCAAAGGCAGCACGGTTAGAATTGTACTGAAATGACACTGAAGGAAATCATCGGCGAGAGCGGAGCCGTCCTCCTCGAAGGACAACCGCAACAGGACATCACGGGTATCACCTGCGACTCCCGGAAGGTACGCGAAGGCTGGGCCTTTCTGGCCGTCAAAGGTTTCGCCACGGACGGGCACGCCTTCATTCCGGCGGCCAAAGCGGCGGGTGCCTCCGCCATCCTCTCCTGCGACCGGCGGGCGCTGGCCCTCTGCGCGGCCAACTTCTACGGCAATCCTTCGCGGAAACTCAAACTCGCCGGCATCACCGGCACCAACGGCAAGACGACGACCGTCACGCTACTCTACCGTCTCTTCACGGCCCTGGGCTACAAGTGCGGCCTGCTGAGCACCATCGCCAACTACGTGGGCGAGGAACGCTTCGAAGCGGTCAACACCACCTCCGACCCGATCACCATCAACTCCCTGATGGCGAGCATGGTCGAAAAAGGCTGCGAATACTGCTTCATGGAAGTGAGTTCCATCGGCGTGGAGCAGGAAAGGGTCGCCGGCCTCGACTTCAACGTGGGCATCTTTTCCAACCTCACCCACGACCACCTCGACTACCACAAGACCTTCGCCGAGTACCTGCGCTGCAAGAAACTCTTCTTCGACAACCTGGGCAAGAACGCGGTGGCCATCACCAATATCGACGACCGCAACGGCCGCGTCATGGTCCAGAACACCAAGGCCCGCATCGTCACCTACTCCTGCCGGGCCGTCGCCGACCACAAGTGCCGCATCCTCGAAGAGGGCTTTGAGGGCATGCTGCTCAAAATCGACGGCAAGGAGTGCTGGACGCGCCTGATCGGCCTGCACAACGCCTACAACATCCTCGCCATCTATTCCACGGCGATTGAAATGGGCGCCGAACCGGAGCAGGCTCTCGTCGCCATCAGCACCCTCGAATCCGCTCCTGGCCGCCTCGAAGCCATCAACGGACCGAGGGGCGTGTGCGCCGTCATCGATTACGCCCACACCCCGGACGCCCTCGAAAACGTGCTGAAAACCCTGCGGGAAATCGCCCCCAAGCGCCAGCTCATCTGCCTCTTCGGCTGCGGCGGCGACCGCGACCGCACCAAACGGCCCGAAATGGCCGCCATCGCCCAGAAGTGCGCCGACCGCCTGGTCATCACCTCCGACAACAGCCGCACCGAAAAGACCGCGGACATCATCGCCGAAATCAAGACGGGACTCGACGCGGAAGGCCGCAAGAAGGCCATCTGCATCGAAGACCGCGAGGAAGCCATCCGCGCCGCCCTCACGACGGCCGCGGACAACGCCACCGTGCTGTTGGCCGGCAAGGGTCACGAAGACTATCAGATTATCGGAACGGAAAAACGGCATTTCGATGAACACGAAATCGTCCGCGCCGTCTTCAAGGATATGGAATAAAACCTAAGGACCTATGCTCTACCATCTTTTCGAAGCGCTTAAAGAGTACAACTTCCCCGGACACGGCCTGATGGCCTACCTGTCCGTACGGGCCATGCTCGCCAGTGTGACCGCCCTGATTCTCTCCCTGTGGCTGGGCAAGAAACTGATTCCCTGGCTGCAGAAGAAGAAATTCGGGGAAACCATCCGCGACCTCGGACTGGAGGGACAGATGGCCAAGACCGGCACCCCCACGATGGGCGGCATCGTCATCTTGATTTCCCTGCTCGCGGGCGCCCTGCTCTTCTGCGATTTGAGCAACGTGTATATTCTCCTCCTGCTGCTGACCACCGTCTGGCTCGGCGGACTGGGCTTTGCCGACGACTATATCAAGGTCTTCAAGCACAATAAGGAAGGTCTGAGCGAAAAGGCCAAACTCATCGGACAGATCGCCCTTGGCTTTATCATCGCCTTCACCGTCTGCACCAGCAGCGAGGTGGACACCCACCAGCTGACGACCACCATTCCCTTCGTCAAGGGGCACGAGTTCGACTATTCCTGGCTCTCCCCCTTCAGCGGACAGCTGGGCGTGTACTGCACCTGGGCCATTTACGTCATCATGATTGTCTTCATCACGACGGCCTGCTCCAACAGCGTGAACCTCACCGACGGACTGGACGGACTGGCGACCGGCACGAGCGCCATCGTCTGCATCGTCATCGGTATCTTCGCCTGGCTGTCGGGCAACACCATCAACGCCGAATACCTCAATATTATGTATATCCCGGGCACGGGTGAGATCTTCGTCTTCATGGCGGCCCTCGCCGGCGCCCTCATCGGCTTCCTCTGGTACAACAGCTACCCCGCCCAGATTTTCATGGGTGACACGGGCAGCCTGGCCCTGGGCGGCATCATCGGCGTGGGCGCGGTGCTCATCAAGAAGGAACTGATGCTCCCGGTGCTCTGCGGCATTTTCTTCGTGGAAGCCCTCTCGGTCATCATCCAGCGGACGCATTTCCGCCGCACCAAAAAGAAATACGGAGAAGGACGCCGCATCTTCCGCATGACGCCCCTCCACCACCATTATCAGAAAGAAGGGATTCCGGCCCTGATCGACCGTCCGAGGAGGGCGCTTCCGGAAAACAAGATTGTGGTTCGCTTCTGGATCGTGGGCATTCTGCTCGCCGTGGCGACCTTTGCCCTGTTAAAAGTGAGATAGTATGGGAAAAATCGTTGTATTGGGCGGCGGTGAGTCCGGTGTGGGCGCCGCAGTCCTGGCCAAAGTAAAAGGCTTTGAGGTGTTTCTCTCCGACCGGGGAGAAATCGCCGAAAAATATGCCGCGCAGCTGCGGGAATGGAACATCCCCTTTGAGAGCGGACAGCACAGCGAAGAGAAGATTCTCTGCGCCGATGAGATCATCAAGAGTCCCGGCATTCCCCTCACCGCCCCGATGGTGGTCAAGGCGATGGAGAAAGGGATCCCCATCATTTCCGAAATCGAGTTCGCCGGCCGCTACGACACGGCCCGCAAAATCTGCATCACCGGCTCGAACGGCAAGACCACGACCACCTCGCTGATCTACTACCTGCTCAAGCAGGCGGGCGTCAACGTGGGACTGGGCGGCAACATCGGCAAGAGTTACGCCCTGCAGGTGGCCACGGAGCACTACGACTGCTACGTGCTCGAACTCTCCAGTTTCCAGCTGGACAACATGTACGACTTCAAGGCGGACATCGCCATCATCACCAACATCACCCCGGACCACCTCGACCGCTACGATTACAAGCTGGAGAACTACGCCCGCGCCAAGTTCCGCATCACGCAAAACATGAGCAGCGACGACTGCTTCATCTTCTGCAGCGACGATGAAATCACCATCCAGCAACTCAGCCAGATCGTGGTGAAGGCGAAAATGCTTCCCTTCAGCCAGAAGACGCAGGTGGAGGAAGGGGCCTGCCTGGACGGCAACACCATCCACGTAAAAATGGCCGGCCGCGACGACTGCGACCTGCTCGTGGAAGAGCTGGCCCTCTCCGGCAAACACAACATCTACAATTCGATGGCCGCCGCCATTGCCGGCAAGGTGATGAACATCAAGAACGAAAGCATTCGCGCCTCCCTCGCGAGTTTCGAAGCCGTGGAACACCGGCTGGAGAAGGTCCGCACGGTGGGCGGCGTGCTGTATATCAACGACTCCAAGGCCACCAACGTGGATGCGGCCTGGTACGCGCTCGAATGCCAGGACCGCCCCGTCGTCTGGATTGTGGGCGGTAAGGACAAGGGCAACGACTACAGCGCGCTCTTCGACCTGGTCAAGGCCAAGGTCAAGGCCATCGTGTGCATGGGCGTGGACAACACCAAGATTCACGCCGCCTTTGAGAACCTCGTGGGCAGCCGCAACATCGTCGACACGCTGAGCGCCGAGGAGGCCGTCAAAGCCTGCGCCGCCTTCGCCTCGGAAGGAGACGTGGTCCTGCTCTCGCCCTGTTGCGCGAGTTTCGACCTGTTCAAGAACTACGAGCAGCGCGGAAAGCTGTTCAAAGACGCCGTCAACGCCCTATGAGCGCCCACGAGTTAGGAGACAAGGCACGCACGATTATTTCTTCGGTGCGGGGTGACAAGATGCTGCTGCTGGTTGTCATCCTCCTTTACCTGTTCTCCATCAACGCGGTCCTCTCCTCCTCTTCCCTGCTGTTCTCCAGCGAACTGAGCGGGCTGGGAACCCTGGCCACGCAACTGGGGGTCATCGTGACGGGAAGCGCCCTGATGATTCTGGTCTATAAGGTCTGCACGCTGAAGGGGCTGATGAAAATGGGGCTAATCGGCTTTATCATCTCGTTTTTCCTGCTAGTCTATCTCACGCTGCATATCAAGATTCCCGGCGTGCTGGTCTCCCAGAACATCAACCACAGCTGGCGCACGCTGCAACTTTTCGGACATATTCAGATTCACGTCTTTGAAATCGTGAAAGTCTTCTCCGTGATGTATATGGCCTGGGCGGCGACCTGCTATGCCGAAGAAAAAGCCCTCTCGGAAGAAGGCCTCAGCGAAGAGGAACTCTTGGAAGATCGCCGCGGCTTTTTCCGCCTGCGCCGGATTGCCATCATGAGCCGCCTGAACTGGCTGCGCAACCCCCGCGCCTGGCGTATCGCCATGGTCTATCTTCCCTTCGCGCTCGTGAGCGTAATGGTCATGCGGGGCAGCAACTCCAGCCTGCTGATTATCGGCTTCGGAATGTTCATCACCCTGTTTATCGGCGGATTCGACCGGAAAAACCTGCTGCTTTTCATCCTGCTGTGCGGTCTCGCGGGTGGGGGTATGATGACCCTGATGAAAGATGCGGACAGCAGCCGCGGCGGCACCTTCCTCGCCCGTATCGAGGCCTATTTCACGCCCTTCGAGCAGCGGCTGGAAGACGTCCGGGAAGGCATGAAAAACGGCACGAAGAACCGTACGGACTACAACAACTTCATCGATGAGAACCGTCAGGTGCAAGGCGCGAAATTCGCCATCCGCGAAGGACGCGTCACCCCTTTCGGAAAGGGTCCCGGCGGCAGTACGCAGAAATACAAGGTCATGCAGATCTTCGGCGACTTCATGTTCAGTTTCATCTGTGAAGAATACGGCATCCTCGGTGCCGTCTTCGTGCTCTTCCTCTTCGGCTGCCTGATTGCCCGGGGGACGCGCATCGCCAACTACTGTGAATCCCGCTATGCCCGCACGCTCGTGGCCGGGCTGGTGCTGCTCATATCCGGACAGGCGATTATCCATATCCTCGTCAACGTAGGCATCCTGCCAATGACGGGACAGACCCTGCCGGTGCTCAGCGACGGAAAGAGCGCCTTCATCATGTTCAGTATCGCCTTCGGCGTGGTGCTGGGCATCAGCCGGCTCGTTCGCGAACGCATCGAGAAAGAAGAGGGCGGTCTCGAGCCCGTCATCAGCCACGAGGGCAACGACGAAGTACAAAACAGTCTGGACGACTTGGACGCCCTGGACACTAACGGTTTACAATAAATGAAAGCAATCAGAGCCATCATCAGCGGAGGCGGCACCGGAGGTCATATCTTCCCCGCCCTGGCCATCGCCGGCGAACTCAAACGACGCAACCCGGACACGGAGATTCTCTTCGTGGGCGCGAACGGACGCATGGAAATGGAAAAGGTGCCCGCCGCGGGCTACCGCATCGAAGGGCTCGACATCCAGGGGTTCAACCGCAAGAACCCCCTGAAAAACATCCTGCTGCCCCTCAAGCTCTGGAAGAGCCTGCGCAAAAGCCGCCGCATCATACGGGATTTCAAGCCCGACATCGCCATCGGCGTGGGCGGCTATGCCAGTTTCGCCCTGCTGCACGAGGCGCAGGCCCTCGGCATTCCCACCTTGATCCAGGAGCAGAACTGCTTCGCGGGCAAGAGCAACCAGAAACTGGGCGGCAAGGCCGGACGCATCTGCGTGGCCTACGAACAGATGGACCGTTTCTTCCCCGCGGACAAGATCGTCCTCACGGGAAACCCCATTCGCAGCGATATGGTGCCCGCCACGCTGGCGCTGCGGGAAGAGGGACTGAAATTCTACGAAATGGACCCCGCCAGAAGGCATGTCCTCATCGTGGGCGGCAGTCTGGGCAGCCGCACGCTGAACGAAGCCGTGCTCGGATGGATCGAGTCCGGCTGTCCCGGCGGCAAGGACGTGGAGATTCTCTGGCAGTGCGGAAAATTCTATAAAAACGAAGTGGACGCCCGGATGGACGCCCTCCTGCGCCTGGGTGTGGACCTTCGCTACATCCACCACAGCGCCTTCATTGCCCGGATGGACCTGGCCTACGCCATGGCCGACCTGGTGATTTCACGCAGCGGCGCCAGTAGCATTTCCGAACTCTGCGCCTGCGGCAAACCCGCCGTGCTGGTCCCCTCCCCCAATGTGACGGAAGACCACCAGACCGTCAACGCCCGTGCCCTGGAAAAGGCCGGCGCCGCCGTCATCGTCACCGACGCACAGGCCCGGGAACGGCTGATGGCAACGGCCCTGAGGCTTTCCGCCGACAAAAAAGCGCTGGAGCGGATGGGAAGCCAGGCCCTCGGAATGGCCCTGCCCGGCGCCGCGGCCAGCATTGTCGATGAAATTGAAAAATTGATTGGATAAGATATGAAAAACGTCTATTTCATAGGGATCGGCGGCATCGGCATGAGTGCCGGCGCCCGCTACTTCAAAGCCAAGGGCTACGCCGTGTCGGGCTACGACAAGACGCCGTCCGAACTGACCGCCCGTCTGGAGCAGGAGGGCATTGCGGTCCACTATGAGGACCGTCCCGAATGCATTCCCGCCGACAAGGAGAACACCCTCGTGGTCTATACGCCCGCCATTCCCGCCGACCTGCAGGAACTGCAGACCGTCTTCGAAAAGGGCTATCGCGTGGTCAAACGCTCCCGCATGCTCGGGGAAATCGCCCACGACCTTCGTTGCCTCGGCGTGTCCGGCACGCACGGCAAGACCACCACGAGCACGCTCCTGAGCCATATCCTCAGCGAGAGCGGCATCGGCTGCAACGCCTTCCTCGGCGGCATCAGCAAGAACTACGACACCAACCTGCTGCTCTCCGAGAGCGATTTCATCGTCGCGGAAGCGGATGAATTCGACCGTTCCTTCCTCCAGCTCTACCCGGAAGGAGCCGTCATCACCGCCATGGACGCCGACCACCTGGACATCTACGGCGACCTCGCCCACGTGCAGGAAGCCTTCCGCGCCTGCGCCTCGCAGGTGAGCGGCACGCTCGTCGTCAAGGCCGGGCTGCCCATCTCCCCCGCGGACACCAAGGCCCGCCTGCTGCACTACAGTTATGACGATGTGAAGGCCGACTTCCACGCCGAAGACATCCGGGTGGACGAATGCGGCTACTTCCACTTTACCCTTGTCTATCCCGAAGGACGCATTCCCGACTGCACGGTCGGCGTACCCGGCTGGGTCAACGTGGAGAATGCCGTCGCCGCCTCCGCCCTCGCGCTGACGGTCGCGAAAGTCTCGCCCGAAGCCCTTCGGAAGGCCCTGAAGTCCTTCCAGGGCGTGAAACGCCGCTTTGACGTCCACGTCAACCGCCCGGGCCTTGCCTATATCGACGACTACGCCCACCATCCCAACGAAATCGCGGCGGCCATGAAGGCTATCCGGGAAATGTTCCCCGGCCGCAAACTGACCGCCATTTTCCAGCCGCACCTGTACACCCGCACGCGCGACTTCGCTCCCGAATTCGCCCAGGCGCTCAGCGGGGCGGACAAGGTCATCCTCCTGGACATCTACCCCGCCCGCGAGGAACCCATTCCCGGCGTGACCTCAGAAATCATTTTCGACCGCCTGACCTGCCCGGAGAAAGTGCTCATCCGCAAGGAAGAACTCATGGACCTGCTGGAGAAGGAAGCCTTGGACGTGCTGGTGAGTTTCGGCGCCGGCAACATCGACCGCTATATCGAACCCATCACCCAAATGCTCAACCGCCGCTAAATGAAGCGCCTCCTGAAATATCTGCTCGTTCTTTTCGTCCTCGTGCTGACGGGAGTGGCGGCCGCCCTGACCGCCGGCGTGGCGGAAGCGGCCCGCTCGCACGTGGGCTGCAAACACGTTTGCATCGAGAACGAGAGTCCGGAAGGCGCGCGTTTTCTGCCCGACGAGCAGGTGAAAGCCGAACTCGAACAGCACTTCGGCCACCTCTACGGCGTTCCCCTCGGGCAACTGGATCTCCACGCCATCGAGACCCTGCTGGACGAAAAGAGCGCCGTCCTCAAGAGCGAAGTCTATGTCAGTTATCCCGACAGCAGCCTGCACGTGGGCATTCGGGAGCGGATTCCCATCCTCCGTTTTCAGCCCGCCGGCGGACAGGCTTTCTACTGCGACCGGGAGGGAAAACTCTTCCCCCTGCAGAAGAATTACAGCGCCCGGGTCCCGATCGTGGACGGCACGCTTCCCATCGACTGCTGGTGGAACCTCACCCCGAAGGGCGCGCAGTGGCTCGAAGGCATGTGCTCCCTGGCCGACTTCCTCCATACGGAGCGGAAATGGGGAGACCGCTGCTGCCAGATCCACGTCTCCCGGAGCGGCGCCGTCGGCCTGGTTTTCGAGCCCTGGGAGGAATTCTTCATCATCGGGGACTGCCGGAATCTGGAGGCCAAATTCCAAAAAATCGAACAGTACATCTTCTCCGTCAGGCCGCAGGCCGACGGCAAAAAATACAAAAGCGTCAACGTGCGCTTCGAAGGACAGATTATTTGCAAATAACCATATGGAGAACAGACACATCGTAGCCATCGACGCAGGCAGCTCGAAAATCAGCATCGCCGTAGCGTATCAGGTCGAGAACGGATTCAAGATTTCCTGCTACAAGACCGCCCCGTCCGCCGGCATCAGCCGCGGCCGCATCCAGAACGTCCAGCAGGCGTCCGAAGTCATCCAGGGACTGGTCGGAGAGGTCAAGGAAGACCTGGGACTGGATGTCAAGCAGGCGGTAATCAACCTGCCCCGCTTCCCGATTACGAAAATCGAACGGACGGCCACCATCACGCGGGATGAGGAGAACATCATCCAGGAGGAGGAAATCCAACTCCTGCAGGACATCGCCTGCAACGAGGCCCTCAAAGAAGATGCGGAGAACAACCAGAAGGCCAAGATGGTCGTGTACGACTGCATTGCCCAGTCCTATTCCGACGGCATGGACTTCCAGATTCCCCAGGAAGACATCACGGGCCGCTACAGCGACTACCTCGAAGGACAGTTCCACGTCTATCTCGGCAAGAGCCAGCCCGCCGGCAATGTGGACAACTGCCTGGGTCTGGTGGACCTGACGGCCGCCCGCAAGGTATTCATGGCCCCCTGCACCGGGAAAATGGTGCTGGACAACTCCGACGTGGAGAACGGCGTGGCCATGGTGGACATCGGCGGCGGCACCACGAGCGTCGCCATCTACAGCGGCGGCATCCTGCGCCACTTCGATTCCATTCCCTTCGGCGGCCGCAACGTGACGATGGATATCCGCAACGAATGCGGCCTGAGCGAGACGCTGGCCGAGAACATCAAGAAAGCCTACGGCATCTGCTGTCCCGACAAACTCCTGAGCATGGGCGACAAATACCTGCGCATCAAGCTCAAATCCGCCACCCGCGACAAGGAAGTCGGCGTCAAATATCTCTCCGAAATCGTCACGGCGCGCATGCGCGAAATCTTCGACGCCGTGCTCTATATCATTCAGGAAAGCGGCATGGCCGACGACCTGCGCAGCGGCATCGTCCTCACGGGCGGCGGCGCCATGCTGACCAACTGCACGAAACTCCTCGAAGAGATGTCCGGCTACACCGTGCGCATCGGCTCCGTCAAGAAAAAATTCAACGGCATGGGCAAGGAACTCTACCAACCCGATGCCGCCGGCTGCCTGGGGCTGCTGTATGCCGCCAAGCACATGGAAAAGACCTTCTTTGTCAGCGACCCGGAAGACCCCCGCTTCAACGCCATCGACGATGCGGAGCCGGCCCCCGAACCCGTCGTGGACCTGCCCGACGAACCCGTCGTGGAGGCAGTCCAAGCTCCTGAAAAACCCGCCGCTCCGGCCCCCGCGCCGAAGGAAGCGCCCCGCTCCACCCTCTTCGGCAAAGACGCCGGCAAGAGCGCCGAACCGGCCAAAGCGCCGGAGAAGCCCCGCAAGCCCAGCAAAATGGGCTCCTTCTTCGGTATGCTGCTCGACTCGGATGAAAAACAAGGCGAGCAGGGAGACTTGTTCGGAGACAAAGACTTATTTTAAAAGCAAGGAACGACTATGAACAGCGATATGGATATACTCGACGATTTCACCACGCCCGACAACTGGATGAAAAGCGACAACATGATCAAGGTCATCGGCGTGGGCGGCGGCGGCTGCAACGCGGTGAACTTCATGTACCACCAGCAGATTGAGGGTTGCACCTTCGTGGTCTGCAACACCGACGCGCAGGCCCTCGAGCAAAGCGACGTGCCCATCAAGGTGCAGCTGGGCGAAGGCCTCGGCGCCGGCATGGACGCCATCAAGGGGCGCAACTGCGCCATCGCCTCCCAGGACCTCATCGCGGAGACGGTGCTCGGCCCGGAAACCAAGATGCTCTTCGTCACGGCCGGTATGGGCGGCGGCACAGGAACGGGCGCCGCGCCGGTCATCGCCAGCATGGCCAAGGAACGCGGCATCCTGACGGTCGGCGTCGTCACCCTCCCCTTCCAGAACGAGAAGAACGGCTCCCTTCCCCGTGCACTCGACGGCATCCGCGAACTCCAGAAAAGCGTGGACTCGCTGCTGCTGATCGACAACGAGAAACTGGCCGAAGTGTATAAAAACGAACTCCTGCAGAAAGGTTTCCCGAAATCCGACGAAATCCTCGCGACGGCCATCCGCGGCATCACGGAAATCATCAGCCGGCCGGGTTACAAGAACGTGGACTTCGAGGACGTGAAGACCACGATGAAAGACAGCGGCATGGCCCTGATGGGCAGCGGCACGGGCAGCGGAGAAAACCGCATCGTCGAAGCCGTGGAAAATGCCCTCAACTCCCCGTTGCTGTACGATTTCGACCTGAAGACCGCCCGCAGGGGCCTGGTGAACCTGACCGTTCCCGACAACGAACGCGGCATCACCTTCGAAGAGCGCAGCATCATCAACAAGACCATCAACGAGCGCATCGGCAATCCCACGCAGTTCAAGGAAGGCGTCGTCTTCAACGCCGATCCCGAGTGGGGCGACAAGGTACGCGTGACCATCATCGCCACGGGTTTCCAGATGAGCAAACTCACGGAAATCATCGGCGAGAACCGCGGCAACATCATTGAAATCAACGAGGATTTCAGTTACAACCCGAAGACGGCGGCGGTGGAAGAGGAAAACTTCCTCTCCGATGACGTGGAGAAAATCGTCTTCAACTCGGCGCCCAACAAGCGGCGCTTCCACTACGAGGAGAAGCCGGTGCTCTACGACTCCAACCAGGCGGACTATCCCGAGTTGGAAAGAACCCCCGCCCTGCGGCGCGGCAAAACGAACGAATAAGAACAAGAATAAAGAAAACAGAAACGATGGAAAGAAGAACGCGCGTACGTTTCGCTCCCTCCCCCACCGGTCCTCTCCACATGGGCGGCGTCCGGACGGCCCTGTACAACTACCTCTGGGCCAAACAGCACGGAGGGGATTTCATCCTCCGCATCGAGGACACCGACTCCCACCGCTTCGTGCCCGGCGCCGAGGCCTACATTATCGAGGCCCTCTCGTGGTGCGGCATCCGGCCCGATGAAGGGGTGGATGAGAACGGACAGGTCGTGAGCGTCAAAAGCGAACGCCATCCCCACGCGCCCTACCGCCAGAGCGAACGCAAACCCATTTACCGCCAGTATGCCGAGCAACTGGTGAAGGGTGGCTTCGCCTACTACGCCTTCGACAGCGCGGAGGAACTCGCTGCGCTGCGCGCCCAAATGGAAGCCCAGGGGCAGACCTTTATCTACAACCACTCCACGCGGGGCCAACTGCGCAATTCGCTGACGCTGCCCGCAGAGGAAGTGGAGCGCCTGCTGCGGGAGACGACGGACTGGACGGTGCGTTTCAAGATGCCCGAAGACCGCATCGTCGAAATGGACGATATGATCCGCGGCCACGTGGAAGTCAACAGCGGCACGCTGGACGACAAGGTCCTCTGGAAACGGGCGGACGAACTCCCCACCTACCACTTGGCCAACATTGTGGACGACCATCTGATGGAAATCACCGAGGTCATCCGCGGCGAGGAGTGGCTCCCTTCCCTGCCCCTTCACTATCTGTTGTACGAGGCCTTCGGCTGGCAGGACACCATGCCGCGTTTTGCACACCTTTCCCTGCTGCTCAAACCTGACGGCAAGGGGAAACTCTCCAAACGCGACGGCGACAAAATGGGCTTCCCGGTCTTCCCCCTCAAGTGGGTGAACGCCGAGGGCGAAGTCTCCCGCGGCTACCGCGAGGACGGCTATTTCCCCGAGGCCTTCGTCAACCTGCTCGCGATGCTGGGCTGGAACCCGGGCGACGAGCGGGAACTCTTTACCCTGGATGAACTCGTAGCAGCGTTCTCCATCGAGCGCATCGTCAAGAGCGGGGCTCGGTTCAATCCGGAGAAGGCGAAGTGGTTCAACAAGGAGTACCTCCGTCAAAAGAGCGACGAGACCCTTCGGGATGCGTACCTGCCTATTTTGAAGGAGCAGGGCATCCAGATTACGGACGGAAACGAGAAAGATTTCGACGGGGGAAAATTTTCAAAAGAATACGTAAAGGACGTCGTCCGCCTGATTAAGGACCGGGCCACCTTCGTCAAGGATTTCTGGGACATTGCGCCCTATCTTTTCAGAAGGCCTACCGCCTATGAGGAGAAGGACGTGGCCAAATTCTGGAAGGAGGAGAATACCGTCCTCGCGAAAGAACTGGCGACCTTTATCCGCAGCTGGAACGGTCCCCTGGAAAAAGAAACCTTCGGGCCGGCCGTCGAGACCTATATCAAGGAGCGCGAGTGGCCGATGGGCAAGGTGATGAACTGCCTGCGCCTTTCGCTCGTGGGCGCTTCGAGCGGCCTGGGCATCGCGGATATGATCTGCCTGATCGGGTTGGAGGAATTCGGCCGCCGCGTGGATAACGCCATCACCGCCTTGGGATGAGCGAGCCGCTTCGCGTCCGCCCCAGCCAAACGCTGAGCCACGATGTCGGCGATTATCCCGACGGGATGGTTCTCGCCGTGAACAAGCCGCTTCGCTGGAGTTCGGCGGATGTCATCCGCAAACTGAAGTTCGCGGCCATCCGGCATTTCGGCAAGAAAAATCTGAAAGTGGGCCACGCGGGTACCCTAGATCCGCTCGCGGAGGGGGTTCTTCTCGTATGCATCGGCGCGGCGTGCAAAAGGGCGGAGGAGTTTCAGCGGCACGATAAGGAGTATGTCGCCGACCTCGTTTTCGGGGCCACCACGCCCTCCTACGATCTGGAGAAGGAGCCGGACCGTTTCTTTCCCTACGAACAGATCGACCGCGCCAAAATAGAAGCCATCCTTCCGAAATTTCTCGGTGAACAAATGCAGGTCGCACCCCTTTTCAGCGCCAAGAGCATTGATGGCGTCCGGGCGTACGAACTCGCCCGCAAGGCCCTGCGCAGCGGAGGACCCGTGAAGGACGGACTTCTTCGCGAGAGCCGTATTGTCATTCACGAACTGGAACTGCTCGATTTCGGAAAGTATGAGCCGCCGTCAGGATCTGCCGACGGAGCGGATAAAAACGCGTCAACGGCGGAAAACGGGTCCGCACGCAACGCCTCCTTCCGCATCCACCTTGCCGACGCCTCCGCCCTGAAGGGGCATCCCCTCGCCCGCCTTCGCATCCGCTGCAGCAAGGGAACCTACATCCGCGCCCTCGCCCGCGACATCGGCGAAGCCCTGGGCAGCGGCGCCTTCCTCAGCCGCCTTATCCGCACCGCCAGCGGGGACTTCCGCCTCGAAGAAGCTCTCTCCCTCCAAGACGCCCTCTCCCTTTTTGAGAGACGCTAACATCCGCCGCACCCTCGCGGCAGATTTGCTGCATCCGCCGCACCCTCGCGACCGGCAGGGGGGCATTTGTCCTCCAGACGCTTCGCGGTCCCTTCGGACAAATGATCGGCCAAACGCCTCCCCTGCCGCTCCGCTTGAGGGAGTGCGGCAATCTATATCTTGGCCTTGATTTCGTGTGAATCAAAGAGTGCGGAAGTAGCCTGATTCTTTCTCGCCATGCGTCGCGGCAGAGCCGCTCCTTCGAACTCGGCCAATAACCAAATCTTGGGAAAACGGGTCATGTGGACAAAAAGTAGGATGACGTCAGCAACAGTCGGAAGCGAGCGAGGGAAGCAAGTTAAGCGCCAAGCGAACGGGTAGGCCCCGTACTTTTCCCTTGGAGCGAGTGAGCGTCAGCGCGTCGCCGCAAAGCACGGCGCGGGGACGGCAATTCTATTTGCTGCCCTACGCGAATTTGCCTATCTTTGCGCTCAGCAAGACGGTCGTCGAATCGGCCGGGAATTGAAATCAGGAGCACGAGTCTTCCCGTTCTGGGAGGAGGCTCCTTTCACAATGAATAATTCAATCTACCGATTACTCGGAGCATTCCGAGTATATCAGCCATTTATGACAAACAAAGGATATTGTAATTGATTATGAAAATGAATAATACAGTCGACACCGCAACAATCAATGAAGAAGTAGAAATCACAGCAGCAGACATTCCTACCGGAGACTCTATCGAGGATAAAAGGGCGCGCCATAAACTCATTCTTTCTTTCTATCACCAATGGAAACGCCAAAACCCTGATGCTAAAAGGTATAATTTCAGCTTGAAAGCAGATATCAATATCAAGAATGTATCCTTGGTGGAGACTGCCGGCCATGCCTCTTTGACATATTTATCAACCCTTGCCGTCCTTCAACTGGACGCAATTCTTTCTAATGCCGTTCTCATTAAAAAGGTTCCCGCCAATCCCCAAAAATCAAATCAAAACAAGTTTGAAAGTATGCTGAGAATGGAATACCAATGTGTTGGCATAGGACTAATCAAACTCTTGGTCGGAGTCAAAAGAAGCGACAAAACCAACGTCCAGTATTGTATAACTGTCATTAAGGCTGACGAAAAAGGGAGACCCCGAAGAATCTCCCAATAAACTTGCCCCAAGATACCGCAGCGGAATTACTTCAAAAAGCGAGGGACAGCTGGCGGGGACTTTTGCTCTAATCCTTTACCCATCCTGTCTGCGAGTTATCATCTCGCTGCAAAGGTATTGAATTATTTTTATTCTGCAAATTTATTCTGAGAAGTGAGCGCCAGCGCGTCGCCGCAAGGCACGGCGCGGGGACGGCAATTCTATTTGCTGCCCTACGCGAATTTGCCTATCTTTGCGCTCAGCAAGACGGTCGTCGAATCGGCCGGGAATTGAAATCAGGAGCATGAGTCTTCCCGTTCTGGGAGGTGGCTCCCTTCACAATTACAGAAAGGAAAAGTCTTTTAGATGTCTAAATTCGTTTAGATTGTTTTTGTATTTTTATATTATTATGCTACCTTTGCAATATACAAACAATATACATTATGCCAACAACTGCAATTTCTATCCGCCTTGATTCGGAGATTAAGGAACCTTTCGACAAGCTCTGCAAGGAGTTCGGCATCAGCACCAGTGCGGCTTTCAACCTATTCGCCCGAGCTGTTGTACGCGAAGGAGCAATCCCTTTTCCTATCTCATCTACCAAACTCAGTGACGCCGAGAAACGATCCATCCATGCCCAAAAGGCACTAGAGCGCATTCAATCCCTGTCCGCGCAAGAAGAACATGAATGGACGGATGAAGAAATAGATGCGCTTATCTCGTCCTATCGGCGCAAAAAACAAAAGCCATAATGATATACGCAGTTATTGACACAAATGTATTAGTCGCAGCCGCAAAAACCCATAAACCCGACTCATCAACTTCACGAGTATTGTATCTTGTTTTGTCAGGTATTATTCAACCCTTGATTTGTGATGAAATACTTGAAGAATATGAACAAATTTTGCGTCTCCCCATTCTTGGTATAAAAGAAGATATTGCCTCAGCCATATTGGATAAATTCAAAATGGATGGTATTAATCCGGGAAGGACAACATCGACTGAAGTTCACCCGGATCCAACCGATCAGATATTCTATGAGGTATCTCTTTCCGTTGAAGATGCCTATATGGTCACCAACAACAAGAAGCATTTTCCCCAAAAGCCACGAGTTGTTAACCCGTCGGAAATGTTAATCATTCTTTCCGAGGCTGGCATCATTTAAATCGATACCGTCTCCGCCGTGCTAACCGCGGTCGGCGTGCTGAACGCTCGGAGCGATTTGGGAAAAGCGGGGGCGGGAGGGGTTGCGCAGTGAGCGGGCCGCGTAGCGGATGGCGCTTTTGTTCGAAGCGAACGCAAGGGAGCTAGTTAAGCGCCAAGCGAACGGGTAGGCCCCGAATTTTCCCTTCGAGCGAGTGAGCGCCAGCATGCTGCCGCCCAGCACACGCACGCACAAAAAGGGTTGACCTCAGATGGGTCAACCCAGAAAGTGCGTTGTAATGTTCCTGAAGCTGGTTTTAAAGGGCGAGGATGTCCTCCAAAGACAATCCCGTAATCTGTGCAATCTCTTCTGCGGGAAATCCTTT
>JAGCXP010000016.1 GCA_017961345.1 Bacteroidales bacterium | reverse complement strand
TTTGTAAAAACAGGAAATAGTTTCTATTTTTGCAGTGATTATGACTCTTTCGGAAGCCCGCTCCGGGCCTTCCCGTTTCCATTTACGCCGCCTTTTGCGGCCAATCCGATGCAACCATGAAAAGAGTCATTCTCCTGCTTTTACTGGGCCTGTTTCTGGCCTGCTCTACCCAAACCAAACTTCACAAAATCCGTCGCAGAGGCGTCTCTGCGCAACTTTCGCTGCCCGCGGAACAGCTCGTGGACGAAAGCCCGAGCATCGAAGGGGCTCCCCGGCACGACACCCTCACCGTGGAGGCTCCGGACGGAAAACAACTCATTCTGATGCGCGCCCAGCGAGATGAGCTGACGGGCGAAATGGTCGCCTGCGAACAACTGGACGCCGTGGTGGTCACCGCGCGTTTCCGCCATGTGGCCGAGCGGCACGGAAAGGTCGAACTGGCCTTCCAAATCAGCGTTCCCGACACGCTGCTCGACGCCCGCTGGCAACTGTGTTTCCATCCCCGTCTGCTCGTACAGGGCGACACGCTCGCCCTCGAACCGATTTACATCACCGGAGCCGACTTCCGCAAAGGGCAGTTGCGCGGCTACCAGCAATACGAACGCTTCCTTCGTTCCATTGCCCGGGATAGCCTGCATTTTGTCGATGAAAACCAGTTGGAAATCTTTCTGGAACGCAATCTGCCGCAGATTTTCCGCTTCAAAAATGACACCTCGCTGGTCTCCGACGAGGCGTTTGCCTCCGCCTTCGGCATTACGGAACGTCAGGCGGTCGACCACTATACCAACCATCTGCTGCAGCGCGCTAATGCCCGCAAAATCGCGCGCAAGGGGAAAATGTGGGAAAAGTATGTCCGCAATCCCATCGTCCGCGAGGGGATTCGCCTGGATACCGTCCTTCGCGAAAGCGGCCGTTTCGAGTACTGTTACACCCACACGCTCGCCACCCGGCCGGGCCTGCGTCGGGCAGACGTGGTCCTCTCCGGCGATTTGCGCGACAGTAAATCTCTTCTTTACCGCATCCCGGAGGGGGCTCCCTTGACCTTTTATATCAGTTCCTTAAGTACCTTCGCCGACCTTTCGCCCCACTACAAGACGGAGGTTGTCGAACGCCGGGCCGAGAGCCATACGCTCTGCCGGGTGGATTTTGCCGCCGGGCGCAGCGAAATCGACCCTTCGCTGGGAGAGAACAAGGAGGAAATGGCGCGGATTTGCCGGATTCTTTCCACCTTGCTCGAGAATTCCGTCTTCGAACTCGACAGCATCCTCGTCGGTGCCGGCTGCTCGCCGGAGGGAAGTTTTGCCTCCAACCAGGCGCTCTCGGGGCGCCGCAGCGAGTCCGTCTGCGCGCATTTTCGGCGCTGCGTCAAGCAAAAAACCGATTCCCTGCAGCGGGAGCGGGGATTTTCCGTGGATGAGTTCGGGCGGATTCACCGCGAGACCGCACCCCGGATTCCGTTCCGCACCCGGAGCCTGGGCGAGGACTGGGAAACCCTCGAGGCCCTCGTTCGGGAGGATACGCTGCTGAGCGTGCGCGACAAGGGCCGCTTTGCACAAATAATGGAAATCCGGGAGCCGGACAGCCGCGAGCAGGCCCTGAGAGGGGAGTCCTTCTATCCCCGGCTGCGGCAGGAACTCTATCCGCGCCTTCGCAGCGTCCGCTTCGTCTTTCACTTGCATCGGAAGGGGATGGTCAAGGATACGGTCCACACCACCGTCCTTGATACCCTTTATATGGAAGGGGTACAGGCCATTCAGGACCGGGATTACCTCAAGGCCATCGGTATCCTTGCCCCCTACGCCGACCTCAATGCGGCCGTGGCCTATCTGGCGCTCGAACGCAACGCTTCCGCACGGGCGATTCTTCAGCGGCTGCAACCCGATGCGCGCATCCACTATATGCTGGCCATTCTGGCCTCGCGGGAAGAGGACGAGTCTTCGGCCGTGAGCCACTACCTCAAGGCCTGCGCGCTGGAGCCTTCCTACGTCCACCGCGGCCGTCTCGACCCGGAAATCGCCGTGCTTATCGAGCGTTACCGCCTGCATGACAAATAATTTTGTATAAGCGGGGAAAAATCGCTACTTTTGTGAGATTTTTGAACCCAAAAAGCAATGAAAGATTCCATTATCATCCTTTGCGGTGGCGGCCCGGCTCCGGGTATGAACACCGTCGTTTGCTCTGTAGCAAAGACTTTCCTTTCCCAAGGTTATCGTGTTATCGGCCTTCACGGCGGTTACAGCGGTCTTTTCAGCGCCAATGCCCGCTATGAAGACATCGACTTCTTCAAGGCCGACGCCTACTTCAACCGTGGCGGCAGCTACCTGCAGATGAGCCGTTTCAAACCGACCGACAAAGATTTTGAAGAGAATTTCAACCTCAAACTGTTCCAGGACAACAACATCAAATTGCTGGTGACCGTCGGCGGCGATGATACCGCTTCGACCGCGAACCGCATCGCCAAGTTCCTGGAAGCCAAGAAATATCCCATCCAGAACATTCACGTCCCCAAGACCATCGACAACGACCTGCCGCTTCCCAACAACACCCCGACCTTCGGCTTCAACTCCGCCAAGGACGAGGGCGCGCATATCGCCCGTACGGCCTATGAGGATGCCCGCACCAGCGGCAACTGGCTGCTCATCTCCGCGATGGGCCGCAGCGCCGGCCACCTGGCCCTCGGCATCGGCGAGGCCACGCACTGCCCGATGACCATCATCCCCGAGATGTTCAACAAGACGCAGATCGGTAGCGACAAAATCATCAAGCTGACCCTCTCGGCCATCATCAAACGCAAACTCCTCGGCATCGACTACGGTACCGTCGTGGTGGCGGAAGGCGTGTTCCACGACCTCGATCCCGAAGAGATCAAGGCCACCGGCGCGAACCTGACCTACGACGAGCACGGTCACCCCGAACTGGGCAAGATTTCCAAAGCCGTGATGTTCAACGACATCCTCGAGAAGGAATTCAAGAAACTCGGCATGAAGGTCAAGACCCGTCCGATCGAGATCGGGTACGACGTACGCTGCCAGGACCCCATCGCCTTCGATCTGACCTACTGCAGCGAACTCGCGATGGGCGCCTACGAACTCTTTGCCAAAGGCGAGACCGGCTGCATGGTGTTCGTGGACCACAACGGCGATGCCAAACCCCTCTACCTGCACGACCTGCAGAACGCCGAGGGCAAGATTCCGCCTCGTCGCGTGAACATCGACGGCGGCACCGCTCAGAACTACTACAATCACATCTGCCACTTCATCACCCCTGCCGATTACGCGGCGGCCAAGAAGTATGTGGCGGATCCTGAAAACTACGATTTCAAGAAGATCCTGAACTGGTAAATCCTCTTCAGGATGGATATCGGAGAATTCGATTTCATCGGGAGACTGCGCAAGGCATTTCCGGACATCGGGGCGGACGCCCTGGGCATCGGGGATGATTGCGCAGTCATCCGTTTTTCCTCAGGCGGATTTTCCTCCGGGGATCCGGCCTGCGGTACTTCCGGCGCAGCCGGCTTGACGCCCGGCAGCGAACTGCTGGTCAGCACGGATTTGCTGCTGGAAGGAGTCCACTTCCTGCTGGATGCCATCACGCCCTGGCAACTGGGCTGGAAGGCCGCGGCGGTCAATCTGAGCGATATCGCCGCGATGGGCGGCCGTCCCCGCTGGACCTTCCTTTCCATCGCCCTTCCCAAGGGGGAGGCGGCCTCGCGCAAAGGGATCCCTCCCATCGATGCCGCCTGGGCGGATGCTTTCATTGCCGGCTACAAGGCCGTTTCCGACCGCTTCGGCGTCAAGTTGCTGGGCGGAGACACCTCGGCTTCCCTGCGCGACCTCTGCATCAATGTCGCCGTTCTCGGAGAATGTCCTGCCGGCAAGGCCGTGCTTCGCAGCGCCGCCCGTCCCGGGGATTTGATTTGCGTCTCGGGGACATTGGGCGATAGTGCGGCGGGATTGCGATTGTCCATCCCTCAGGGAAAGGGCCTCCGCTCGAAAGAGCCCATCCCTCAGGGATTTGGCTTATCTGAATCAGAGGCTAGAATACAGTATTTGTTGAAAAGTCATTTCGAGCCCGTTCCGCGGGTGGAACTGGGACAGGAGTTGAGAGAGATGAGGGGAATGGGCGCGATGATGGACCTTTCGGATGGTCTGGCTTCGGATGTAAGACACATCTTGAAGGCATCCGGAGAGGCGACAGGAGGGGAGTTGGGCGCTGAAATCGATGTCAGCAGCCTGCCTCTTTCCGATGAACTGAAAGCCGTCTGCAAGGAGAAGGGCTGGGACCCTGTCTCGCTGGCGCTGGAGGGCGGGGAAGATTACGAACTTCTTTTTACCTGCCGACCGGACGCTGTTTTGCCGCGTTACTTCGATACACCCTTGTCCGAAACGCCCTCCGGCGATGGCTGTGCCCCTGTGCCCCTGACGGTCGTGGGACGCGTCACCGATACGCCCGGTGTCGTCTGGAAGGGGAGTGAACGCGATTACCACGGCTTTACCCATTTTTAAAATTGCGCGCAATTCGTTATATTTGCTTGCGTTAAGAAGAAATCACCTATGAAAAGACTGTTCTATATGACTTCCAAATCCCTGTTTATTGCTGCGCTCTCGCTGGCTGTTCTGATGATGTCTGCCTGTACAAAAGAGGCGAAGAAGGACGAAGGGGGAAATGTTCCTTCCGGCCCGATCAGCATTCTTACGCCCTCTCTGGACCTTACCTACAACCAGGAAGCCACCCTCTTGGCCTCCGTGGCGAATGAAAGCGAGACCATGGTATTCTGGAACATCGAGCAGGAAGGGGAGCCGGTCGCCCAGGTGATTGAGTCCGGCAAGAACGCCGCCGGATTTTTCTATGCGATTGTTAAGGCGATCGGCGAAAACGGCTCCGGGACCGTCGTCGCCCGTCCTTTGTCGGATTTGATGCAGACCGCACGTTGCCCCGTGTCCGTGCGGACCGTCCCGGTGCAGAGCGTGACGCTCAACCGCTCGCAGGTGTCTTTGGTGAAGTCCAAACCCGCCGAGAGCAGTGTCCAGCTGGAAGCCACCATTCTGCCTGAAAACGCCACCAACAAGACCCTCGAATATACCTCCGGCAATCCGGATATCGCGACGGTCAGCCCGACCGGTCTGATTACAGCCGTAGCCAACGGAGAAACTTATGTGACGGTTGCCACGACGGACGGCAGCAACATCAAACGCGCCGTATCCGTGAAAGTGGTCAACGAGATTGTGCGGCCGTTGGCTTTCGGTATTGATACGCCGGGCTATTCTACGACGATTCCGGATATGGTTTCAGGGGACAGAGCGCAGATGAGCATCTTCTGGTTCACGGAAGAGACGACGGAACGGGAATACACCGTCCTCTTCGATCCCGAAGGCATCGCTTCCGCCAGCAATATCACCTCGGAGTCCTTCACGATGACGGCCCTGCAGCCCGGAACGGTGCAGGTTACGCTGAAATCTCCCTACTACACGACCTCTCCCTACACCCTGACCGTTACCGCCGGACAGCCCCGCGTGGAATTCGACTGGACGGGCCTCGAAGAGTATCTTGACGAATACGGCCGTCTGCTTCTTTCCTACGATGAGTCGCCCAAGGTACGCCTCAAAGCCAACGCTATCAACAGCTCAAACAAGTCGCTCACCTGGAGCGTAAGTGACGGAACGAACGTCAGCGTCAATGGCAGCGGCGATTATTGGCTGAAGAACAATGTCTATCAGAACGGTCTGAAAGCCCTTGTCGCCCTGCAGGTCAATCCGTCCATCAAAGCAGAGTGTCCGCTCGTTATCTACCGCAAGCCGACCTCGATTAACCCCTCCAAGACGAGCGAAACCCTCGCTCCGCTGGCGCAAACCAAGACGATTACCTTCTCGATGATGAGTACGGAGACCTCCTCGCAAGACGAAGTTCGTCAGCGGGTCCAGTACACCCTCTCCAACTCCATCCAGCCCTATGTAAGCGTAGAGCGGAACGATGTCTCCGTCACCTCCACACGGGATGCGCTCAAACTCACGCTCAAATCCTCTCCCTCCAGCCCGGTCACCGGCACCCTCACCGTCTGGCCTCTCGGCTATGCCAGCGATTCCAAGCTCCGCGCTACCATCAACATTACGGTGAAATAGGGGAGTATCTCTCCCGAAAAAAAAACGAGCGGCAGTCAAGAATTGGCCGTCGCTCGCTTTTTTGTGCAGGAAGCGGAGTGGCGATCAATCGCCCCAGTCGAAGGAGACCGGTTTGGAATAGCCTTCGAGATTTCCCAGGAACCACAGGCTGGGCACATCTCCGCTCAGGTCCCAAATCGAAGCATCCCAATCGCCGCCGATCGTTCCGCTGGTAACCAGGGCGCTCAGCGAGGCATAGGGGTTTTCCTTTCCGTGGTGGGAATAGCTATACCCTGTGTATCGGAGTGGAATCGCCGCCGCAGAGGTGATGAACTCATTATCGACAAGGACGTTCCCGCTGTTGGCTGGCTGACAGTCGAGAAAATCCAGATTGGGTTTGCGGTAGCAATGATCCACTACGACGGCTGCTCTGTAATACCCTAAAGCGGCTCCGCAACTATACTTTGAAAAATCATTTTCAGTGCCTTCTGTTGACGTTCCCCGGATGCTGGAATGATAGGACATACAGCGAACCAGGGAAAGGGAAAGGTATTTTGTGGTCGTCGAAGAACCGTAAATTCCTCCCACTCCGCTATACCCTGTTACGGAACCGGTAACAAGACAATTGGTCAGGCTGACGATTCCTTTGGAATGGGCTCCCAAAATTCCCCCGGCCCATTGACCGCCCGCAATGACATTTCCGCTTACCTGGCAGTCACTCACTGACAGCGTACCCGCTCCGTTGTTGCAGCCGATCAGCCCTCCGACCTGGCGTCCGGTAGCCGATACGGTACCTGAGTACGCGCAGCAAGACATCGTTAAAGTCTTTAAGCTGTCAATGGCAACCCGGCCGAAAAGACCGCCGGCCAAGGAATTTGACCCGGAGGATAAGCCCGTGCAAGTCACATTTCCGGAGACGGCGCAGCGGGTAATCGTTCCTCCGGCAATTTGTCCGACCAGACCGCCGGAATTTTGACCTTGGCTGGTAACAGTCATAGAGCTTGAAACATCAGAAATCGTAGCGACATTGGAGTTCTGTCTGCCGGCCAGTCCTCCTACACTTCCCCCGGTGGCGGATACGGACCCGCTGACGCTGCAGTTTGTTATCGTGCATGCTGCGCCGCCATTGACCCATCCGACCAGTCCTCCGACATAACTGGATCCACTGACATTCGCCGTAACGGTGCAATGATCGATCTTGCAGGCTCCGTTGATATTTGCGCAGAGTCCGGCGATATTCCGGCCGGTCAGTCCGGTCATCGTGGCCACGACATCCGAATACTCAATCGTTGCGTCGGTGGGATATCCGCAGAATCCGCTAAGCCGGAGTTCCTGGGCCTCAAGGGTGTTCGAACAACTGATCGTGACATAGGCCTTCGTACGTACATTTCCGTTCCGCGAGATGGTACCGCGGAGTTCCCCGACAAAGCCGCCTACGGTAAGCGAACTACCCGATGCGGCAGGCTGAACGGAAAGAATCGATACAGGCTGGTCCGCAGTCCCGACACTGCATCCTTTGGCTTCACTGTTTGCGTTCAGGTTCCCCGCGAATCCGCCCCCCGAGACCGTAGTCAAACTCGCGCATCCTGTAAGATCGACGGTGGCGTTTTCCACGTGGCAGTCAGAAAATTTGGTGGTGGAGTAGGTGCCGGTCACACCCACCAGACCGCCGGTATAACGGCCGGTTGACCTTACGGTGCCACCCGTATAGGTGCATCCGCTTATATTCACGGTAACCTCCACATTGCCGACTCCGCCGATTATGCCGCCGGTTTGGCCGTTGCCGCTCACGGAAGTCCCGCTGACGAAGTTCCTGCCGGAGAGGGTCGCGTCGGCCCCAATATAGCCGATTATACCGCCGACATAGCCTCCATTGCCGCTCACCGTACAATCCAGGACGGAAATGTCGGATATCGTGGATCCGGCCTTGTTGACATTGCCGGCAAGGGCCCCTCTGTAATTGCTATTGCCTGCTGATATGGTAGAATTGGAGATGGTAATCCGTTCCGCAGAGGAGGAACAGCCGCTGCCGGAACCAAGGAAAGCCGCCACGACCCCGCAGGCACTGCTGTTGTTTCCTGTAATCGTGGCATTATTGAACGAGAGATTGCGCACATTTCCATTCAATACGCCGAAGAAACTGGGATAGGAACCGGCGTTGCAGTTCAGGTGATCGATCGTTTTCCCGTTGCCGTCAAAGTCGATGTACATCTTGTCGTAATACGCAGCGGAGTCGTTGTTCAGCGGATCCCAGGCAACCGGGGCCATGTCGATATCCGCTCCCAATTTAAAATAGCTTGTGGACACGCTTCCACCCGCAAGGTCATACAGGGCTTTCATCTTGGGCTCCATCTGATACAGCTGGAACGTCCGGCTGATCAGATAAGGCTCGTCGGCCGCTTCACCCGTACCGCTGTCGAAGTAGTAGCTCCGGATGCCGGCATTCGTGGTAGCCCCTTCCCAGCGTGCAGGATCATCCCCTCCGCAGGAGGCGGGCGGTGCATCGTCATAGTCATCCCGCGCGACCACCCAGTCGAGCAGGGGTTCTCCGTTCAGGCCCGTCGTGGAAGACCAGGCGGAAAAAGCGGCAAACTGACTCTGGATCGAGGAAAGGTCGTCGCTGCCCACGCCGTCGTAGCGTGCGCGTCCCAGTACGCCGTTCCATACTTTTGTGGAGGAAACGGTCACCCGGGACTGGGTGCCTCCCGCGATATTCTGGTAGGTTCCGGTTCCGTTGGTACGGTCATTATACAGTACTTTCGCCATCACGGCGCAATCGGTAATGAACATCCTGGAAGCGACATCTTCATTCACATTTCCCAGCAGGCCGCCCACGTTGCCGTAGTGGGAGTCGATGACACCGCAGAAATGTGTGCGCTTGATGTGCAGTCCGCCGTGATCTTCGCTGACCCGGGCTGCTCCGACAAGGCCGCCGCAGCTGTTATTTTCGTTGCGGATGAGCGCGGAGCAGTAGCAGTCGTTGATCTCGACGTTGTCGCTTCCGGTGCGCGAATATCCCGTGGCTCCGACCAGTCCGCCCACGCCGCCGCCGGCCATATTATCGACAATACCGTCGCAGAAGCAGCGGTTGAGAGCACCCACCCCGTCAGCCACGCCGGCCGTGCCCAGGTAGCCCGCAAAGATGCCGGCGAACGAACCGTTGCCCATCACATAGGCATTGACAAAACCCAGGTCGTGACATTCACCGATCAGTACGCCGAAGAAGGAAGCATACTCCTGATTGACGCAACGCAGGTTGTAGATGATTTTTCCGTTTCCGTCAAAATGGATGGTCCGGTTGTAAGGAGACGTATTGGAAATAGGAACCCAATCAATTCCGGCCAGGTCGATGTCGTTTTCCATCCGGAAATACACTTCCTGCCCGTCTCCTTCCCTGAGCCGGCTCTTGATGGAGAGCAGGTCGCTGGCAGTGCTGAGCAGGTAGGGATTTTCGGCGGAGCCATCCTCGACGGATGCGGAGGGAGACGCATTGATCAGGTTGACATTGTTGTGCACGCAAAGTCCGTTGTACGCCTTGGTAACCAGTCCTTCGCTGTTGGTAAGGGTTTTCGAAACCACCTTTTTCGCATCGCTTTCGTCGGTATAAAAGACCGAGAATTTGATTTTCTGGCCGGGCTGCATCGTGTATCCCCACCAGGGTATGGCCATATAGGAATCGAGTACTTTGTTGCCTTTTTCGTTGACCGCAGGGACTACGTCATCCAGATAGAGCAGCAGAACAGAGGTCAGACTTTCTTCCCGGTTGCTTGAATGGAAAATCCGTTCACTCCCGGGTACGTCGTCGACCGGAAGGGCCTCCATTTCCACGCGCTGAACGGTTTTGACGGCCGCAGGCAGGCCGAGCCGGTTGTGAATATAACTGCTCTTTTTAAGGTCGAGGGTCGGCATACTTTCCCGGAGAGCATAGACGAAGTCCTCCGAAAAGGCCACCTTGGAGTCCGGGAGATCCGAGGGGTGGCTGGTCAGGCCACACAGGGTGGCGCAGTACTTCAGGTGGGCCGTAGAGTTGTTTTCGCTCTGAACAAGGCCGTTGAAGGGCAAATCCTGTATACGCGAATAAAGGAGATCGGCCGGGTGGAGGAGGGCATAGCCGGATCCCTCCACTTTTGTGCCGGAAAAAGACGCTTCGTGGTCGGTGAATCCCGGCTGAATGGTAAACAGCTTTTCGCCATTCGTGACGATGCTGCCCGCCACATCAAAGGAGACGACGCGAATCTGGTCTCCCGCCATCCATTTGGTGTGGAGGGAGCCGTCCTGTACTTCGATGCCGATTTCTGTTTCTTCGTCGGGGTTGAGTCCGACGCTGAAGGTGACGATGGGATTGTCTTCAGCGGGAACATCCGGATCGACGTCGCTCTTTTTCTCTGGTCCGATCGAATCCCACGCCTGCAGTTCCTCATACTGGACACAGGAGGGGAAGGGGAGGACAAACAGACTCACCAGGGCAAGTCTGAGGAAGGGGGAGTATAGGGAATGTTTCTTCATATCGTTCTTCTCCTTCATCTAAAAATCACCATCATCAAATCCGCCCTCGTCGCCGATGTCATCGAGGGAGGAATAACACAGTACCAAATCTTCATCATCTTCTCCCAGAAGGATCAGACGGGGCGCAACATATGTGGTTTTACGAATCATGCCTTAGAAATCAATAGGAGTTAGCGGATCAAAAGGTTCAACCTCGGCTGCTCTGGTAGGTCCGCCCTGATAGGCGCCCGGCCACCAGTCTCCGTTTCCGCGCGCGAGATCGCGCGCATCATATGTATGGTCGGTCGCGCAGCCGCGAAGCCAGGTGAGAAAATCGTTGCCCACGTGTGAAATACTTCCGTAGCTGACATCGAATCCCGTCATCGCACTCTCGACATCCGCCTTCCTTGCGAAGGTGAAGGGGGAGGCCACGGTGCCGTCCCAGAGATAAACGAGATCGCCGCTCATCGTCGTCGCATTCCAGCTTCCGCTCCAGGTGCCGCTGCCCAGGGAGGTGATGCCGTATTTGTTCGATTCGGACAGCGTGGCGTGAGCCTGGTTTCGATTGGGACAACTCGCAAGGCTATGCCCGTAATCGTTGTAAGGCGTATTTGCATAAAGGTTGATCACCTTTGCATTGGTCTTGCTGTTGATCAGGATGTTGTTGGACATATCGAAACGGGCAGCGACACGGCAGATCTCGCCTTCCACGCTGTCGATGAACGTACTGTTGACAATCAGCATTGACTGGCCGGTAAACGAGTAGTTGCTCGTATTTCCATCCGTATTGGAAGAGGCGTTTCCAACACAGGTGCAGTTGTTCATACAGAGGACACCTCCGTTGAAGTGATAAACTACACCATAATTGCTGCCGCTCTCGTTGGTATTCGTGTTGTTCTTGAAGGTAACGCGATTCAGGTAGCAGATATAAGGCCGGTTATTACTGGATCCGGCAATCACACCGCGGGAGGTCGTGGTGTTCGACTCGAAGATGCAGCGGTTCAGATACAGGGATTCGGCCCCCTCTCCGGTATCCATATATATGCAGGATCCCCACGAATCTACGGTATTGTTCTGATAGAAACGGCAGTCGGACAGGTCGGATTTCGCTCCGTTATTCATCGAAATGACACCGCCCCGGCGCCCCCTGCAGGAAGAGAAATCGCAGTGGCAGCCTCGAAGCGTGGTATTGCCGGACAGGGCGACGGCGCCACCGAAGCCGTGAGGGGTTGAAGAGACGTAGCCGGCCTTGTTCGCCGAGAATTCAGCATAATTGAAGTGGGAGGTGCCGCCCTTGAGATAGACGGCGCCACCGTTTCCAACTTGATTGGTAGGGCAGGATGTGTAATCACCGCTGAAGGTAACGTGCGCGGCTCTGGCCGCAGCGCTGCTGATCTCTTCGCCCGCAGCATCCGTGGAATTGATTTCCACATTGCCCATCGAGAAGATGGCACCGCCGTGGAAATAAGCCGTGTTGTTCTCGAAGGAAGTACCGAGATTGATGCGCAGCCTGTTCCCGCCCGTGTTGAGCCGTCCGATGGCGCCGCCGCAGCCGTTGGGCGCCGAGTTGCCCGAGAGGGTACAGGCGGTAAGGGTGCACGTCGAGGTGGAATTGCGCAGCAGGATGGCTCCTCCGGCCACGTTGTCAGCCCCGGCCGTATTCTCTTCGCCGACCAGCGACTGGCTTCCATTCGTAGCCGAATTGCCGCTGAAGGTGCTGGCGGTCAGGTTGGCTGTGCCGTCATCAATACAAAGAGCGCCGGCAAATTTGGCCGTATTGTCAGAAACGGTGCAACTGCCGCTCATATTCAGCGTGCCTTTCTCAATGGAGATGGCACCGCCATAGCCGCTGCTCGTATCCGATACGGAGTTGTCGTCAAAGGTGCAGCCAGAGCAATTGACAACGGCAGTTTCCGAATTTAAATGAAGGACGCCACCGCTGTGGTGGGCGACATTGTCTTCGAAAGTACAGGAGGTAAAGTTGACGCTTCCTTCGCCTCCGATTCGGGCGACAGCGCCGTGGAAGTTGCCGGCTGTCCCGTTCTTGAGCGCGCCGGAGCGGCAGATATTGTCGTGGAAACTGCAGTCGTTGAACGCGATGGTGCTCGAACTGCCGGGCTCGAGGTCAAGGCAACCGCCGTTTCGTCCGCGGCAGGCGGTGAATTCACAGTTGGCGACCGTGAGGGAGGTGACGGCCCGGACGGCGAGTGCGCCGCCGTTGGAGTATTCGCAGACGGAGGAAGATTCAGAGCCGGCCTCGCAGCCGTTGAAGACGGCGTAGCTGATCGAGTAGTTTTTTTCGGGCCGCATGAAAATCGCTCCTCCGGCTGCTGTCATGGATCCCGTAGAGAGGGTTTGGTTTCCGTTGAAGTTTACCTTGGATCCGCTGGTGCCGGTCAAGGTGAAACCGTGGGCCGCAAAGATGGCGCCCCCGTGGAAAAATGCCGTATTGTCCGTAAAACTGTTGCCAGCGCCGATGGTGAGGCTGGGGCCGGGCGAGCCGCTTGTGGTGATGATGATGGCGCCGCCGCAACCATTGGGGGCCTTGTTGCCCGTAAAGCTGCATCCCGACAGGGAACACTGGGATTTTGCGTGGTCCAGGGCGATGGCGCCGCCGGCCAGGGTCTCCGTTCCGGCCGTCCGCTCTTCTCCCTTTCCGGCGATCCATTTGCTACCGAAACTGCAACTGTTGCCGGTGAAGGTACAGTCGCTCAGCGTGGCGGAGGCGTAGCCGATTTCGATTGCGCCTCCCTTCGTGGTGGAAGTATTGTTGGAGAAGGTGC
>JAGCXP010000015.1 GCA_017961345.1 Bacteroidales bacterium | reverse complement strand
TTGAAAAAGAAATCCCTGAAAAAAGTTGAAAAATGTCTACTTTTGTAAAACCTGATGCCGTGAAAAAATCACCGGTGTCTACTTTCGAAAATAAGTATTAACGAAAAAATCTTTTCGTGTCTACTTCTCGCGCGCGGTACACAGGTCGCCGGTGAAGTCCCAGATGTCGCTGCTCCAGCCGAAGTACTACGTACAGCTTGAAAGCAAAAACAGCAGCCATTTCCGCAAAAGTCGCTGGAAAAATGGCAGTGAAATATAGGATTGTCACTGGAAAAATGATATCTTTGTGCCCGGAAACATAAAAGGAACCCCATGTTAAGAAGAAGGATAACAGACACATTGAGGCAATGGAAAGAAAAGCCCGGCCACATGCCGCTCGTAATTATGGGCATCCGTCAGTGTGGCAAGACTTTCATTTCCCAGCAGTTTGCCAAGGAAAACTATAAGCACGTCGTCTACATCAACTTCATCAAGCAGGAAGAGCGCAAAACCGCCTTTTACGGCTCAAAAGATGCGGAAACAATCATCCTCAACCTTTCCGCTCAAATGCGCACTGCGCGTTTCGTCCCTGGAGAAACCTGCATTATCTTCGATGAAATACAGGACTGTCCAGAGGCACGCACCAGCCTGAAATTCTTCAAGGAAGACGGCCGCTACGACATTATCGCCACCGGGTCGCTCCTGGGCGTGCAAGGTTACGGACAGGAGGAAAAGAAACGGCGCAAAAGAAAAGCTGCCAAACAGGAAAAGGGTAGCAATTCCGTCCCCGTCGGCTATGAGGAAATTGTCGAGATGTACCCCCTGGACTTTGAGGAGTTCCTATGGGCGAACAATATGAGCGAGGAGATCATCGATGTGCTGCGCAAATGCCTCAAGGAGGAGACCCCCGTACCCGAAGGCATCCACGTGGCCATGAAGACGCTCCTCTACCGCTATGTGGCCGTAGGCGGTCTCCCCGCCGCCGTAAATGCCCTGCTGGAAACCGGCGATATGCATGCCGTAAACACAGTCTGGCATTCCATCCTCAAGGAGTACCGATCCGACATGGTGAAATATGCCGACGATAAGGACAAGCCCCATATCCGGGCCTGTTTCAACGCCATCCCCAAGCAACTTGCCAAGGATAACAAGAAATATCAGTGGTCCAAGGTGGAAGAGGGCGGCCGCGGCGTATTCTATAAGGACTCGCTGCAGTGGCTGGAAGATGCCGACATCGCCCGTCGCTGCTATAACTCCCATATTACCGGCCTGCCGTTAGAGGGCAATGCAATAGACAATATCTTCAAGGTCTATACAGCCGATATCGGCATCCTGGTCGCCATGTTGGGAGCCGCCACTCGGGCTGATATCCTGCTGGGTAATCTGGGCGGCTACAAAGGAGCCATCTACGAGAACCTGATGGCCGATACCCTCATCAAGAAGGGGCAGAGTCTGTATTATCTGCAAAAAGATTCCGGCCTGGAGCTGGACTTCCTGATCCGATATCAGGGTGAATGTGTGCCAGTTGAGGTAAAGGCCAAGAATGCGCAGGCCAAAAGTATTTCCACGGTGAGGAAACATCCGGAGAAATACGGCGTCAAGCATTTCATCAAGTTTGGAGACTATAACGTCGGCCGTGACGGCAATCTGCTCACGCTGCCCACCTATATGCAGTTCCTGTTGGACTTGGCACCGGAGGATACTGTTTTAGAGCCGATAGATATGGATGAACTTACGCGCCTGGCTCGGGAAGCCCTGGGGAAGTAATAATGCTCCAAGTGAATCTATATCCATAGAAACTCTCCCTGTACGCTACCGATACCGGAATACGAACTGGGCAAGAAGGACTTCGCGGATCTTCTTCCCCGAACCAAAATCCGGGACCCGCGGTGAGGCGGATCCCGGAAATTGATCATCAAAAATGAATCGGCTCGTGAACGCTATTTGAGCGTAGGGAGGTCGCCGGTGAAGTCCCAAATGTCGCTGCTCCAGCCTCTTTTGAATCCTAAAGATCCGGAGCCGTGACGCCCACCAGGGAAGGGGCTCCTCCATCTTCGGGATAATCCCATCGAGTTCCGTCTGTACTCCAACCCAGCTCACCGGCCCTGGTCGGGAAATTATTGTTGTCCGCCTCTACCCTGACATAACACCCTGCAGGAACCGAGGTCTCTCCGCCGACAATGGTCGTATTGTTGGATTTATGCCACCGGATTAGTTTTGTAAGCGTGACATTGCTTCCCAATACGCCGATTACACCGCCCCGCTTATCCTCGTTGGAAGGGTTCGCAGATGTCGTATTCACTGTCCCCTTCGAGTAGCACTCTTCCACGGTACATTCTTCAGCATATCCTATCAATCCGCCAACATTTGTCTTGTTGTTACCGGTAGAGCTCGCGCTGGAATAACAGTACTTGACCGTATGGCCTATCTGCCAACCGACCAACCCTCCGATGAAGTTGCCATAACCGTAAACCTGGCAATTTCCTTCAACATAGCATTTCTCAAGTTTGGCATCCGAACGGCCGGCAAACGCGCCGAGATATGCGCCAGCCTTGAATTGTTGATTGCCTCCGTTATTATGGACGCCACATTCCTCCACGGATCCGGTATTGTCAGCCGAGGTGTTGGAGCCGATACGGCCGGCAAAACCACCTACATATCGCCCACTGGCAGTAGCGGCCCCCCCCCCATTGTATGTTTCTCCATCCACCGCAGCAGATACAACATAACACTGCGAAACCGTGGCCGTAAATGCTTCATCCGTGTTTCCGATATAACCGGCAAAACCGCCGATATACGCATCAACATTACCAGGACTGGACCAAACCTTGCCGTCGCGATGCTGGCAGTTGGTGACAGAAACACTGCCGGCAATCCTGCCGACAAAACCGCCGACATACGTGGACGAGCCCGTGACGGTACAACGAGACACGTTGCCCGAAATCGTCGGTGTGCCCGAAACCAAGCCGAAAAATCCGCCCAGACACTGTGCGCCCGTTACGGTCCCGTAGGACTTGCTATCTGTCACAGTACCGCCGCTCAGACTGCCGATGAAACCGCCAATGTAGTTACGACCGGCTGCAGAAACCGTAGTAGCAGGGCTGTTGCTGCCGGCCGTGCAGTTCGAAACGGATCCGGTGGTCATTCGTCCGGCGAATCCGCCGAAGGCATTTCCGCTGGAAGTGCTTTCAAGATTACCCGAGACTGAGCAGTACGTAAAAGAACCACCTGTGATTGAACCGGCAAATCCCCCGTTATTGGTCCCCCGGCAGGAGACGTTCGCAGTGACCGTGTTAGAAGTGAACACACCGGAGTTGGAAGCCCCGAGGAAGCCACCGCAGCTGCTCTGCCCCGCAACTGATCCGCTGACGGAGCAATGGGAGATCTCGGGATCCCCGGAACTGACGTGGCCGATAAAACCGGCCGTATAATTATTGCCGGTAACCGTTCCGCTTTCCGTGCAATAGGAAATATTACCGTAACGATTATATGATACGATATCACCTCTTGTCACAAAGCCGGCAAAGCCGCCGATATGCTGCCCCGAAAGATTGCTCATATCCACGGCCGCGTCGCAATATTCGATCACGCCGGCATGATACCCCACGAAACCACCGAGATGCAGAGGGGTACCCTGGGTATTGGTACTTGTGATTTTTGCGTAGGCCTTGCTATAGACATCTTCGTTCTTCGTAATCGTGCCATAGCAAACACCGACGAAACCACCGGCATTAATAACGTTAAAGTTCTCACCTGTTTTTGTCGGCTCCTTAGTATTGATTGTAACCTTGGTAGAAGAGGTACCCACCGTACAACCGCTGACGGTGGCACGGTCCCAAATAATACCCGCGAAACCACCGGCTCGAGGGTCATCGGTCGAGTTGGCATTGACCGTCGCATTTTCCACCTGGCAGTCCGTAAACACAGAGGCATCCTGGATGGATCCCACAAAGCCGCCAACATATTGTCCTGAGCCCGTAACGGTGCCGCCGGTATATTGGCAGCCGCTGATGGTAACGGGCGCATTGGCAAAACCCATCACACCGCCTACCACGCCGGTGCCAGTCACATTGCTGCTGGCTACGGTACAATTGCTGATGACCGTTTGACATTCCGCCAGGCCCACCAGGCCTCCGGAGTATGCCGCACTGCAGCTGACCGTCGTGTTCGTGACGTCGCAATCTGAGATGGTAACGGAAGTAACGCCGTCGGAACCATTATTGATCCTGCCAATCAATGCACCGCTGTTGGAACTGTTGGAAATCATGGAGCCACCGGTAATATCCACGTTCGTAATCGTATGCCCGGTGCCCTGGCAAAACTCTGCAAAAATGCCGCGCGAAGTACCCACGCTGCTGCCGGAAAGGGTAAGGTTCTGGATGGAGCCCTTGAAAACATAGAACAGATTCTTGCCCAGATTGCTGACGGTCTTATAGTTCCCATCGAAGTTAACAAACTGGGTGTATCCGCTGTTGGTGTTGATCTGGTTATGGGTGATACCCGTCATATCCACATCGTCAATCATCTTGAAATAGGTGGTCTGGCCACCGGTGGCAAGGGAGTTCACCGCGGCAAGCTGGTAGCCGTCGCCGATCAGGTAAGGATTGGCGGAAGTACCGATGCCCGTGGAGCTGGCGTTGGCATAAGAGGCACTGTTGACCGCATTGACATTGATGGTGCTCACCTTGCCGGCGGTAAACGTGGTGGCGCCGAGCTCGACGTAACGGGTATAGACCGTGTGGCCGGTTTCAGGCGCATTGAACTGCACGAGAAGGGAAGTCCCGGCGGGAACGTTCGTCCCGGCCGTAATGGGCGCGAAGAGGTTGAGGATATTGTCGCTGCCCGTGTCGCCAGGCTCGTCAATTCCGATGGTCAGGCTCTTGCCGTCGCCGCCCGGGAAGATGGCTTCGCTGGATTTGATGGACACCGAGTTGATTCCGCCGGCCACATCGGCGGGCATCTTGGCAGAGAGGGCCAGAATACCGGTCGTGGTGGTAAACGAAATCGCACTGATATCCGTGAAGTCCGTCGCGGTGGCAAAATACTTAATCTCAGGAGCCACGCCGTCGGACGGTTGGACAATCATAGCTTCGGGATCGTCGCCGGAGGCATCCATCACCTCCGCATCGTAGCTGCTGCCGCCGGGGAGCGTGCCGGAAAATTTCGCCGTCGCGGTTCCCGCGCCAGTTGTCAACTCAAAGTCGGAATAGTCGCTGTGGTCAGCGTGATTGTAGATACGAATCGCGTCACCAGCCTCCCAAACGGGGCTCATGGACGTAGTCTTTCCGCCCGAAATATTGGGCTCAAAGCTCACCTTCGTAGCGATAGCCGGAGAGAGGGTGGCCAGATTTTCGGGAAGGGTCGCCGTAATGGTGACCAGTTCCTTGTCGGCGTCTTTGTCAGATACGGAAATTTTCGACCCGTTGTCAATTCCATCAACGAGTTGTACTTCCTTGGCGCAGGAAAGCATAAGAGCCGCGCCGGCAAGAAGAATCAAGGTATGGTTCAAAATCTTTTTCATAGCGCGTTCCTCCTAAAAATCTTCATCATAAACAGGGTTGTCGCCTAAATCGCCCAGCGAGGCGCCGGCTGAAAAACAGAGGGGCGTGTTTCCCTCGATAGGTATCAGCTCCGAGACGGGAGACAGATAGCCGTTTTCAACATGTTTCATAAGAATAATGTTGGTTATTAGTTTACGTGGTCAGTTGCCGCGGAAATCCGCAAGTAACATATCTACTTTGGCAAATATACACTCTTTCTCGCAATTTTCCAAAAAAATCGGGACCCGCCAGACGGCGAATCCCGAGCATTTTTCAACATCCGGCACAAGTGGCGTACCTATATCTACGAAAGGTCTACGCCGGTCATCTCCTTAATGAAGGCGGGATCAGAACCAGCGGAGAGCATCTTCCGGGCAATATCATGGGCATTTTCTGCACGACCTTCTGCACGACCACGCTCCATCCCAGCCTTCAACCCATCGTTGTAATAGGCGGTACCGATGTTCTTTTTCTGAAAGTCTGAAAGCATATCCCGAAAGTATTGAAATTTCTCCTTGTCTTGAAGTCCGCTCAGACGCGAGAGCTCGAATACGCGGTCGAAAGTCTCATCGATGTCCTGCGGCTTCTCCGCAAAATTATGCATATTTTTCAAGATATACAACCATTTCTCTTCCGGGTTCAGCGACTCCGGGCGTTTTTGCAGGCGCGGAAGTTCACATAGGTTAATCATCAGGATGTCATCTTCGGGCCTTGATAGGACGGGATAACGCTCGCCCGTGCTGGTTTCCCGTAGCGCATAACGATAAATGGCGCGGTCATCGCCATGCGGCAGTTCGAAGTCCATGAAGCAAATCACGAACACCGGGCACAATATGTCATAGTTGTCACCCGCCTTTATCTGGGAATGGAACATGGATGCTCCATAGTAGAGCATACGCTCGGTAAACCACGCCTCCTTGCTACGCTGTATCTCCACGATGAACTGACGAGACTCGTCCGCACTTTTGCAAAGCACGTCCATCGTGACATCCTTATCCCCCGCGAAGAAACGGTCTACCTCATTCGGGAGAGGTGTCACCTCATCTATGCTGACCGGCAGGATGTCATTCAACAGTTTCTTGAGGATGTCGGTGTCCGCCATGATGTGTTTGAACGCCCAGTCCGAACGCAGGTCCATGAAGGGGCCTTCCTCGGCGAGGTGTTTCAGACGGGCTTTTTCCTGGGGTGAAAGCGGACGGATTTTTTCAAACTCCTCGATAAAACGCTCATAATAGGAACTCAGGTTTTTGTCGCTTGTCGTTTTCATACGCATTGGTTTAAAAAATTAGCGACCACAAATCTATATCAGCAAAACGACAAAAATCAAAAAGTAAAAAAAAGATTTTCCGTTTTTGAACCTTTTTGCAGTTTCTTTACCATTTTTCCGTTTCGCGTTGTGAATTTGTAAATTCCACATGGCCGATTGCGCTGAGCGAAGCCGCGATGAAAGCGGAGCGGCAGGGAGGCGTTTGGCCGATCATTTGTCCGAAGGGACCGCGAAGCGTCTGGAGGACAAATGCCCCCTGCCGGCCGCAAAAGCGGTGAGCGAGTGAGCGGGCCGCGAAGCGGATGCCGCATTTGTTCGAAGCGACCGAAAGGGAGCAAGTTATGCGGCAAGCGAACGGGTGGGCCCCGTTTTTTCCCTTCGAGCGAGGAGCGCCAGCATGCCGCCGCCCAGCACACCTGCGCGCACAAAATGGGGCAAAAACGTAGTGAAGCGATGCTCCAGCACCTGGTCGGGCAGAAAATGGGGCAAATTTTGGCCGATGAGATGCTCCAGCACCGGGTCGGGCAAATGTGCACGTGCACTCGTGACCGACCGAGTTCCGAAGTATCTGGCGATGGCGCTCAACCGCAAAGCACTTGCGCAGGCGAAGGGGCAACGCCGCCGGCAAGAAGGAATGCCGTCGGCTAAAGCAAAGGCGCTGCGCCGAGCTCGAAGGAACCGCTCGCTTCGCGCCTTGTTTTTGCCCTAACCGAAACTCGCCGGTACTTGGCTGAAACCTGACGAGCGCACCGATTTGTTCATGCGGCAAAAAATTGCGAACTTTGCGCCCCGATGAAAAGAAACAGAAAAATACGGACAGCCGCCCTCTGGGCGATGGGAATTTTGCTCGCCGGGATGCTCTCCGCCTGCGGTGCACGCCCGGGCAACAACGATACGGACATCTCGCAGAAAGACACGATTCTGCCGCTGGGCTTTCTGACGGACACATTGGAGAAGGAGAGCGGACGCGTGAAAAACGGAGAGAACTTCATGGGCTTTCTGATGCGCCTGGGAATGAGCGGACGCCAGGCGTGGGAGTTGTCACAGGCCTGCCCCGACAGCATCTTCGACGTACGGCGCCTTCGCTCCGGCAACAGTTATGACGCGTATTACCTTCAGCAGAACGCCGATTCGGCAGCAACGGGCGGCGCCTCCGCTTCCCACGGCCCCCTGCAATACATCGTCTACAACAACACCCGGACGGAATGCACCGTATTCAAGTGCTTCGACACCCTCCGCATCAACAAAGTCTTCAAAGACGTAAGCTACGAAGACGCCAGCGCGGACGTTACCATCAACTCTTCGCTCTGGAACGATATGCAGGCTGCCGGTGCGCCCACCCAACTCATCCTCGACCTCTCGGACATCTACGCCTGGACGGTGGACTTCTTCGGTTTGCAGAAAGGCGACCGCTTCCGCGTACTCTACCGCAAGAAACTCTGCGAAGGAGAACTCATCGGCATCGACACCATCCGCTACGCCATCTTTTCCCACCGCAACCAGGACTACGACTGCATCATGTTCAACCCGGCCCATTTCGTGGGCCGTCTGGAGCAAAAACCCGCCAAGCCCCTGGGCAGCAACATCTATTGGAATGAAAAGGGGGAGAGCATGCGCAAGGCGTTCCTCAAGGCGCCGCTGCACTTTTCCCGCATTTCCTCGGGCTTCTCCTATGCCCGCCGCCACCCCGTCACCCGCGAAGTCAAACCCCACACCGGCGTAGACTACGCCGCCCCCACCGGAACGCCCGTCATGAGCATCGGCGACGGCACGGTCACCAGCGTCAAATACGAAGGCGCGGGCGGCAACACCGTGCGCATCCGCCACAACAGCGTCTATTCAACGGCTTATCTTCATTTGAGCAAATACGGCAAAGGCATCAGTCCCGGCGCACGCGTCAGCCAGGGACAGGTCATCGGCTATGTCGGCGCCACCGGCCGCTGCACCGGGCCACACCTGGATTTCCGCATCTGGAAAAACGGCTCCCCCATCAATCCGCTCACGATGGATTCCCCGCCCTCCGAGCCCCTGCCCGAAGCCTTCCGTCCCGCCTTCGACTCCCTGCGCGTCAGCCTTCGCGAACAACTCGTTGGCCAAACGAAAAACTATCTGGAAAAGTAGATTTCGCGAAGCCAATACGCATAGACCGGGTCTTCCATGCTGATGGCTTTTCCAAAATTGTCAATGATATCCATCTTGACAAGAGCTGCTTTTGCGCGCTGAACCGTAAGACTGTTCTTCAATTCATATTTACTCATCACTGCGGCGGAAGTCAACTCCTTTACCCCGTCAACAATCGCATGCAAGAGATTTTGCTGTGAAATCGTCAACGTTTGCGTCAAGGCCAGATTCAAGTCGGCATGCAGATTTACGACAGCCTCGAAGGCCTTCTCCACCGTTTCATCGGCACAATTGGAACCTGTCCTGTTCCAGACTTCCTCGCTGAGTTGCTGGACATAATAGGGATTGTTGTCCACCAATTCCACTATCCGCCGACATTGGGCCGGAGAAATCTCCTTGCCTGTTTCCTTGAATTTATCCGCAATAAATGACGGCCATAATTCCGCCGCAATCTTTTGAAGGAAAATGGTTTTGCCGAATTGATAGAAAGGCTGATCCGGGTGGGTAAAAACCTCCAGCATCATGTGTCGTCTGCTTCCGTACAGGCAATAGGCAACATGCTGTTGCAGTTGCCAATGAGCGCGAAGTTTTGCCTGAAAAGCTACGGAATCCTTAAAATTGGAGATTTGCTGAAACTCATCAATACAAACAACAACATGAATTCCTTTGTCCCTCGCGATTTTCTCAGCCAAATCCAGTATTTCATCGGCGCTTCTTGACAAATTCCCCATTTTGAATTCCAGACGCCAGGTGTTGACGACATCCCCCGCGACAATACTGGGAACAAGCGTCGCCGCATATTTCATGGCCGTGGAGAATATTTCCTCAAATTTTCCGGAGGTTCCCTCAATAACGCACCTGGCAAGTTTGTCATAGAATTCGTCTTCCGTTCGGACATTGAATACATCCAAATAACACAGACGCAAATTCTTATCCTTTGCCATGGCTTCTTTTCCAGCCCTTTTGACCAGTGAACTCTTCCCCCACCTTCGAGGAGAGATGATAATCGTATTGGTCTGATTCAGAAAATCCTGCACAAGAGAAGCACAATCCTCTTTTCTGTCCGTAAACTGGGAATCAGAGGCAATCTTTCCGTAAACAAAGGGAGAAGTAATCATATTTATATTATTTTTGATGCAAATCTATGTATAATTTTTGTTATAACAAAATATGAACATCCTCCTACGACGACTTTTAGCACACTGACTGCTCCCACGAATGAATTCGTGGGGTTCTATCTCAGCGCTTCCAACGAAGCGCTTATGGGATACCGGGACAGCCCTTCCCGGAGTATGTTTGTTGCGGCATTTCGGTCACGGTCGTGATTCGTGCCACATCCGGGGCACGTCCATGACCTGACGGAGAGGTTTTTGATGCGAACGTTCTTGTATCCGCACACCGAACATGTCTGGCTGCTGGCGAAGAAACGGTCCACTTCAATCACGCTGTCGCATTTATACCTAAGCTTGGTCTTGAATGCGGTCCAGCCGCAGTCCGAGATGGATTTTGCCAGGTTCCGGTTCTTCACCATGCCTTTGACGTTCAAATCCTCAATACAGACAACGCTGTACTTTGACGCAATTTGCGAACTTACCTTGTTCAGATGGTCGTTTCTTTGGTTGCGGATTTTTTCATGGCACCTTGCGACGGCGGCTTTTGCCTTGTACCAGTTTTTCGACTGTTCGCCGGTTGTGCCAATCTTCCTGCCATTTGCATCCAGGATGTCTTTGCTCTTATCATATCGCCGGGCCATCGTGCGCTGCAACACCCGAAGTTTGCGAAGCTGACGCTGATAGTGCTTTTGGTTTTCAAACACCGTCCCGTCAGAACATACCGCAAACTCCTTGATGCCGACATCGATACCGACCGCCCGACCGTTGTTTAACGGAGTACGGTTCGGCGCTTCGTAGAGCAATGAGATATAGTATCGTCCTGTTGAAGACTTGCTGATGGTATAGGAATGTATTGTCGACTGCTCGATGGGCTTGTCCTTGTAGAACTTCACCCAGCCGAGTTTTGCAAGCTTGACCTTGTATCGCGCATAGTCAATTTCACATCCTGTGGGGATGCGGTAAGAGTCGCGCCTGCCCTTCTTATGGAACACCGGCCCGCCGTTGTGTCCGTTCCATTTGTTCTTGAACGCTTTGCCAAGGTCTATGATTGACTGCTGCAGGGCCTGGGACGGCACTTCTTTCAACCACTCGAACTCGGTCTTTAAGCCGGGAATGCGTTTTATTAGGTCGTAGTTGTTTACGTGGTTCCTTTGTGCGAATGCCAGGGCATTGTTGTACACGAAGCGGCAACAGCCTCAGGTCCGGCTGATGAGTTCGCGTTGCGTCGCGTTTGGACGAAGTTCGTATTTAATGGCCCTAAGCATTTTTCTGGTTCTCGATATATTCCTGTATGGTCTGTTCAGAGATACTGCCGATTGTTTCGCAGTAGTAGCTCCGCGTCCACATGGAGTTCATTTTCTGTTTCAGATGCGGAAACTCGGAACGAAGCATTCTTGCGCTAATCGCCTTCAGATTCTTGACAATCAAATGAACGGGAAGCGTTGGGGTGCCGCGCAAGAAGACATGAATATGGTCCGGCATCACTTCCATCGTCTCAATGGAACAATCCATGTCATGCGCTATTTCCGGCAGTATCTCTTTCAATCGTTGTTCCACATCACCGACGAGGACCTTACGACGGCATTTTGGACACCAGATGATGTGGTAACTGATGTTCACTACGGATGTGATATGATGCGCAAGTTTTTTCATATCGTTACATGCAAATGTAACGAATGTTTTTCGAATTTCAAAGAAATTTTCGCCCTTTCATCCCACGATTAAAATCGTGGGTTTTCACGGGCGAATATCATAACGCGCGAAAGCCCGTCCAGATCCCATCGATTAACTCTTTACTGTCCCAGGCTTCCAGGGTGCGGGCCCGGGACAGTTCGTCTGCGGCATGCCCGTGAATCCACACGCCCAGGCTTGCGGCATCTTCCGCTTTCAGTCCGCGGGCGAGCAGGCCTCCGATCAGGCCCGAAAGCACGTCGCCGCTCCCGCCTTTGGCGAGCCCCGCGTTGCCGCTCGTATTCACCGCAAGCAGACCGTCCGAAGAGAAAATACCCGTCCGGTGTCCCTTGGCAACGAGGATGCCGCCCGTCTTTCGGCAGAACGCCGTGATGTCGGCGCCCGTGGGATTCTCCTTTTGCAGCAGGCGCTTGAGCTCCCCTTTGTGCGGCGTCAGGACGGTTCCCTCGGGAAGTTTTTCCAACAAGAAACGGTCACGGGCGAGCAAATTCAACGCATCCGCATCGAGCAGCAGGGCTGTTTTTTGCGGCGCTCGGGCAGGGCAATCCGCCTGATGAAGGGCAGCATCCGCCTGCCGGAGAGCATCCAGCAAGTCTCCCAGCGCTTTCGCTGTTTCGGGGGCCTGTCCCAAGCCCGGTCCGACGACGACGGCGGTGTATTTCCCCAGGTTTTCCGGCAGGTGGCTGAAGACATCCCCGTTCTCCTCGTCCAGCATGGCAGAGGGGTAGTTGTTCACCGTAGCCTGCAGGGCGCGGGAGGAGGAATGGAGCGTAACCAGTCCGCAGCCCGAATGAAGGGCGGCGCCGGTGGCGAGGACAGCCGCTCCGGGCATTCGCTGGCATCCGGCAATAATAAGCAGATGGCCATAATCGCCTTTGTGGCTGTCTTCGGGACGGGCGGGAAGAAGACCGTGAAGGCTTTCGGCGGTCAAAAGACGGGGGCTTTGCGCACTGGCGGCGGAAACGGGGGACGCGGAGGCGTTGACGACGGAGGCGCTGGCAGCAAGGGCGTTGACGGGCTTGGACATCGGGGAAACGATTAGCGGAACAGGCATTCCAGCACATCCAGCGACTGAATGTGCAGCGGCATGTCGAGATGGTATTCGAGATATTTGAGGTAACTGCGGGCAATCCGGCTGCGGCTGCGGCCGCTCAGGGGCGCGAGCAGCGTCTGCTCGAAGTTCTTGTCGGAAAGGTTTTCGAGGTCGGCATAGTTCTCGTCGCTGAAGGCGAAGAGGTCATCGCGGGCAGGGCTGTAACCGGTCCGTTCGCAGAGTTCCTTGAGCAGGGCGATGTGGAAATTGGCATACCCGGCACCGGAAGTGCCGTCTCCCAGCGCATCAAGCAACAGGATGCGTCCCCGGAGCCAGTCGTAGAACGCCTCGTCCGTCTCGCCCTCGTGCAAAGTTTTGAGCAGGACTTCCGCGAGAAAAAGGGCAATGCAGTTCTTCCCGGGATTTTCCCGCAGGCCGCTTAAGGGGTGTTCCTGGCTGAAATGGGAGGCGGTCCAGAGGGAGGAACGCGTGCTTTCCGCGATGTCGGCCCCGACGATGTTCAGTTGCAGGAACCAGGCAGGAGAAACGCTCTTGCCGATGCCCCGCACGAGAAAACTCCGCTTGCCGAGTTCGCGGCAGAGGGTGTGTACGACAAAGGCGCTTTCGGCATACTTTGTCGTATGCAGGACAATGAATTCGCAGGGGCGTTTCATAAGGGGTTCAGGCGTTTTCAGCCATCTTGCCTTCGGCTGTCACGCTTTCCGTCGTCACCTTGTCGTGCCAGTCCAACCAGGCGGCCATCTTTTCGAGGGCCTGTCCCCGGTGGGAGATGGCGTTCTTGGCCTCTTCCGTAATTTCCGAAAGGGTGAGGCGTTCGGTGTTGGGAACGCCCGGCGCGATGATATCCGGGATGAAAATCGGGTCGTAGCCAAAGCCCATCGTTCCCTTGCGCTCATAGCCGATGACGCCTTCGAGCGTACCGTCGAAAAAGCGGGGTGCACCGTCCAGAATCAGGGTGACGCAACAGCGGAAACGGGCGCGACGGTCCTTCGCATTGCCCAGAAGGGCGAGCACCTTGTCGATATTGTGCTCGAAATCCTTATCCTCTCCGGCGTAACGGGCGGAATAGATACCGGGCTCTCCGCCCAGCGCATCCACTTCCAGGCCCGAGTCGTCGGAGAAGCAGTCCTTTTCCAGCGCGTCCCAAATGGCTTCGCTTTTGAGCAGGGAGTTGGCGCGGAAACTGTCGCCGGTCTCCTCCACCTCCTGCGTGAATCCGGCTTCGGCGGCGGAAATGACGGTGTAGCGGCCGGCGAGAATTTCTGCGGCCTCACGGATTTTTCCTTGGTTGCCGCTGGCAAAAATCAAAGTTTTTCCTTCCATTTTACTTTTTGCAGACGATAGGGATAGTTTTCAATCAGTCGCGCCGCATTGGGACAGGAGAGACGGTGGATTTTCAGTCCGCCTTTCGAGGAAAGGAAACCGAAAATGTCATCTCCCGGCTGAGGATTGCAGCATTTGGCGAGGGTATAGTCGAGGTGGCGCACCTTGCTGGCGTCGAGCACCAGGATGTCGACTCCGGGCTCCTCCCGGGCGTTTTCCCGTTCCAGTTGCCGCTGCCGGGCCGCTTCGGCGGCCGCTTCCGCCGCCCGTCTCCGCGCATTTTCCAGATCGAGGATGTATTCCTTGACCTCCATCGGGTCGATGCGGCCTTCTCCCACCGCCTCGAAGAACTCCTGGTTGGTCTTGAACTGACGCTTTTTCATCAGTTCCGCCAGGTCTTCGTCCTTGAGGGTCAGTTTCCAGTTGCGCAGCCGCCGCATCAGCAGTTCCCTCCCTTCCGCCGCTTTCTTGTGCACCCCGGCCACCAGGCACTGCCGGATTTTGTTCCGGGCCTTGCTCGTGACCGTCCAGTTCAGCCAGTCAGGGGTGGGTTTCTGGGCGGAGGAGGTGAATATTTCCACGCTGTCGCCCGTCTTGAGCACTTCCCGGATGGGGACGGCCTTTCCGTTCACCTTGCCGCCCGTGCAGCGCATGCCGAGGTTGGTGTGGATATCGAAGGCGAAGTCCAGCACGGTCGCTCCGGCTGAAAGTTTGCGCAATTCTCCGTCGGGCGTGAAGACGAACACTTCGCGGTCGGGCGGCTTGGGCAGGTCGTCGTCGCCTTCGGTGTCGGGAGGAGAAAGGCGGGCGCCGCTTTCAAGGGAAGAACGGACGGCGGCAAGCCAGCTGTCCAGCCCAGCTTCCTGTTTGATGCCTTTGTAGGACCAGTGGGAAGCCAGCCCTTTTTCGGCGATGTCGTCCATCCGGCGGGTGCGGATCTGCACTTCCAGATAGGCGCCTTCGTCGTTTTTGACGGTAATATGAAGACTCTCGTAGCCGTTCGGCTTGGGATGGCTGATCCAGTCGCGAAGCCGCTTCGTATCCGACTCGTATTTCTCCGTCACGTAGGAAAATACCTTCCAGCAGAGGGCCCTTTCCTCTTCCAGCGAGCAGCCTTCCGCATCGATGATAAAGCGGATGGCGAACACGTCGTACACCCCGTCGAAATCCACTTTCTGCTTCTGCATTTTCTTCCAGATGGAAAAGGCGGTCTTGGTGCGGGCTTTCAGTTTGTAACGGATGCCGGCCTCGTCCAGGCGCGCTTTCAGGGGTTCGATAAAGTCGGAGGTCAGTTTCTTCCGATCGGGCTCGGTCAGTTTGAGGTGGTTGGTAATGCTCTTGTACTGCTCGGGTTCGGCGTAACGGAAATAGATGTCTTCCATTTCGCTTTTCATATTGTAAAGCCCGAGCTGGTGCGCCAGCGGAATGTAGAGCATGAGGGTCTCCAGCGCCTTTTTCTCGCGGGCGGATTTGGGGAAGACCTCCAGCGAACGCATCACTTCCAGCCGGTCCGCCAGTTTGAGAACCACCACGCGCGGGTCGCTGGAGTAGGAGATGATAAGTTTTTTGTAATTGTCCGCTTCGAGTCGGGTGTCCCGGGGGTTGATGGTGGCGATTTTGTCGAGTCCTTCCACCATGGTACGGATGTCGCGGGGGAACGTCTTCAGGGCGGCAGCCACGGCGGCCATGCGCTGGTCCATTCCGAGCGGGGCACCGTCGCCGGCCTTTGCGGCCGATTTTTTCAGCCACGAGGACGCCTCGTGCAGAAACACGGCGGCGACACACTCGGCCCCCAGGCCGATTTCGTCGCTCACGATACGGGCCACCCCCAGGGGATGTTCATAAAAAGGGTGGCCGTTGCCGCGAAAAACACCCTGGAGGGTATCTTCGGCGAGCAAGGCCGCCCTGTCTATGAGTTCCCGCTCAGCGGGCGTATATCGGGCGAAATCTTCCATCTTTGCGGCAGCGTCTTAGCGTTACTGCAAAGATAGCAAAATTTCTCTATTCCTGCGGGGCGAAAAGCACCGTGGAGAGGTAGCGTTCGCCGGTATCCGGCAGGAGCACGACCACCTTCTTGCCCTTGTTTTCGTCACGGGCGGCGATCTTCGCGGCGGCAAAGGCGGCGGCACCGGAGGAAATGCCCACGAGCAGGCCTTCTTCCCGGGCGAGGGCACGGCCGGTCTCGATGGCGTCGTCGTTCTCCACATCGAACACCTCGTCAATCACGGAAGCGTCGTAGGTATTCGGAACGAAACCGGCTCCGATGCCCTGAATCTTGTGGGGGCCGCTGGCGCCACCGTTGAGGACGGGAGAGGATTTGGGTTCCACGGCGATAATCTTCACGTTCGGGTTCTTCTCCTTGAGGTATTTGCCCACGCCGGAAATGGTGCCGCCGGTACCCACGCCGGCCACGAAAATGTCAACCTTTCCGTCCGTCGCGTCCCAGATCTCAGGCCCGGTGGTCGCATAGTGGCGGGCCGGGTTTGCCGGGTTCTCGAACTGCTGGAGAATGATGCTGCCGGGGATGGAGGCCTGGAGTTCCTTCGCGGCGCGGATGGCGCCCGGCATTCCGTCCTTTCCGGGGGTGAGGCGAATCTCGGCGCCGTAGGCCTTGACGAGGGCGCGGCGCTCCACGCTCATCGTTTCGGGCATCGTGAGAATCAAGTGATATCCTTTCACGGCGCTGACGAGGGCCAGTCCCACGCCGGTGTTGCCGGAGGTCGGCTCGATGAGGGTGGCACCCGGTTTGAGGATGCCTTTCTTCTCGGCGTCTTCGATCATCGCCAGCGCGATACGGTCCTTGACGCTGCCGCCGGGGTTGAAGAATTCGACTTTGGCCACCACGGGAGTGGAAACGCCCCGGTTCGCGGAGAACGTACCCAGTTCTACCAGCGGGGTCTTACCGATGAGTTCGGTCAGTTTTTTTGCAATCTGTGCCATAATATGTTCTTTTTGTTTTTAATTTTTCAAAATATTCTGTAAATCTACTAAAAATTTAGTATGGATTTCCCTTTTCTTGAAGAATAGTTTGACTCGAAGCGGCCCTTTCCCCTTTTTCTCAGGCCTAGGAGAGACAAACTGTTCTTCAGGGGGAATTCGACTAAATACGATCCAACGCCTGTGCGAGATCTTCTAAGATATCGTCGATATGCTCGGTACCGATAGAAAGGCGGATGGTCGCCGGAGTGATGTGCTGCTGGGCAAGCTCTTCCGGAGAAAGCTGGGAGTGCGTGGTGGTGTAAGGATGGATGACCAGACTCTTGACATCGGCCACGTTGGCCAGCAGGGAGAAGATCTTCAGGGCGTCGATGAACCTCCAGGCCTCCTCCTGACCGCCCTTGATCTCGAAGGTGAAAATGCTGCCGCCGCCTTTGGGGAAGTACTTCTTGTAGAGGTCGTGGTCGGGGTGCGAAGGGAGCGCAGGATGGTTCACGTGGGCCACCTTCGGGTGTTTGGAGAGGAAGTCGACCACTTTCAGGGCGTTTTCCACGTGGCGTTCCACGCGCAGGGACAGCGTTTCCACCCCCTGGAGGAGAATAAAGGCATTGAAGGGGGAAATGGCGGCGCCGGTGTCGCGCAGCAGGACGGCGCGGATGCGGGTCACATAGGCCGCGGCACCCACCGCGTCGGCGAAGACGATGCCGTGATAGGAGGGGTCGGGCTTGGCGAGGGTGGGGAACTTGTCTGCCGCCGCTTTCCAGTCGAATTTGCCGCCGTCCACGATGACGCCGCCGAGGCTCGTGCCGTGTCCTCCGAGGAACTTGGTGGCGGAGTGAACGACGATGTCGGCACCGTGTTCGAGGGGACGGATCAGGTAGGGCGTGCCGAAGGTGTTGTCCACGATGAGGGGAAGGTGGTGACGATGGGCCACCTCGGCGACGGCCTCGATGTTGAGGATGTCGCTGTTGGGGTTGCCGAAGGTCTCGGCGAACACCGCCTTGGTATTCGGGCGGATGGCCGCCTCGAGCGCCGCGGTGTCGTTGATCCGGACGATGGTGTTGCTGACGCCCTGGGAGGCGAGCGTGTGCGTAATCAGGTTGTAGGAGCCGCCGTAGAGGTTGTCCGCAGCGACGATATGGTCTCCGGCCGTGACGATGTTTTCGAGGGCGTAGGTAATGGCCGCGGCTCCGGATGCGACGGCAAGGCCTGCCACACCGCCTTCGAGGGCGGCCACGCGGTCTTCGAACACGCCCTGCGTGGAGTTGGTCAGGCGTCCGTAGATATTGCCGGCGTCGCGCAGGCCGAAACGGTCGGCGGCGTGCTGGGAGTTGCGGAAGACGTAACTGGTCGTCTGATAGATGGGAACCGCGCGCGCATCGGTGGCGGGATCGGGCTGCTCCTGTCCGACATGGAGCTGCAGCGTTTCAAAGCGGTAGTTGTTCTTGCTCATGGTTCGTTTCGTTTTGTTTTTACGCTGCAAAGGTAGGAGGTCTGGAATATTCCTCCAAATATGTTGCGAAATTTGGTAAATCTTTCTATTTTTGTAAAAATTTTAGAAAAACCAACCAAGAAGGGGCGTTTTTTGCCCCCTCAACAGAAAAATATTCTGAAAAACCGATGGAAACGCTCGATGCAACCGACCTGCAACTGCTCAAAGCCCTGCAAAAAAATGCCAAACTGACCCACAAAGAGCTGGCGGATATCGTCAATCTGACGCCGACGCCGGTGTTCGAACGCCTCAAGCGCCTCGAGAAACAGGGATACATTAAAAAATATGTCGCCATCCTCGATGCGGACAGACTGAACCGGAGCATGCTGGTCTTCTGTAAGGTCAAACTCAAGCAGATCAACCGGGACATGGCCGATGCCTTTACGCGGCGTATCCGTCATATCCCGGAAGTCACTGAGTGCTACAATATCTCCGGTGCGTATGATTACCTGCTCAAAATCCGCACGTCGGGGATGAAGCAGTATCAGGAGTTCCTATTAAACAAACTCGGTGACGCCGAGACTGTCGGCGCCATCGAGAGTACCTTCGTGATGAGCGAAGTAAAACAGAGTTACGGGATCAATCTGTAGCCTATTTCGCGGCAGCGGCGGCCTTGGCCTGCATTTCGGCCTGGAGGCTTTCCAGCGTACGGTCCGCGGGGATGTTCAGGGCCTTGCGGGCGTCGGCGGTCAGGTCGGTGCACTGGGCGGCATCGAAATAGAGGAGGTTGGCCTGGTCGAAGACGAACATATACCCACCGTCTTTTCCGAGCTTGTTCACCGCCTCCTGGGCTTTCTTATAGATGGGAGCCATCAGTTTCTGCTGCTGCTCCTGGAGTTCCTGCTGAATGGCACCCTGGAATTCGCGGATACGGTTCTCAATCTCGGCGAGTTCCTTCTCCTTGCTTTCCTTCGTGGCTGCGGTCCAGGTACCGGCTTTCTGCTGATACTGCTCCAGCTTCTTCTGGTACTCTTCCCACATGCCCTTGTAGGTCTCCTGGGCTTCGTTGGCGGAGGCTTCGGACGTGGCGCGCGCTTCATCCATTTCAGGCATCAGCTGCACGAGTTCACTGAAGTTGACATAGGCCACCTTGCCGGAGACGGTCTGCGCATGCAGGGACACGCCCAGGAAAAGCGTCGCGAGAGAAAGAAGAATCATTTTCGTTTTCATATTCATTCCTTTTTAAATATTATCATTAAAACTGTTGTCCAATCACGAAGTGGAACTGGCTCTTGCCGTGGACCGGATCGTCGAAGCCCCAACCCCAGTCGACGCCGAGCAGACCCACCATCGGCAGGAACACACGGACACCGACGCCGGCGGAACGTTTGATCTGGAACGGGTTGAAATCGCTCAGGTCAGACCAGCAGTTACCTCCTTCGAGGAATAACAATGCATAAATCGTGCTTTGCGGCTGCAAAAGGACGGGATATCGCAGTTCCACCGTAAATTTATCATACAAATAGCCCGCGTAGGCCTGTGTTCCGTTGGCCAGATAGACCACTTTCGTCAGCGAATAATTCTGATAACCGCGCAGGGAAATCACGTCGGAACCGTAGAAGTTGTACCCCGACATACCGTCGCCACCCACGATGAAGCCCTCGAAAGGAGAATAGCCCCAGTTCTTGTTGTAGCGGCCGAGGTAGCCGAACTGGGCCCGCGTCATCAGCACGAGGTCGCCCACGAGTTTGGTGTAGAGGGCGCCCTTGAAAGTCCATTTGTGGTATTCGATCCAGTGGTACTTGTTGACGTCGCTCCAGACTTTCTTGCCGGTAACGGGATTGACCGCATTGTAGTCCACGTCTTTCCAACTGTTGACCGGCACCTTGTTCGCCTCGCCGTCGCCAACACCGTCGTAGGTGTAACGGCGGAAGAGGGAGTAGGGCGGCGTCAGCTGCAGGGACAGGGAGAACTCGCTGCCCGTACGGGGATAGATCTGCTGGTCCGTGGAGTTACGCGACAGGCTGATGGTCCAGCTCAGGTTGTGGGAAAGGCCGGTATCAAAGAGGAAGTAACCCGTCCAGTTTTTGAGCCGGTAGGTCTGCCAGGAGAGCTGGTTGTAGAGGGTGAAGTAGTTGTCGGGCCACTTCAGACGCGTACCGATTCCCGCCGCCGCGCCGAACACTTCCATGAAACGGCTGTCGTCGAGGAAGCCGATGGCCAGGTAACTGTTGGTCTGGCGGGTGTAGTAGAGGGAAAGGTTGAGCGAAGTCGGCTTCTTGCCGAAGAGCCAGGGCTCGGTAAAACTGGCGGAAAGGCTGGTGTAGTAGGTACCGTTGGTCTGGAAACGGATGGAGAGGCTCTGCGCGTCACCCAGCGGAACGGGCCGCCAGGCGCCCTTGGTGAACATACGCCGCGTGGAGAAGTTGTTGAAACTCACGCCGACGGTCGCCACGAAGGTGTTGCCGCCCCAACCGCCGGAGAGTTCCAGCTGGCTCGAGGGCTTCTCCTTTACATTATATATAATATCGACGGTATTGCTGGCCTGGTTGGGAATGATGGAGTAACCCTTGGACGGGTCCGTGATGGACTCGGGATCGAACTGCCCCATGGAGGAAATCTCACGGATGGAACGCTCGAAGTCGCTCTGGCTGAACAGATAGCCCGGACGGGTGAAAATCTGGCGGCGGACGACCTTCTCGTTGGTGATGTCGTTGCCGTTGATGATGATGTTATTGAGCGTCGCCTGCTTGCCTTCGACCACACGCATCTCCACGTCCACGCTGTCGCCCTCGATGTTCAACTCCACGGGCTGCACGTTGAAGAAGAGGTAGCCGTTGTCGCGGTAGAGTTTCGAGACGTCGTACTCGGTCTGCTTGCCGCCGCCGAAGAGGCGCTTTTCCATCGTCACCATATCGTACACGTCGCCCTTCTTGACATCGAGGATGTCGTTGAGCATTTCGGTGGAATAGACGGAGTTGCCGGTCCAGGTAATGTTGCGGAAGTAATAGCGCCGGCCTTCGTCGAAGGTAAAGTCGATGCCCAGGCGGTTGTCCTTGATGAAATAGATGCTGTCCTTCACCAGGCGGGCGTCCCGGAAACCGTTCTCGTTGAATTTCTGGATCAGTTTCTTCTTGTCGTTGGGGTATTCCTTCTCGTCAAACTTCTTGCTCTTGAAGAGGTTCATCAGCCGCATATCCTTGGTCTTCTCCATCGAGGACATCAGTTTGGAAGGCTTGACGTGGTCGTTGCCGATGAAGTTGATTTTCTTGACGAGCACCTTCTTGCCCTTGGTCACATTGAAATTGACGCGGATGGCACTCCGCACGAGGGTATCTTTCTCCACCTCGGCCTTCACCTTGACGTTGTAGAAACCTTTTTCCTTGAAATAGCGCTCGATGATACCGATGGAGGTCTTTTCCACATATTCGGAGAAGACACCGCCGCGGCGCAATCCCAGGCGCTCCTCCATCAGGTCTTTCTGCTCGCTCTTTTTAATGCCGGTAAAACTCCAGCGGGAGACGCGGGGGCGCTCCTGGACGGCGATGACCAGGTGGACGCTGTCTTTTTGGGGAGAAAACGACTCCACACGGAGGGCCACATCCTCAAAATAGCGCTGGCCCCACAGGCGGTTGACGATGGAAGACACGTCCTCGCCCGGAATGGTAATCTCCATTCCCTTCTGCAGGCCCGTGAGCTGGATGATCTGGTCGGAACCGAAATACTGGTTACCCTCCACGCGGACACTGCCAACGTAGTATTTGGCCGGATGGGAATAATCGATCTGGACACCCCCCTGCGCAAAAAGGCTGCCCGTGCAAAGGAGCAGCGCAAACAGAGGGAGGAGAGTCCGGCCAAAAAATTTCATCCTGCAAATATAGACATTTATTTGAGTTTTCCGTAGCGGCGGTCGCGTTTTGCGTAGTCCTCAAGGGCCTGCAGGAAGGCCTCGCGACGGAAATCGGGCCAAAGCGTGGGCGTAAACAACCACTCGCTGTAGGCCCCCTGCCAGAGCAGGTAATTGCTCAGGCGGCTTTCGCCGGAAGTGCGCACGATCAGGTCGGGATCGGGAATGCCGGCGGTGGCAAGGCAGGCGCGGAAATCATCGGAGGAGGCCTCCATCAGGGCCGCACGGGCCTCTTCGAGGCTGTTGCTGCGGTCGAGAATCTCCAGTGCCATGCGGCGGGATGCCTGGAGGATGTCCCACTGGCCGCTGTAACTCATAAACACAATCAGGTCCAGGGTGGTATTGCCGGCAGTCATCGCCTCACATTCCTCAATGGCCTTATTGAGACTCTCAGACAGCCGTTCCCGGTTGCCGATAACCCTAAAACGCACGCCGTTTTCGTTGAGGGAAGGCATCTCGGCGGCCATCGCCTTGCCCATCAGGTCCATCAGCAGACCCACCTCCTGCTCGGGGCGGCCCCAGTTTTCTTCGGAAAACGCAAAGACGGAGAGGTAGCGGACGCCGGTTTCCACGGCGGTCTTGACACAGGAGCGGACACTCTCCACCCCCTCCATATGGCCCTGAAAACGGTCTTTTCCCTGTTGGGCGGCCCAACGGCCGTTGCCATCCATGATAAAGGAGACGTGAACGGGCAGTTTTGCTTTGTCGATCATGCTTACTTGTTGTTGCGGAGGTCTTCGCCCCAGTACAGTTTGTCGGTCAGCGCCCCGATGAAATTGCTTCCCGCGAGGCGGACGCGCTTAAGCGAAAATCGGGCCAGCGCGATACGCAAGCGAACGCCCGTGCCGAGACTGTGGAGACGGTTGTCCAGCGAGAGGCTGAACTCTTCTTCGCGGGCCTGGAGGGTAATCTCCAGTTCGGAGCCGTCCGGGACGACCAGCGGGCGCACGTTCAGGTTGTGCGGCGCGACCGGAGAAAGGATGCACACTTTCGATTCGGGCATCACGATGGGCCCGCCGACGCTCAGGGAATACGCCGTGGAGCCGCTGCTGGTAGCGACCAGCAGGCCGTCGGCCCAGTAGGTAGGCAGTTTCACGCCATCCAGCCGCACGTCCACGCCGAGCATCGCAGCCCCTTTGCGCAGCAGGGCCACCTCATTGACCGCATAGGGCCAGGGGGTCACGGCGTCCGTCATCAACTCGTCCGAGCCGGGCGCGAACACGTCCACGTGCAGCAGGCCGCGGTCTTCGATGCCGTATTCGCCGCTGGCCAGTTTCCTCAAGGCCTCTTCGGGAGCATTCTCAGAAAGGAATCCGATACGGCCGAGGTTGACGCCGAGAATGGGTACGCCCGAGGAGCCGACCAGGGCGGAAGCGGACAGGAAAGTCCCGTCGCCGCCAATGGAAAGCAACATGCCGGTATCCCCGTCGAGGCGTCCTCCCGGACCGGTCCGGTAGGTGGAAAACTTCGGCGAGAGCGCCTGCAGGGCCGACTCCAACTCAAGGACACGGGCGTCCTGCCAGAGTTTGTCGTGACGGATATAGAGCGCGAGTTTCATCCCTTATTCTTTATAAATAAAGGGCAAAATTAACACATATTTTCCAATTTACCCATTATTTTGTACCTTTGTCGCCCGGTATGACACACTTATCGGTTAACATCAACAAAATCGCCACCATCCGCAACGCACGCGGAGGCAATGTCCCCGACGTGACGAAAGCGGCGCTCGACTGCGAGCGTTTCGGCGCACAAGGCATCACCGTCCATCCCCGTCCCGACGAACGGCACATCCGCTACAGCGATGTGCGCGACATCCGTCCCCGCCTGAAGACGGAGTTCAACATGGAAGGGAATCCCATCGAGAGTTTCATCGCCCTCGCCTTCGAGGTGCATCCCGACCAGGTCACGCTCGTTCCCGACGCCCACGACGCCATTACCTCCAACGCCGGCTGGGACACCGTCCGCCACCAGGCCTACCTCAAAGAAATCTGCGCACGCTTCAAGGCGGAAGGCATCCGCACCTCGATTTTCATCGACCCCGACCCCGCCATGGCCGAAGGGGCTGCACGCTGCGGCTGCGACCGCGTGGAACTCTACACGGAGAACTTCGCCCGCAAATATGCCGTCGGAGAAGGAGAGGAGGGGGTCGCCCCCTATGCCGCCACGGCCAAGAAGGCGCTCGAATGCGGCCTTGCCGTCAACGCCGGACACGACCTCAGCCTGGACAACCTCGCCTTTTTCCTCGACCACGTCCCCGGCATCGCCGAAGTGTCCATCGGTCACGCCCTCATCAGCGAAGCGCTGTACCTCGGTCTGGAAGAGACCATCCGCCGCTACCGGCTCATCGTGGACAAGGCGCGCTAGGGCAGCGGTTCCTGTAAAAAAATGAAAAAAATCGCGTTCGTTTTTTTGAAAAATACTTACCTTTGCGAGATTGAAAATTTAACAGTTACTCTCTGATATGGACAAGAAAACCCTCATCGTCAGCATCGCTTCCCTGGTGCTCGCTCTCGGAGCCTGCGTCTGCTCCGTCATCGCCCTTACCTCTGACAAATCCGCCAAGGGCAAAGCCGGTGAAAACGCGCAGAGTGGCGAAGTGGTTGCCGCCCCGGGCAGCTGCGTTTACTTCCAGCTCGACCGCGTCATCAAGGAATATGACATGGCGAACGACCTGACGAGTGTCGTGGAAAGCAAAATGCAGAACGTGCAGGAGCAGCTCGCCTCCCGCCAGAAAAAACTTCAGAAAGACTACGATGCCTTCCAGGAGAAATGGCAGAAGGGGCTGATGACCCAGAGCACCGCCCAGGCCCAGATGGAGAAACTGGAAAAACAGAAACAGGAACTGGAGAAGTGGGCTAACGCCAAACAGGGCGAAATGCTGGAAGAGCAGCAGGTCACGATGAACCAGATTATGGATGCCATCCAGACCTTCCTCACCTCCTGGAACGAGGACAAAGGCTTTGCGATGATTTTCGCCAACCAGGGTTCCGCACCCATCATCACCGCCGACGGCGCCCTCGACATTACCGACGAACTGGTCGCCGGCCTCAACGAGGAATACGTCCAGAACAAAAACAAGAAAGACTAACTTTTCAGGATGCGACGCTTTCTCCTCTGCCTGTTCGTTTTCCTGTTGTCGGGACTTACGCTTCCGGCACAGGAGTTCGTCGAACATACGGTCAGATGGTATGAAGATGCGCAGACCATCTGCAACCGTTACGGCTGCACCCTCGAAGAACTGCTCAGCGCCAACCATCTTCGCTACTCCACCGACATCCAGCCGAAGATGAAGGTGATGATTCCGAAGAAAAAGCCCGCACCCAAGCCCGTTCTCCCCGCTGAAACGCAAGCGGAAACGCCCGCACAGACGCCCGACGGAAGCCAAACGATGCCCGTCCAGCCTGCCGCACAACCGGCTTCCCCCGCGGAGCACAGCGTTCCCCGCATCTATTTCAACGGCACCCCGCTTGCTGCCGGAGCCGCCGTGGCCGCTGCCGAAGCAACACCTGCCGACGGTGCCGATTCCGCCTTCACCCCGGTCAAGACGCAACTGCGCGCCGGACTGATGCTCCCGCTCAAAAGCAAGGAAGGCGGCAGCGACAACTACAACGATTTCTACCTCGGCGCCCTGCTGGCCCTCGATGAGATGGCCCGGGATTACGGTCTCAACGTACACCTGACCGTTATCGATACGCACGAGGAGCCGGAAGCCTACAAGAAAGTCAAAAACTGTGATTTCGTCATCGGACCGGTCGGTGCCGAGGAGATGAAGTCGGCGCTCTCCGCCCTTCCCGAGCAGGTTACCGTCGTCTCTCCCCTCAATCCCCGCTGCGAGGAACTCGCCGCCGAAGCCGGCAATTTCATTCAGGCCCCGACGCCCGTCTCCCGCCAGTGGAAAGACTGCCTGGACTGGATCAAAGGCGACTTCATCCGCGGAGACAAGTTCCTGGTGCTCTACGAAAAAGGCAGCCGCGAAGTCCAGGAAGGCTCCTGGATCAACGCGCTGGTGGACAGCTGTGGACTGGAAGTCATCAAATACAATTACAAGATTCTGGACGGCCGCGAAGTGGCCGACGCCCTGGTGGAACGCCTCTCCATGGCTCCCGATGCGGTCAACCGCGTGCTGATCGCCAGCGACAACCAGGCCTTTGTCAACGACGCCGTGCGCAACCTGCGCGTGCTGGTGCACAACGGCTTCCGCGTCGCCCTTTACGCCCCGGCGAAAATCAAATCCTACGAAACCATCGAAGTGGAGAACCTCCACAGCGTGGGACTTCGGATGAGCTGCACCTACCACGTGGACTACAGCCGCCCCGCCGTGCAGCGTTTCCTGATGAAATACCGAGCCCTCTACAATACCGAGCCCGGCGCCTTCGCCTTCCAGGGCTTCGATTTGATGAAATACATGCTCCTGCTCAAATCCGGCTCGCCCGAAGGTTGGGAGCAGAAGGCCTCCTCCGAGCGCCTCGACCTGCTGCAGGAAAGTTTCCTGCTCGAGCGCCAGGGCAAAGGATGGGTCAACGCAGCCACCCGCAAAGTGGTGTACGGCCCGGGATACAGCATAGAAACATACAACAACAAATAATATCCCTCATATTTATGAAAACAAATGAAATCATGGCCAGCCTGGAGGCCAAACATCCCGGCGAAAGCGAGTACCTGCAGGCGGTTCGCGAAGTGCTCCAGTCTGTCGAAGAGACCTACAACCAGCACCCCGAATTCGAAAAGGCGAAGATTGTTGAGCGCATTGTCGAGCCCGACCGTATCCTCACCTTCCGTGTGACCTGGGTGGACGACAAGGGCGACGTGCAGACCAACCTCGGCTACCGCGTCCAGTTCAACAGCGCCATCGGTCCCTACAAGGGCGGCCTCCGTTTCCATCCGGCCGTCACCCCTTCCATGCTGAAGTTCCTCGGCTTCGAGCAGATCTTCAAGAACGCCCTCACCACGCTCCCTATGGGCGGTGCCAAGGGTGGTAGCGACTTCGATCCCTCCGGCAAGTCCGACGCGGAAATCATGCGTTTCTGCCAGGCCTTCATGCAGGAGTTGGTGAACGTCATCGGTCCCGACCAGGACGTTCCCGCCGGCGACGTGGGTGTGGGCGGCCGTGAAATCGGTTTCCTCAACGGTATGTACCGCAAACTCACCAGCCAGCACGGCACCGGCGTTCTGACCGGCAAGGGCCTGACCTGGGGTGGTTCCCTCCTTCGTCCCGAAGCCACTGGTTTCGGCCTCCTCTACTTCGTGGAGAACGTCCTGAAGAAAGCCGGCAAGGACATCAAGGGCAAGAAAGTCGCCATCTCCGGATTCGGCAACGTCGCCTGGGGCGCCGCCATCAAGGCCACCGAGCTCGGAGCCAAGGTCGTTACCATCTCCGGCCGCAAGGGTATGTGCGAAATCCCGGGCGGCATCGACCAGGAAATGATCGACTACATGCTGGAAATGCGCCAGTCCAACCGCCACAATGTCGAGGATATGGCCATCAAGTTCCCTTCCAAGGCGAAATACTTCGCCGGTGAGAAGGCCTGGAGAGTCGCCTGCGACATCGCCCTGCCCTGCGCCTTCCAGAACGAACTCAGCGAGGACGACGCCAAGACGCTCGTCGCCAACGGTTGCTGGTGCTGCTGCGAAGGTTCCAACATGGGCTGCCAGCCCGGCGCCATCCGCTACTTCCAGAGCCACGGTGTGCTCTTCGGCCCCGGCAAGGCTTCCAACGCCGGCGGCGTGGCCACTTCCGGACTCGAAATGGTCCAGAACGCTTCCCACATCTCCTGGAGCGCCGAAGAAGTGGACGCCAAGCTGAAGAAGATCATGAGCGACATCCACGCCCAGTGCGTGAAGTACGGCACCCAGGCCGACGGATCCGTCGACTATGTCAAGGGCGCCAACATCGCCGGCTTTATGAAGGTGGCGACCGCCATGATCGAGCAGGGTATCTACTAGGATCCCTCCTTCTACCCCCTGACGAAAGGGGCGGGCCGATTTTCCGGTCCGCCCCTTTTTTCCTTCAAAACAATTCGCATAATAGCCAAATAATTACTAAATTTGCGCCCGAAAAATCGAGGGACGGCCCCGGGCCGCCTCCCAAAGAGAAGGATCTGATGAAAAAGTTGTTTTTTGTCCTCTGTACCCTGGCGCTGGCTTCCTGCGCACAAACCCCCAAAACCGACCTGCAGCGAAAACTCGCAGACTACGAAACCGTCCGGATTTCGACCCCCGATCTGTCAGGCATCTCCGAGAACGGAAAAGAAGTGCTGCGCCTGTACCGCTGGGCCGCCGACGAAGCCGACGCCATCTATTGGAAACAAGTCTTCGGAGACAAGGACCAGATGCTGGCTTTGCCCGAGCGGGCCGCCCGGGAATATGCCCTGATCAACTACGGACCCTGGGACCGTTTCGACGGAAAAGCCTTCGTCGAAGGCTACGGCGACCGTCCGCTCGGCGCCGCTTTCTACCCCGCCGATATGACGGATGATGAATATGAGGCGCTGGACGAAGCGGTCCGCAACAACCCCTACACCCTCATCACCCGCGGCGAAGACGGCTTCCTCAAGGCCGTCCCCTACCACGAAGCCTATGAGGAACACATCGAAAAGATCTGCAGCTTCCTGCGCAGCGCGGCCGACCTGACCATCAAACCCAGCGTCCGTGCCTACCTGCTTTCGAAAATCGAAGCCCTGCGCAGCGACGACTATGAGGCCTCCGACAAACTCTGGCTCTCGATGGACGATTCGAAGATGGATCTGATCCTCGGCCCCAACGAGACCGAAGACGACCAGCTGCACGGCGTCCGGCGCTCCTACGGCGCCTTCGTCCTGCTCAAGCAGGTGGAGCTGACCCGCCGCATCGACCAGCTGACGGCCCTCCTCCCCCAGCTGCAGGAAGCCCTGCCCTGCAACTCCGCCTACAAGGCCTTCGTGCCCGGCACCGCTTCCAACATCTACGCCTACGACGCCCTTTACTACGCCGGCAACTACAACGCCGGAGTGAAGGTGATTGCCGTCAACCTGCCCTGTGACGGGGCGGTCCAGTCCGGACTCGGCACCCGCACCGCCCTGATGCACAACATCATGAACGAGAAATTCAACCGCATCGTGTACCCGGCGGGCCGTCGGCTGCTGAAGCCCTCCGATGCGGAAAAACTCAGCGCCGGCGCGTTCTTCTGGAACATCGTATTCCGCGAAGTGGCACACGGACTGGGGGTCAAGGAAACGGTGAACGGCAAAGGCTCCGTCGAGCAGGCGCTCGGCAACGAAGCGCTCGTGATGGAAGAGATCAAGGGCAACGTGGCCGGCATCTTCCTGGCCTGCAAACTGGCTGGGGAGCACCGCCTCGAAGGACTGGTCACCAAGAATGAGGCCATCGCCACCTTCTGCGCCTCCCTGTTCCGCAGCGAACGCTTCGGGGAAGCGACCGCCCTGGGCCGCGCCAACATCGCCATCTTCAACTACCTCTGCGAGAAACAGGCGCTGAACCGCACGGAAAACGGCCGGTATGAAATCGACTACGGTCTCTTCGAACAGGCCGTCAGCCATCTCTGCGCCCGGGTGATCGCCATCCAGGCCACCGGAGACCGCGAAGCCGCCGAAGCTTTCGAGAAAGAATACGCCGTCCGAACCGCCGACTACAAGGAAGACCTCCGCAACATGCACCTGGAGGGAATCCCCGTGGACCTGCGCTTTGAATTTGAGAAACGATAAACAAACAAATACTATGTCTGAGAGCAAACTGAACCTGAAGTATTGCGTGTTCCTGCCGCTTGTACTGGCAATCACCATCTTCCTGTGGGCCGTTCCCGTGTCGTTCTACGGCATCGAAGCCCTGACCGTCGTGCAGCAGCGCGTGATCGCCCTCTTCGCCTTCGCCGCACTGATGTGGATCTTCGAAATCATCCCCAACTGGACCACCTCCCTGCTGGTGATCGTCATCTCCCTCCTGACCGTTTCCGACAAGGGCATCGGATTCTTCTGCGACCCGCAGTATGGCCAGCTCGTCGGTTTCAAGAGCATTATGGCCTCCTTCGCAGACCCGGTCGTGATGCTGTTCATGGGCGGTTTCGTCCTTGCCATCATGGCGGAGAAATACGGCCTGGACGTGACCCTCGCCCGTTTTCTGCTCGCCCCCTTCGGCACCAATCCCAAGATGGTGCTGCTGGGTTTTCTGCTGGTGATCGCAATCTTTTCGATGTTTATGTCCAACACGGCCACCGCTGCGATGATGCTCGCCTTCCTCGCCCCGGTGCTCTCCGCCCTTCCCTCCGATGACAAAGGCAAGATCGGCCTGGCTCTGTCCATTCCCGTCGCAGCCAACCTCGGCGGCATCGGCACGCCAATCGGCACCCCTCCCAACGCCACCGCCGTCAAGTTCCTCGCCGAGGCCGGCGTGGACGTGAGCTTCGGCGACTGGGCCATCCGCATGATTCCCTTCGTGGTGATCATGCTGCTGGTCGCCTGGGTGCTCCTTCAGCTGTTCTTCCCCTTCAAAGCCAAGGAAATCCGCCTCGAAATCCCCAAGAACCAGCGCAAGACCGACTGGAAGACCATCGTGGTGTGGATTACGTTCATCGGCACGATCCTGCTCTGGGCCACCGAGAAACTCACCGGCATCAACTCCAACGTCGTGGCGCTCATTCCCCTGGGCGTGCTGACGGCCCTGGGCATCTTCACCAAGGAAGACATCAAGGAAATCAACTGGAGCGTGCTGTGGCTCGTGGCGGGAGGTTTCGCCCTCGGCACCTGCCTGCAGGGAACGGGCCTCGCCAAGGTGCTGATCGGCGCCATTCCCTTCGGCACGATGTCCGTCATCCTGGTGCTCGTCGTGGCCGGCCTGGTGTGCTACTTCCTTTCGAACTTCATCAGCAACTCCGCCACCGCGGCCCTGCTGATTCCGATCCTGATCGTCGTGGCGGAAGGCATGGCCGATCCCGCCGCCGCCAACAACGCGCAGTTCGTCTCCCTGGGCGGCACGCAGGCGATGATTTCCTTCATCGCCGTCTGCGCCTCCATCGCGATGCTCTTCCCGATTTCCACCCCGCCGAACGCCATCGCCTCTTCGACCGGACTCGTGGCGACCAAAGACATGGCCAAGGTCGGCATCGTCATCGGGAGCATCGGTTTCATTCTCGGATATTTCTGGCTTACCAAAATTTTCCCGTTCTAGGCTTATGAAATCCCGCATTTTCCTTTCCACCGCCCTCTGCCTGCTGCTTAGCACGGGCGCCTTTGCGGCCGAGGCACAGGCTCCTGCAGCCGGGACTCCGGCTCCTTCAGCCGAAAAGCCGGCCAAAAAGAGCGACATCTGGTCGCACCTGAAGCCCTACGGCTTTCTCCGCACTTATTTCGCTTTTGATACGCACGAGAGTTATGCGGGTACGGAAGAACTCTTCTACTTCATTCCCAAGGACCGGAATCTGAACCCCGAGGGCGAGGATCTCAACGAGACGCCGGGTTTCCGCTTCGCGGCCCTGACCTCCCGCCTCGGCCTGGACATCTTCGGCTTTGAAGTCGGGGATTACAAGTTCGGCGGCAAGTTCGAGATGGACTTCTTCGCCGGCTTAGGAAAGGGAAATCTCAACCAAGGGGGCGCCAATGTTACAGGTACGGCTCAACTGCGGTTGCGCCAGGCTTATGTAACCGTCGCGAACGGGCCCCGCATCTGGAAAATCGGCCAGGCCTGGCATCCCTTCGCCGCCGACCTTCCCGACATTTTCTCCCTTGACACGGGAATGCCTTTCGGCGCGTTCAACCGCAGCCCGCAGGTCAACTTCGAGTGGAATTACACCGGCTGGGGAAGCATCACCGCCGCCCTCCTCTGGCAGATGCAGTACACCTCCACGGGGCCTATCGGCGAGGTCGCAGACTATATCAAGTACTCCTGCACGCCCGAGTGCTACCTCGGCTTCAACTTCAAGACCCAGAAGAGCCTCTTCCGCATCGGCGGCGACGTCTTGAGCATCAAGCCCCGCCGCTACGACGCTACCGGGACGAAGAAAGTCAAGGACCGCCTGACCACCTTCAACGCGTTCGCCTATGCCCAGACCAAGGCTGACAACTGGACTTTCAAAGGCAAGGTGACCTATTCCAACGACGGTTCCCACATGAACCTCTTCGGCGGATACGGCGTGAATCTCATCAATGCGGACGGAAGCTGGAACTACACGGCGACCCACACCCTCTCCGGGTGGTTCACCGCCATGGCCCGCCTGGGCAACTGGCAGCCCGAAATGCTGCTGGGCTATATCGAGAACATCGGTTCGATGAAGGGCATTCTCGCCGACGCCACGGGAGCCAAAATGTACTGGGAAAAGGGTAACACTCCCTCCTCCAAAGTGGCCCGCGCTTTCCGTATCCAACCCGAACTCGTGTACAACATCGGCAAGTTCCAGGTCGGTATCGAATATATGCTGACCGCCGCCGAGTACGGCACGCCGGACGACTATATGCACGCGACCATCGACCAGCACTGGGTGATGAACCACCGCGTACAGGCGCTCGTGAAGTTCTCCTTCTAAAAGCCGCTCCGACGGCTTTGAAGCAAAAAAGGGTTGGCGCTCGCCAACCCTTTTTATATCCCCTCACCGTCTTTGAAGTAGGCCTCGCGGTAGCGTCCCTGCAGGATGCGCGAGCGGGGCGGGACGGAGTGGGTGAGCCAGACGTTACCCCCGATGATCGAGCCCTCGCCGATGGTGATGCGGCCGAGCAGGGAGGCGTTGGAGTACACCGTCACGTTGTCTTCGATAATGGGGTGGCGCGGAATGTCCCGGGGCCGGCCCGTTTCGTCATAGACAAAATTCTTGGCGCCGAGGGTCACACCCTGATAGAGGGTGACGTGCTTGCCGATGATGGCCGTCTCACCGATGACCGTACCGGTGCCGTGGTCGATGGCGAAGTACTCGTCGATCTGCGCGCCCGGGTGGATGTCGATGCCGGTCACGGAATGGGCGTACTCCGTCAGCATACGGGGCAGCACGGGCACTTTCAGGCCCAGCAGCACGTGGGCGGCGCGGTAGTAGAGAATGGCCTTGACCGCCGGGTAGCAGAACACCACTTCCTTCTGGTCGGAGGCAGCGGGGTCGTTGGCTTCGATGGCGGCCACGTCGGTCGCGAGCAGGCGTTTGATTTCCGGAATGGCCGCGATGAACGCCTGCGCCACCTCCTCTCCCGCAAGGGTGGAAAGGGCTTTCAAGATGCGCTCGGGGGCCAGGTTCGGATCCCGGTCGGCATATTCGGGGAAGACGGCGTCATTGAGCGCGTCCATCATTTCCCCGAGGGACTTGGCCGTGGATTTACGCGATCTCATTTCTCTTCGGGAACGGGAGCGGCGGCGTTTCGCTGGTAGAGGAAACGGCGGATGCTCTTCTTGGGCGTGCGCTCGAAGTCCTCGTCGCGGAATTCCATTTTCTTGATTTTGGAATAGACGGGCAGGCTCTTGTTGAGCGCAGGGAGTTGTTCTTCAATCTTTGCCTTGGTGGCGGCGGCATCCAGGCCGGCGGCCTCTCCGGCGGCGAAGTCGGGATAAATCAGCGCCACGAGGCTGCCCTCGTCGTCAATGACCAGGGAGTCGTTCACGAGCGGGAGGTTGTTGATGGAATATTCTATCTCCTCGGGATAGATGTTCTGTCCGGAGGGGCCGAGAATCATGCATTTGGAACGGCCCTTGAGGAAGAGGAAGCCGTCCTTGTCCATGACACCGATGTCGCCGGTCTTGAACCAGCCGTCTTCGGTGAAGGATTCGGCCGTCGCTTCGGGGTTCTTGTAGTAGCCCAGGAAGACGTTGTCGCCGCGAACCTGCACGTCGCCGGGGATGTTCTCCGGATCGGGGGAAATGATGCGGATTTCCATATTGGGCGCCGCCTGGCCGCAAGAATAGAGCTTGGCCTTGTCCCAGTGGGCGTAGGCGATGATGGGGGCGCACTCGGTCATGCCGTAGCCGACCGTGTAGCGGAATTTGAGGTCGTGGAAGAACTTCTCCGCTTCGGGATTGAAGGCGGCGCCGCCCATGATGATTTCCTCGAACTTTCCGCCGAAACTCTCCTCGAGTTTCTTGCGGATGCTGTCCCGGATGAGGGAGTTGACCGCGGGCACGTTGAGCAGGAACTTGAGTTTCTTGACCGTATCCTTGATTTTCCCCTTGTAGATTTTCTCGATGACGAGGGGAACGGTAATGATCAGATCGGGCTTGACCTGGGCGAAGGCGCCGAGAATGATCTTCGGGCTGGGGGCCTTGCCGAGGTAGATGATATGCGTGCCGCTGCGGATCCAGGCGAGGAACTCGAACATCAGGCCGTACATGTGGGCCATCGGAAGCATGGACACGACGCTCTGGCCGACACCCATCTGGGGCTCGGCGAAATAGCGGGCGAAATCGAGGTTGGAGAGCACGCTCCGGTAGGGAACCATCACGCCCTTGGAGAAGCCGGAGGTACCGGAAGTATAGTTGATAATCGCCAGCTCATCGGCGCTGTCTTCATAGAAATTGACGTCCGTCCGCTTGAGTCCGTAGGGATAACGCTGTTTGAAGAGGGCTTTGCCCTGCTCCATGGCGGCCTCCAGTTCGGGGCGGACGGCCAGGAAAAGACGGAAGGACTTGAGGTTGACGACCGCTTCGATATTGGCGGGAATCTGCGCGCCCAGCCCTCTCCAGATGCCGGCGTCGGTCAGCAGCAGACGAGCTTCGGAGTGCTCAAGCAGATGGCGGATGTTGTCCGGGGTGAAATCATTGAGGATAGGCACGGGCACGGCCCCGTAGCTCATCGTGGCCAGGAAGCCGATGGCCCAGCCGCTCTGGTTCTGTCCGCAGAGGGCAATCTTGTCGCCTTTGGCGATACCGGCCTGCTCGAAAAAGAAGTGATACTCCATGATCCGGTTGCAAACATCTTCGAAGGTGTACGTCTCGCCCTGGAGGTCGGAGATGGCCGGACAAAACCAGTGGTCGATGAAAGACTGCTGGAAAAGTTTGTTGACAGAATGAAATTCCATATCAGAAGTTGTTCAAAGTCCTTTTGTTTTCAACGAAAGTATCTACAAATATAGTTTGTTTTTCCTATCTTTGCAAAAAGAGTCCGAAAAATGTCCGAAGAACTGAACCTGGTCCGCGACCTTGCCCTCATCCTGATCGCCTCGGGGGTCTTCACCATCCTTTCCAAAGTGCTCAAGCAGCCCCTGATTCTGGGGTATATCGTGGCCGGTTTCCTCGTAGGCCCCCATATGGGACTTTTCCCCAACGTGACCGACACCCAATCGGTACAGCAGTGGTCTGATATCGGCATTATCTTCCTGCTGTTCGGACTCGGCCTGGAATTCAGTTTCCGCAAACTGCTGAAAGTGGGCAGCGCCGCCCTGATTACGGCGGGGCTCAATTGCGTGGGCATGTTCATGATGGGCCTGGTGACGGGCGGTATCCTGGGTTGGAAACTGATGGAAGGCATCTTCCTGGGCGGCATGCTCTCGATGAGTTCGACGACCATCATCATCAAGGCGTACTCCGACCTGGGTCTGAGCAACAAGCCCTACGCCCCCTTGGTCTTCGGCATCCTCGTGGTGGAAGATTTGATAGCCGTTCTCTTAATGGTGCTGCTTTCCACCATCGCCGTCTCGAATCAGTTCTCCGGCGGCGCGATGGTCTTGGCCATCGCCAAACTCGTCTTTTTCCTGATTCTGTGGTTCCTCGTGGGCATTTATCTCCTGCCCACCCTGCTGCGCCGTTTCCGGGATTACCTGAGCGACGAAATTCTCCTGCTGGTGAGCCTCGGCCTGTGCTTTACGATGGTCGCGCTGGCCAGTTCCCTCGGTTTTTCCTCCTCGCTGGGCGCCTTTGTCATGGGTTCCATTCTCTCCGAAACCATGGAAGGGGAACGCATTGAGAAACTGACCTGTCATATCAAGGACCTCTTCGGAGCCATTTTCTTCGTGTCCGTGGGCATGATGGTGAATCCCGCCGTCATCGGACAATACTGGCTGCCCATCCTGGTGCTCGTCTTCGTGGTCATGGTGGGGATTTTCGCCTTCTCGCTGACCGGCTCCCTGCTCTCGGGCAAAGGGCTTTCCACCTCCACGCACGTGGCCATGAGCCTCCCGCAACTGGGTGAGTTCTCCTTCATTATCGCCGGTCTGGGCGCCAGCCTGGGCGTGCTCCGCGACTTTATCTATCCCGTCATTATCGCCGTTTCGGTCATCACCACCTTCACCACGCCCTACATGATCAAGGCGGCCGGCCCGATGGAAAACTTCTTCCGCAAGCACCTGCCCGCGGGCATTCTGGCCAAGGTCGACCACGACGACGTAGAGGGCAGTTCTTCCCGGGCCGCCCAGAGCGAATGGAGAAAACTGATGAAAGCCTACATCCTGCGCGTGGTGCTCTACAGCGTACTGGTCATCGCCGTCGTGACGACCTGCCACCTGATTCTGCCCGGACTGTTGGAAGGCCTGCTGCCCGGCGTCGGCAAGACGGTCCGGGGTCTGATTGAAGCCGGCGTCACCCTGCTGGCCATGTCGCCTTTCCTCTACGGCCTGGCCATTTCCGGCGGCTCCATCAAGCATTCGGCGGCGGCGCTGGTCAAGGAAAACCGCAGCAACGGATGGAGGATTCTGGCCCTGGCCATCCTGCGCATCCTGATTGCCCTGGCCTTCTGCATCCCCGTCATCGTGGTCAACGTCGAACTCAGCGGCTGGGCCATTCTCGGCATCATCGGCCTGCTTCTGCTGGTGTTTATGGTCGTCCGCGTCTATTTCCACCGCTTCTCGGGCCTGGAGTCGCGCTTCTTCGAGAACCTCAACCAAAAGGAAATCCAGGCGAGCCGTGAACGCCCGGTCTCCACGTCCGTCAACCGCAAACTGGCGGCCTATGACATGCGCACGGAGTCCTTCAAACTTTCCTCCGATTCCATCTGGGCCGGCAAACAACTCAAAGACATTCCCATCCGCAGCTCTTCGGGCGTCAACGTCGTGAAGATTCAGCGCGGCCATCACGGCATTCTCGTGCCCGCCGGAAAAGAATTCGTCTATCCCGGCGACACCCTCGTAGCCGTCGGCACGCGGGACCAGCTCGACCGTTTCACCGAACTGATGGGCACCACCCTCGCGCCGGACGAGCGCGAGCAGCTGTTCAAGCTCGAATGCTTCGTCCTGGGCGACGACTCGCCCCTGTGCGGAAAAATGCTGCGGGAGACGAACCTGCGGGATGCCGGCTGTATGGTCGTAGGCGTGCTGCGCGGCGAAGAAATGATCTCCAACCCTTCTCCCGAGCTGCGTTTCCAGTCCGGGGACGGCGTCTGGATGGCCGGGGAAGCGGACAGTCTAAAATGGTTTAATTAATGGAAAACAAACGAGAAATCTGGATGGACTGGCTGCGCGTGGCCGCCTGTTTCATGGTCATGCTGACGCACAGTTGCGAACCTTTTTACCTCGGTGGAGAGGGATCCCTGATTCTCACCCATTCCGACGCGGTCTGGGTGTCCCTGCTGAACGTCCTTTCCCGCGCAGGCGTGGTCCTCTTCGTCATCGCTTCTTCCTACCTCCAGTTCCCCCTGCATTATTCCACCGGGGAATTTTTCCGCCGCCGGGCCGCCCGCATCCTGATTCCCTTTGCTATCTGGACCGTGGCCTACGCCCTGGTCTGGGGAGAACCCGTCGAGAATTTCAAGAGTCTGCTGCTGAATTTCAACTACGCCGCCGGACACCTCTGGTTCGTCTATATGCTGGTCGGGCTGTATCTGCTGATGCCCCTGCTCTCCCCCTGGGCGGAGAAAGTCTCGAAAAAGGAACTGCAGGTCTATCTGGCCATCTGGCTGCTCTCCACCTTCATTCCCCTAATCCGTCACTGGGCCGGCGGTCCTGCCACCGTCGTTTATGGCCCCTCGGGCATTCCCAATACGGCCGATTATCCCCTCTGGGGCGAGGCCAGTTGGAACCGCTACGGTGTCCTCTACTACCTCAGCGGCTTTATCGGCTACCTGCTGCTCGGGCTGTATTTCCGCCGTTTTGTGGGGGAACTCTCCTGGAAGAAAACCCTCGCCATCGCCCTTCCCGCCTTTTTCATCGGCTATGCCTGGTGCGTGCAGGGCTTCCTGCTCCGCGTCCGCACCGACACGGGCGGCGTCTTCCCCTTCGAGGGCCCTGTCGCTTTTGCCGCCGTCTGGGAAGGTCCCTGGCTGAACGATACCATCGGGCTGGTGCTGATGGCGCTCGGCTGGATCCTCGTTTTCCGAAAAATCAAGGACGGAGACGGCTCTCCCGAAAGGCCGTATTCGGCCTTCTCCCGCCGCGTGCTCATCCCCGTTTCCAAAGCCGGATACGGGATGTACCTGAGTCACCTTTTCGTTCTCGTGGCCATCTCCGCCTGGCTGCGCGTGACCCTCGGCTTGGGCGCTGACGGCATTCTCGGTGTCTGGACTACCCCGGTGCAGATTCTTGCCACCGCCCTGCTCTCTTTCGTGAGCGTCGCCCTTTGTTGCACGCTCGTGCAGCGCATTCCGAAGGTCGGCAAATGGATTATGGGGTAATGGTATGGAATACCGCGACATTCTCTCCCTCCTCCATCAGGAAGTGAAACCCGCCCTGGGCTGCACGGAACCGATCGCGGTAGCGCTGGCCGTAGCCAAGGCGACGGAAATCATTCTGGAAAACTGCGGCTTCGACGCTTCCTGGCGACTGCAGGCGGACCTTCGGATTGAAGTGGCCGTCAGCGGCAACATTCTCAAGAACGGAATGGGCGTGGGCATCCCCGGGACCGGCATGGTCGGCATTCCCGTGGCGGCCGCGCTCGGTGCCGTCTGCGGCGATTCCGCGAAAGGGCTGGAGGTGCTAAGCGGGCTCAGCGAAGCGGCGATTGCCCGTGCCAAGAGGCTGGTGAACGAGAAGAAGGTCCGCATCTGCGTCGCCGACACCGCCCACCTGCTCTATGTGAAAGCCACCGTCTCGGCCGGAGAAGGCCGTCACGCCAGCGCGGAAGTGGCGCCGCACGCCTATGCCGTCATCGAAGACGACCACGACCGCATCGTCGAGACCAGTTTTGCCGACCGCATTCTGGTCTGTTCCGAATCCGGCGCCGCCCTCAAGGAACGCGCCGACGAGACCTATTCCCTGAATGTGGAAGAAATCCTGGACTTCGCCCGCAACGCGCCTTTCGAAGACATCCGTTTCATCCTGGAGGACCGCCGCCTCAACTATGCCCTGGCCCTCGAAGGACTGGAGGGCGACTATGGCTTGCAGGTGGGGAAAAACATCCGCAGCCATCAGCAGGACGTCTTCGGAGACGACTTCCTCAGTTATGCGATGGGGCTGACGGCCGCCGCTTCGGATGCCCGTATGGCGGGAAGCACGCTCCCGGCCATGAGCAACAGCGGCAGCGGCAACCAGGGCATTACGGCCAGCATGCCGGTCATCGCCTACGCCCTCAAATACGGCGTTGAAGACGAACCCCTCGCGCGGGCGCTCATTCTAAGCAACCTCGTGGCCATTCATATCAAACACTATTTGGGCAAACTCTCCGCCCTCTGCGGCTGTGTGGTGGCCTCCACCGGCTCCGCCTGCGGCATTGTCTATCTGCAGGGCGGGGGCTACAAGGAAATTTGCGCGGCCATCAAGAACATGGCGGGCAACATTACGGGAATGGTGTGCGACGGAGCGAAAGTGGGGTGCGCCATGAAGGTGGCCTCGGGGGTCTCCTGCGCCGTCCAGTCCGCCGTCCTCGCCCTGAGCGGCCATTGCATCCCCTCCACGGACGGCATCGTGGAAGACGACGTGGAAAAGACCATTCAGAACATCGGAGCCATCGGGTCCACCGGCATGAAAGCCACCGACCGGCTCATTCTCGACATTATGCTTTGCAAATAGGGCGCGTCCCGCCTGAATAAAGGCCCGCGTCAGAGAAGGGTCTGACAAATGCGTTCCGCCTCGGAGAGCGTCTCGAATTTTCCCACGTCGACCAGCGTCAGCTTCGGATCCGGCACCCCGTAAATGGGATAGCGTTCGCAGGCGCGAAGGTAGAAATCCATCAGGGGAAAACGGCTGGAAAAGCCAAGCGTTTCAAAGGCGGAAAAGATTTCCGGGGAGAGCGCGTGGATGCCGGAAAAGGCATAGCGGAGATAGCGGTCGGGCTCCAGCGAGGGATAAGGGGAACGCACCTCACCGGTCTGGACGTTCGTCCAACCCACCAGCCGCAGCGTCTCGGGATCGAAGAGCAGATAGCGGCTGCTTTTCCGTTCGCTCACCAACAGGGTCGCCAACGCATCGGGTCTTGTCTGGGCAAGAAAAGCCTTCAAATCGGCATTGGACACGATATCCACGTTGTGCACCAGAAAAGGCCCGTCGAGGGGCTCCAGCAGCGATTTTGCGTGAAGAATACCCCCACCGGTCTCCAGCAGCGCGTCCGACTCGTCTGAAATCCGCACGTCGATGCCGAAATCGTTTTCAGCCAAGTATTCCCGCATCATTTGGGGAAAATGATGGATATTGACCACGACCTGCGAAAATCCGGCTTTGCAGAGTTTTTCGAGGGTATGGGCGAGCAAGGGTTTCCCGCAAACGGTGACCAGCGCCTTGGGGCGACTGTCCGTCAGGGGCTTCAGGCGGGTACCCAGGCCGGCGGCAAAGACCATCGCTTTCATAAGACCTTTTCGATACCCCGCTCCCGGTGACGCAGGACGACACGCACGGAGGGGAACTTTTCTTTGAGATGGGCGGCCATGTGCTCGGCGCTGTACATCGAACGGTGCTGCCCGCCGGTGCAGCCGAAACTCACCTGGAGATGATTGAACCCGCGCTGCAGATAACGCTCCACGTGGGCGTCCACCAACTTGTAGGCGCTCTCGAGGAAGGTGAAGATTTCGCCGTTGTCCTCCAGAAAGCGAATGACCGGCTCGTCCGCGCCGCAAAGGTTCTTGTACTGCTCGTAACGCCCGGGGTTGTGGACGGCGCGGCAATCAAAGACATAGCCTCCGCCGTTGCCGCTTTCATCCACCGGAATACCTTTCTTATAGGAGAAACTATACACCGTCACGGTAAGGGGAGCATCGGACTCCGCCGTTTCCGGCCGGGGCGAGGACGCAGCGGAAGCGGCGCCGCTACGGGCTTCGGCAGAGGGCAGCTGCGCGAGCGCGGTCAGCACTTCGTTCAGATAAGGATACGCCGTAAACGGCTCCTGCAGCAGTTCCCGAAGGTTCTCCAGCGCAAAAGGTATGCTCTCGATAAATGCCGTCTTCCGTTCATAATAGCCGCGGAAACCGTAGGCCGCCAGCACCTGAAGCGTACGGAAAAGCACGAACAGGCGGAGCCGGCGGGCAAACTCTTTCTCATCCACGGGACGGAAAGCCTTGAGGGCCTGAAGATAGGTCGCAATCAGTTCTTCCTTGAGCGCCTTCGGGAAACGCGAACGCGCCTGCCAGACAAAGGAGGCGAGGTCGTAGTAAACGGGGCCGCGGCGGCCGCCCTGAAAATCGATAAACCAGGGTTCGCCCTCCCGGATCATCACGTTGCGGGCCTGAAAATCGCGGTAGAGAAAGGTCTCGCCGGTCTCCTCCAGCAAGTCGGCCTTGAACGCCTCGAAATCATCCTGCAGACGGTTTTCATTGAACTCCAGTCCCGTTGCCTTCAGATAGCAGTATTTGAAATAGTTGAGGTCGAAATCCACCATCCGCGCATCGAACGCTTCCTGCGGGTAGCAGACGCTCCAGGGAAGCCCCTCTCCGCCTTTCACCTGCAGACGGGGAAGTTCCGAAACCGTGCGCTTGAGAAGGGCGATTTCCTCGCTCGAATAATTCCCGCTCTCCCGGCCTTTGGCCACCTTGTCAAAAAGCACGTCCCCGCCCAGGTCCTCCTGGAGGTAGGCCATCCCGTCTTCACTCTCGGCATACACCTGCGGCACGTTCAGCCCTTTGCTGCGAAAATGCCGGGCAATGGTTACAAAGGCGCGGTTCTCCTCCCGGGAAGTGCCCACGACGGCGATGAGCGTCTTTCCCCCTCCGCTCAGGCGGTAATACCGCCGGTTGCTCGCAGAGGCGGGCAGGGCGGCAACGGCCTCGGGTTCGGCACCGGCATAGGACTGAAACAGCGTCCTGAGTATCTGGGGGCAATCGGCCATTACGATGGGATTTTCACAAAGTTAATGTTTTTCTGCTTACGCGATGCACTCGTCCAGCAACGCCGTCAGTTGCTTCTTGTCGAGGTTCTGTCCGATAAAGACCAGTTTCTGCATCCGGTCGCCATAGTCGGGATCCCAGTCGCGGCGCAGTTTTTCGTCGCGCTCCATCATCTGGGAGAGTTGTTCCTCAGGCATGGTGGCAAACCAGTAGCCTGCATCCTTGAGCGCCATCTGGCGCCCCGCCTGCTCGAAGAGATAGCACTTGTCCGTCTCATCCACGAAATAGCAGATACCTTTCGCCCGGATGATATTTTTCGGCCACTTGCGGGCGCAGAAGAAATCGAACTTGTTGATGTCGAAGGCCTCGCGGCGGGTATAGACAAAGGTGTCGATGCCATACTCCAGCGCCTCGCCTTCCTCCTCATCTTCATCCTCGCCCTCGATGGCCGCAATCCACGCGGCGGAGGTGGCCACCCGCTCGAAATCGAACATCCCCGTGTAGAGGATTTCGTCCAGGTCGATATCGCCGTAGTCGCAGGCGAGAATTTTCGCCTCCGGATTGAGGCTGGTGACAATCGCCCGCAGTTTGCCCAGTTCGTCGGCGGAGATTTCGGAGGCCTTGTTGAGCAGGACGATATTGCAGAATTCGAGTTGCTCGATGACCAGACGCTCGAGGTCGTCGTCTCCGATGTCTTCCTTCTCGAGGGCAGCGCCTCCGTCGAATTCATCCCGCATCCGCAGCGCGTCCACCACCGTCACGATGCTGTCCACATAGGGCAGGGAGTCCATCATATACTGCGGCCCGAACTGGGGCAGGGTGGAGATGGTCTGGGCAATCGGAGCCGGTTCGCAGATGCCGCTGGCCTCGATGACAATGTAGTCAAACTTCTTCTGGCGCGTCAGTTCCGCCAGTTGGTTCACCAGGTCCAACTTCAGCGTGCAGCAGATACAACCGTTCTGCAGGGCCACGAGGCTGTCGTCTTTCTGGCCCACGACCCCACCCTTTTCAATCAGGTCGGCGTCAATGTTTACCTCTCCGATATCGTTGACAATCACCGCAAAGCGGATGCCCTTGCGATTGGAGAGAATCCGGTTGAGGAGGGTGGTCTTTCCGCTGCCGAGGTAACCGGTCAGCAGCAGGACCGGAATCTGGTTTTTCTGCATTTCTATTGTCATAGCTTCGCCGATGGGACATGGGGTCGCATTCGGGAATGCAAAGATAGCAACTTCGGCGGGAATTTTGTATCTTTGGACTCCCGAAAACAGTTCTCGGGACACAAACTTTAAGACCAACGGAATGGCACACGAACACCACCATCACCACCATCACGGCCCGGCCGTCGCGAACGCATCCCTCAAGAGCGTCTATATCCTTTCCATCGTCCTCAACCTCTCCTATGTCATCATCGAAGTGGCCGCAGGGCTCTGGAGCGGCTCGGTGGGCCTGCTTTCCGATGCAGGGCACAACCTCAGCGACATCATTTCCCTCGTCCTCGCCCTCATCGCCCTCGGCCTGTTGCACAGCCACAGCCGCGAGGGATACACCTACGGCTACCGGAAAATGTCCGTGCTGATTTCCCTGACGAACGCCGTGATCCTGCTGGTCGCGGTCGGCGCCATTATTCTCGAAAGTATTGACAAATTCGTGCACCCCGTCTCCGTGGACGGAGCGGTCATCTCCTGGACGGCCGGCGCGGGCATCCTCGTCAACGGTCTGACCGCCTTCCTTCTGATGCGCAAGCAGGGGCACGACCTCAACGCCAAGGGCGCCTATCTCCATATGCTCGCCGACACCCTCGTTTCCGTGGGCGTGGTCGTTTCCGGCATCGTCATCAGCCTGACGGGCTGGACCGTCATCGACCCCATCATCGGCCTGGTGGTCGCCGCCGTCATTCTCGTGGGCACCTGGGACCTGTTGAAACAGAGCATCCGCCTGAGTATCGACGCCGTACCCGAAGGAATGGATGCGCAGCATATCATCGACCTGATCCGGCAGACCGAAGGCGTACGGGATGTCCACCACCTCCACATCTGGCCCATCAGCACGACCGAGACGGCCCTGACCGCCCATCTGGTCATCGACGATATTTCCCTGGCCGGGACCGTCATTCCCGCAGTAAAACAGACGCTCGTGCAGAACGGCATCGCCCACAGCACCCTCGAGCCCGAAACGAAAGGCCACTGCAGCGACGAGGAAAAATGCTGCTGACATCCCTCAAATCTGCCGAATATTGCTATCTTTGCCAAGAATATAACCACAAACCATTATGCTTTTATCCGTTCTCCTTACCCTTTCGATGCTCCCCGGGCCCCAACAGATGCTGCGGGAAGACCCGAACCGTGCGGGTGTCAACACCCACATTTACGAGTTCATCGACGAGACCGTCACCCCGGCCCCGAAGGGCTACAAACCGGTTTACCTGAGCCATTACGCCCGCCACGGCTCCCGCAACGATTTCTCGCCCAATGGGTATGACTATGTCATGGAAGTGCTCAAACAGGCCGAGCGCGAAGGCATCCTGACACAGGAAGGCAAAGAACTGCTGGATGAAGCCCGGCAGGTCATCGCCGCCTGGGACGGACGGCCGGGGCACCTCACCCGCCGCGGCGCCTGGGAACATCAGGAACAGGCCCGGCGCATTCTCAAGGCCTATGGCGACGTCTTCAAAAAGGGCAACAAGAAAGTCCGCGTGGAAGTAAGCATCGTTCCCCGTTCCATCCTGAGCGGCACGGCTTTCACAAACGAACTCTCCTCCTCCGTCAAGGGTCTTTCCTACACCTTCGACAGCGGCGAACGCATCCAGCGTTACATGGACAACAAGGCGGATCCCGTCCACAAAAAGGCGGCGGACAAGATGCTGGACATATTCAAGAAGAAAAACGAGCCCGACGGCAACGCCATCTATGAGCGTCTGTTCACCGACCCCGAGCGCGGAAAGAAGCTTTCCATCAGCTCGAGCCGCTTCAACAAGTACATTTTTGCCCTGGCGCGCACCGCCCAGGCTTCCGACCTGGACATCAACATCTTCCGCCATCTTTCCGAGGAAACGGTGTATTTCTGGTGGGAGTACTACCTGCGCGACCTTTATATCAAGCACGGGAATTCCGTCGAATTCGGCCAGGTCCGCATGCCGCGCGCCGAACCGATGGTCCGCGACATCCTCGAGAAGGCGGACGACGCCTTGAACAACGGAACGGTCTGCGCCGACCTGAAATTCGGCCACGACTATCCCTCCATGGCCGCCGCCGGCTACTTCGGCCTGGAAGAAGTGGGCGCCCGCCTTTCCTTTGACGAAATTCCCGAGAAGTGGGCCAACCCCCGCAACATTCCCCTGGGAACCAATCTGCAGCTGGTCTTTTACCGTAACGGCAAGGGGAACGTGCTCGTGAAATTCGTCTATAACGGGATTGAGCGCCACCTCGAAGGCCTCCAGCCCGTGGAGAGCGTCTTCTACGACTGGGAGCAGGTCAAAGCCCGCTTCCTGCGGGACCCCAACGCCTTCGCCGACCAAGTGGAATGGAAGGACGGTGGCAACGGCCTGCAGTATGCCGTCACCCAGGCGCCCGCCTTCGGTGCGATGCAGACGGTCTCCGTCATCCGTTTCAAAGCCGACGAACACCGGCTTGACGTGGTGGACGCCCCGGCGGAGAACTCCGACAGCACCTCCGCCCTCGCGCAGAAAGCCGGCGCTCTCGCCGCCATCAACGGCAGTTATTTCAACATGAAGACCCTCGTGCCCACCACCTTCGTGAAGGACTCGAACAAGGTGAAGGGAATGACGACCCCGGATGAACTCTTCCGCGTGGACGGCATGTTCGTCTATGACGGGAAATGGATGCGCATTCTGCGCAGCGCTCCGGAGAAGTGCGAGAAATACGCCCGTGGTTACGACGAGGCCCTCGCCGCCGGTCCCATCCTGCTGTCCGACGGCCGGGAAATCATCTGCAACTGGCCTTCGAACGACACCTTCTACACCCGCCGTCATCCCCGCAGCGTCATCGGCACCGATGACAACGGCTACATCTACCTGATGGTCATCGACGGCCGCTTCAAGGAAGGCATCGGCGCCACCATCGAAGAGACCGCCAAACTCGCCCGTATGGTCGGTATGACCGAAGCCCTCAACCTCGACGGCGGCGGCTCAGCCACCCTCTGGATCGAGGGACCGGGCGTCATCAACCACCCTTACGACAACAAGAAGTACGACGGCTACGGCCAGCGTGTCGTCCCCAATGTCGTTGTTGTGAAATAGGATTCAGTTAGACAACCCACTCGAAATTCTCCTTCCCGGCGCCGACCTCGAAGTGGTATTTGACGATGCCCAGATCGACATGGGTGTACCCGGCCATAGAGAAAGTTGTCCTGGCCTCCACTTTGTTGCCTTCGCGCAGGATGAATTTGAATTTCTGCTGATTGACAGCGGTGGGGGCCAGCAGGGCGGCTTCCATTCCGTCCTGGAACCATTTGGGAGGAATACCTTCGGACACATAGAATTGCTCCGCCGGTTTCAGCGGGTGCTGCACGCCGGGGGTTGCGCCATAGCCCAGCGCAATCATGCAGTGAACGATGTCACCTTCCCTGAGCGTGAAGGTTCCCGGTATCTTCTTGTAGGTGAGCCCCACCCAGCAGCTGCCGAGGCCCAGGGTCTGCGCCAGAAGAACCAGCCTCTCGCCGTAGTAACCAATCTTCTCTTCGGCTTCTTTGCCCTTGGGACCGGCCATCACGAAGTAGTTCTTTACGCCTGAAAACTGCCCATATTTCCAGATTCCGCTCGAGAAACACTTCGGCTCTTCGAGTACCAGCTGGATGTGAAGCCCGCTTTCTGCGTTGATTTTTTCAATTTCTGCGCGGAGTGCGTCCGCTTTCGCCTTTTCAATAGGCTTGTCGGCATACTTTCTTACAGAATGCCTGGTTTTGATTGCATCTTGAAGTGTCATGGGGCAAATATACTTATTTTAGCGAAAACTCCAAACTGAAGGTATTCGTCCCGTCTTGCCGCACCTACGAAAAAGGGACCGGCCGTTTGGTCAGTCCCTTTCGTTTTCAATATTCCTCCTCGTTCCAACAAACGAGTAGTATGCCTCTCGGTGCGTACAGGGCGTGTTTTCTTAAAATACGTCCGGTTTTGCGTCCGTTTATTCGGCCATACATGTCCATAAATGTCCTCAAAATTCATTTCTGAGGGGCCTCCATGTCCTTGTCCAACCGCATACCCGTTCGTCAAAAGTGAACTGGAACGCTATCCCTTGCGGGATTAACGCAAATATACACTATTTGTAGGGTACGTCAAAGTATAAATAGTTATCTTTGTACTTGTTATCCTTGTTTTAATGAATAAAACACAACTGAAGAAGTCCCTTGCTTCATTGCCACAAAAAGAGTTGGTTCAATTAGTCGTAGATCTTTACGGCTCTTATCCCGATGTGAAAGAAAATCTCGATTCCCTTTTTGCCGTGGACAAGGAGGCCGCCCGAAAAGATGCATTGGA
>JAGCXP010000014.1 GCA_017961345.1 Bacteroidales bacterium | reverse complement strand
TGCAGCCGTGCTGGAGCATCGCTCCGCGTTGTTTTTAGCCCGAAAACGAAGTGCAGCCGTGCTGGAGCATCGCTCCGCGTTGTTTTTAGCCCGAAAACGAAGTGCAGCCGTGCTGGAGCATCGCTCCGCGCTGTTTTTAGCCCGAAAACGAAGTGCAGCCGTGCTGGAGGAAATTATGGTTTGAGTTTTCGATAGCCGTAATCTTTGGAATGGATGAGTTGCTCAATCACGCGTTCTTGCATGTAGAGTATTTCCGCGAGAAGTTCGCTGCCGATGCCATACTGATTGTTCAGTTCCACGGCCAGTCGTCCCTTTTCGTCAGCGGTAAGGTCTTTCAGCCATCTTCCGGGGTACAGGCTCCGGAGTTTGGCGAACATCAAATCTTCTGCTTCCGGCTTTGAGAAAACAAAATCTTCCTCCAACGTGCGTGAGAGGTGGATGAACGATTCATAGTCTTTCACCAATCGTGTCATATATGCCTTCGGAGAGCCGCCGAACAGGCTTCGGATCACATCCTGCCGAATATAATTTCGTGGTAGTACGCCGAGTTCGGGATGGATTTCCCACTCATCGGGCAATCCTTTATATGAGCCGAGAACCTTTCGGACGTCCCGTTTTGTCATCTGGCCGATCTTGGTTCCGCGAATATAATCAGCGGCCGGATTGAAGGTAAGATATTCCGAGCCCCAGGGATAACCGCCCGGCACACAAAAGCCTTTTTCATAGGCGTTTCTCGCAAGATAGATAAAGTGGGTCTGCAGCGATTTCTTATCTTCGACCGGAATCAGCTTCATGCCATAATCGTGGGGTAGAGGAGGAAAGCCATCCGTAATCAATTGGGAGCCGGTGCGGTGTTTAATGAGGCGGAAAACATCCAGGCAGACGCTTCCCGTTGCATTCAATAAGAGGTGGACGTGATTGGACATGAGAACGAAGGAAAGGATGTCGGCGTCATGCATGTCAGCGATGAGCGCGATGGTGGACATCCCTAATTTGAATTGCTCTTTCGTATTGAACAACTTTCCCTCTTTCCAACCGTTCGTACAGAGGTGGTAGTACTTCTTTGGCCAGGCCTTGATGGCGGCAATTTCTTTTTGATTCTTATCCATGCCGGCAAAGTTCTGAAACATTATCCGTTTACGGTCAAAATTTCTTAAAAAAATTTAAAAATGCCGTTTTGGATATATGGGAGCTGGATTTTTGGCGAAAAAGTTTTTCAAAAATATACACTTTTCGGGTCATGTTGACAAAAAGTAGGATGACGCCGGCAACAGTCGGGAGCGAGGAGGGCCCTTTCTTGGCGCCCACCGCAGCGTCTGATCTGTAGCCGGCGGCGGTGCCAGCCTAATAGCGCCAGGATAGATATTCATCAATCAGTTTCTTTCTTCTGTGCTTCTTGCTCATTCCGCTATGGACAAGCAGCTCCGTCTTGTTCGGGGAGAGGGGCCTATCATTACTTCCATTGCCGGCTGGAGCATCGCTCCGCGCTGTTTTTAGCCCGAAAACGTAGTGCAGCTGTGCTGGAGCATCGCTCCGCGTTGTTTTTAGCCCGAAAACGAAGTGTAGCCGTGCTGGAGCATCGCTCCGCGCTGTTTTTAGCCCGAAAACGAAGTGCAGCCGTGCTGGAGCATCGCTCCGCGTTGTTTTTAGCCCGAAAACGAAGTGCAGCTGTGCTGGAGCATCGCTCCGCGTTGTTTTTAGCCCGAAAACGAAGTACAGCCGTGCTGGCTAACGCCCGGAAAGACGGTATGGGCGACGAAAACAAAAAAGCCGACGCGGGGAGCATCGGCTTTTTGTGAGGAGGAAATCCGCGACCGTGCGCTTGGCGCGATAGGGTCGGGATGCCCGTTTAGAGATCGGCAACGTTGCCGGTACGCGTACACTTGGTGTCGGAGCAGATACTAAAGGAGAGTCCGCTCTTGTAGTGACAGTTGGAGATGGTGGTTCCGGTGACGGACTTGGCCGCAATAGCACCGTCCACACAGGCATTGGCGCCATGGGTGATGGTCGTCAGGTAACTGTAGCAGTTGTTGATGGTGGTGCCGGTGTCCAGCGTGCAGACGATTCCGCCCGCTCCCTGTACCTGGGAAGACTCGATGGCCGTTCCGGAATAGGTGCTTCCGCTGACGGTGGAATTGACCAGCCAGCCGGCGATGCCGCCGTACCAATAACCCGAACCGCCGCCGTAACTGTTGGTGTTGGACGCATTGGTGATATCAACATACTCGCCGTAACCCACCGCACCGCCGGTATATCCGCGACGGCCACCGGAAATGACTTTCGAAGGTTGGTCGTCTTTGATGACGGTAATGTCGTTGGTCACGTCGGTAATGGTAATCCGGTTGTCGCTCGTTCCCTCCACAAATCCGGCGATACCGCCTTCAAAAGTGGAACCGACCTTGGTGTTGGTGTTGTTGAACTGGTCATTGAGGAGTTTTCCGGTGTTTGAGCAATCCGAAATAGAAGAAACCCCGTCGAGGAAAGCGACGATGCCGCCGACATACATGGTCGTGCCGTTTTGCTTGGAAGGGTTACCTCCGTGGATGTAGCCGGAATTGGAGCAATTGCTGATGGCGACGTTGGTCGGCCCGGCCAGGACTCCCTTCAGGGTTTTTCCAAGGATGCCACCGACATAATTGTCGGTATGGGCGACATTTTGGGCATTTGCGTTGAAATACACCTCGCCCGAGTTCACGCAGCCGCTGATTTCCCGTGCTACGGAAGTGGTGTCGTTGAGTTCCCCGACAATACCGCCCATCTGGAGCTTGCTCATGATGTTGGTGCTCGAAAGCTGAACGGTGACGCTGCCGGCGTTCGTGGCGTTTTTCACGGAAGCCTGGGCGCTGCCGACGACCCCGCCGAAGCGAAGTCCGGCCGTGGTGACGGGACGTCCGTTGTATTCATCGAGAATGTTGCCGGTGTTGGAAATGTTCTTCGTATCGCCACCGTCGATGTCCGTGGTCGTCAGGCCGATGACCCCGCCGAATTTAAGCTCGACGCCGTCGGCATTTTCCGCGCGGTCGAGATGGATGTAGGCGGCGTTCTGGACGTCGCTGACGGTTCCGCCGTTGTTGCCGATCACGCCGCCGACTTCACCGACGCGGACGCTGAAAGGAGATATGTTGGTCGTGCTAAGGAATATGGTGCCCGTGGACGCGTTGACACAGGATTCCACGGAACCCTTGTTGTAGCCCGCGATGCCGCCGATTTTCTGGATTCGAGGCGTGGAACGGGACTCGATGAAGGCGTTGTTGATGCAGCCGTAAACGGAAGCGTCTTCATCGTTCAGGCCGATGATTCCGCCCACGTCATAGTAGCGGGAATTGGAATCGGAAGCGGTGCCCGACGATCCCGTCGTCAGGACGAAATTCTGTATCGAAGCGTTGTTGGTACAATTGTAAACCGCTCCGCTGCTGAAGCCGCAGATTCCGCCTTGGGCCAGATGGTAGGCGAGGGTGGAGTGGTTGATGAGGGTGCCGGAATAAGTTTTGTCGTTGGCCATCGTGACCTCCTTGGGATGGTCTGAGGTCACGCAGTTTTTGACCGTACCGGTAAGGTTGCTGCCGACAATGCCTCCGATACGAAGGTAGGGAACGTTCCTGTCCGTGCTGGCGACCCGCGCCTGCGTTTCCAGCGTCCCGTCGAAATTGCAGTACTGCACGATTCCGGCGGCGTTGGTGATGGATCCGGCAATGCCGCCGATGTGGGTCAGTTTGGAGCTGACGCTGAATTCGGCAGGCAGGGTGATGTCACCGGAGAAGTTGCAGTTGCTGACCGTTCCCTGGGTAACCCGGCCGACGACGCCGCCGACCGCCGTCACCTGGGAAACGCTTCCGCTCGTCAGCGTGAGGCCGGCTGCGACGTTGATGTTCTCCATCGTGCCCTTGTGGTAGCCGACAACGGCCCCGGCGTCCATCTCGACCGTATTGGGATGGGTGAAGGTGAAAGAGCAGTCGTCCGAGATGTTGAGGTCCTGAACGGTGCCGCCGCTGCCGGTGGCCGCAAAGAGGGGGACGGTGGCGTCAAGTCCGCTGATGCTGTGGCCGTTACCCAAAAAGACCCCGTTGAAATAATAATCCTCGGTGGCGCCCCACAGCTTGTTTTTCAGCCCGATGCCGCCCGTCGCGTTAAAGGACGCGGAGGTGCCGGCGTCGAAGCTGATGTCGGAGGTGAGATTGATGATAAAATCACTGTTCCCACCGATTTCTTTGTTGTTGTAGGCCGCTGCAAAGGCGATGAGTTCCGCGGCGGAGCCGATGTTGAGATCGCCGGAAGCCGCCTGTTCTCCGATGAAGTTGATGACGTCGTCAATCTCGTAGAGATGACCCGCGGCCAGGGTGGTGGAAGTCGTCTTGCTCCAGCTCGCGCTCTGGCTGCCGGCGTTGACCGTGAGGGTAAAACCTTTGGTGTAGCTGCGGGCCGGGACGACGATGTAGAAGATATTGGGAGTCCCGCTGACAACGCTCTGCATATGATGCACGCTGACGGCTTTTTCTTCCGCCGTGGAGCCGGTGGCACTGCCCAGGGAAGGAGTCCCAGTATAGGTGATGCTGAAGGTTCCGCTGACTTTTTCGTTGTTCCGTCCCTGGAAGGTAACGGAATTCAGCACAGAAAGGTTTGTGCTGGCGTTGACGCTGACTTTCACGACGGCGCACAGGTGCGAGAGCGTGATGTCGGCTCCGTTGCTGCTGTAACCCGCCATCGGAAGCTGGCCGTCATTGAACCCGCCGGCCCGGCCGACCTGCGAGGCAGGAAGGGTGACGTGCGAGGCGTCTGCATAGACGGATGCGGGGTACAGGATGTTGAACGGAGGATTGAGCGCCGCGTCGAAGTCGAAGGCGGTCGTGGAGGTCTTGTCCGCGAGACCGGACAGCGCGGCGGAGGAGGCTCCGTTCACGGCAATCTGGTCGCCGTTGGACCAATATACCTTGCGGGTGGTGCCGGAAAGCTCGCCCATATACGTCTTGGTGGCGGGAAGGCCGACGCTGAGGGTGGTCTTTTCGCCTTTGGCTCCGGACGCACCTTCGCTTTCAAGCAGAACTTCCTTGGCGCAGGATGCCAGAAAACCCATTCCGGCAAGCAGTAAAATGTAATGAACTTTTTTCATAAGGCTTACCAGCTGAGATATCTTGTATAAACGTTTCCGAAGCGGTCTTCGACCCGGACCGTTCCGCTGTGGCAGCTGCTCGGAATTCCCGTGGCTTTGAAAATGGACTGAATGCCCGGAATGGAGGCGGTGTATCCGCAGCCACTTCGAAGGATGGAGTATTTGGCATTGTAGAACGTTCTCATTTCGGTGCCGGCTGCATCGTGCGCTTCAGGGTTGTCGGTGTCGCCCACCCGTCCGCTGATCCGTTCCATCGTCATGGCGCTTCCGCCTGTCGGTGTAAAGGTGGGTGTCTTCCATTTTTCGTCCCAGAGGAAGATGTTGGCATACACGGTGTTGCTGCCCGTATCCTGAGAATAGGTGCCGGGGGCGAAGACGTGCATCTGGTAGGCCTCGCTGAGATCCTGTCCGGTGTCTCCGTTTCCGGTATTCTTCATCTGGGCAACGGAGGGAGACGTATCGGACCAGATGTATTCGCAAAGGTTCAGGGTCGGCTGTCCCTGTGTGCCGTGGTAGCTGCTGTTGAGATATTTCGTGGGATGGAATTTCCAGCTGATGGTGCCGTTGTTTACATCGACGACCGTGAATCCGCGGGGGGTGCCGCCCTCGGCCAGATATTCGTTGGTCCAAAGTTCCCCGGTAGAACGGGCGAGGGTATGTACCTGCACGTTCCGGTGACGGTGGTTCTGGCTATAGACGAAATTGAAACCGATGTGGGTGTGTCCCGCCCAGGCGTGCACTTCGCTGTATTTGTCGAAGAGGGCGCCGTAATCGGGGCCGTGTCTGGCCGTATTGGTCCTTTCGCTGCCGGTGATGTATTTGAACATCGGAGAGTGGGCGGCGACCATCACCTTGGTGGTCGTGGGGATGTAAGCCATATCTCCCTGCAGCCATTCCCAGACCTCGTCGTTGATACCCTGATTGAAACCGGTCAGTTGGCCGTCTTTTCTGTACATCATCAGGTTGTCCAGTACGACGAAGTGGACGCCGCCGATGTTGAAGGAGTAGTTGCGGGGACCGAAGCGGGTCATGAAAGGAATCGCGCCCGCTCCGTCGTTACTTGCCGAGGGATCGTTGTCGTGGTTGCCCAGGACATTGAAGGTGGGATATCCGACCGTATTCATACCGTCGGAAATGTAGGTGTCAAGGAGACTCATATCCTCGTGGACGAGGTCTCCCAGGCAAAGTCCGTACACGGGGGTGCTCTTGCTGGCGGCCGTTTCTTTCAGATCCCGGTAGAGGGACTGGCACAGACGCAGGGAACGATAGGCCGTTTTTTCAATGGACGCCCATTGCCCGTCGTGTTTTCTCGGCTGGGGATCTGCGGTGACCAGCAGGGTAAAGTGGCTGTCGTTGACCGGGGTAAGGGTGAAATTGCCGCAGTTGTAAATGTTGCCGGACTTGCTCATCTCGGACCTCTTCTTGTAGAACTTGGGAATGCCGGCGACGACTTCCTGGTTCTTGTATCCGGACGGGGTGCTGATATAGACAAAGGTGGTGTCGGAGGTGGTGGCGTTGGAGGCGTTCTTTGCAATCCTGCTGCTGTTGATATAGAAGTTTCCGTCGGCATTGGTCCTGACGCTCAGGATGCCGTCCGAAACGACCACCCCTTCGATGGGATTGCCGGAGTTGTCGACGACACGGCCCGTCACATTATAGTCGGGTACGATGTGTTCCTCGGTAATGTCCGCGATGTCGAACTCGGTGGCGATGTCCGAGGGAACGAAGGTGAAAGCGGTCATATTGGCCATATTCCCGGCCTGAAGGGTGACGGAAGTGGATTTGGTCTTGGTCAGGCTGCGGCCGTAGTTGTCTTCGAGCGAGATGCTGAAGCCCTTGGCATAGGTGCGTGCCGGCACGGAGAGGATGATTTCAGTCGCCGTGGTCGAGAGCGCCTGATTCGGGCTCATGCTCACGCTTTTTTTGTTCTCGGCCGTGGTGGTGGCGGTGAGGGTGCCCGTCTGGTAATTGATGGCGAAATCTCCCACGATCTGCTCGCCGTCATTGCCTTTGAAGGTGACTTTGGTCAGCGTGCTGGCGGTAACGCCGCTGTTTTTGGAGACGGAAATACGCACAAGGGCGGTGAGCGTTCTCAGGCTGGCACCGGACCCGGCCGTCGCTTTGTAACCGGACATCGGAACGGTGTTCGTCGCGATGGTGCCTGCCGCGTAGCTTTGCGTGGCGGGGAGGGTGATGTATTCCGCGTTCTTATAGAAAGAGGAAGGGTAGAGAATGTTCATCGGAGGGTTGATCACGCCGTCGAAGGTAAAATCGGCGGAGGTGGATTCTTCCGGGATGCCGGAGAGGGCATCGGAGGCCACGCCGTTCACGCGGATCCGGTCGCCGTTGGACCAGAATACTTTACGCGAACCGCCGGACGAAGGACCCAGGGAAGTCTTGCTTACAGGGGCGTTCTGCTGCGGCTGCGAGGCGGTCTGGGGTGCGACGGACGCGGGGAGCCCGACGCTGAGCGTGGTTTTTCCTGTGCTGGCAGTCTCGCTCTGGGCGGGCTCTTCCCGCGTGCAGGAGACTGCGAGGAAGGCGAACGCTACGGCGAGCAGCGAACCATTACGAAGTTTGATTTTCATAAAAATACTGGGTTTTCGTCTTTTGGTTTGTGTGGTTAAAAATCATCAGCCGGCACGGTTGGTACCGGCTGATGGTTTGAGGAAAGCCCTTGGGGGGCGAAAATTTCGATTAGTCGAGAATGAGGTAGGTACCGGAAACGTTGGCGCCTGCGTCGGTGGTAATCATATTGGACTCCAGGGTGATGGCCGCCCCGTTGAGGGTACCCTTCACACCGCAGTCCGTGATGGTCGCACCGTCGGCCGCATTGCTCACGAGAACGGCGGCGGCGGTGGCAGCCGCGTTCGTGCCGGTCGTCAGGTTGGCGTTCAGGGTGCAGGCGGAAATGGTGGAGGTACCGTCCATCTTGGAAACGAATCCGCCGATTTCCTTGACGGCGTTGATGGTCGTGGTGACAGAACATCCGGAGATCGAGGTGCCGACCGCCCAGCCGACGAGCCCGCCCATTCCCTGGGAATTGGCGTTGCTGCCGGAAAGATCCTGTCCGACGATGTTGCCGGCAAGGGAGGCGTCCTGCGTGTATCCGGCAATGCCGCCGGCGTAACCGCGAAGCTCGACCGTGTTGTTGTTGCTGTCCCCGGAGGTGCTGCAGTCGTGGACGTAGGCTTTGCTGTCGGCCGTTCCGACGATGGCTCCCACAATGCCTCCGCCGAAAGGTGTCGCCGTTACCGTTGTGGCCGTGTTGTTGTAATTGCGGTTCCAGACGCGGGCGGAGTTGGTGCAATGGCCGATTTCAAGGCCTTCAGCCCCTCCGGAAAGCGTTCCCATCAGACCGGCGATGCCTCCCGAGCAGGACTGACGACCCGCTTTGTTCGTTTGGGAGTTCATATAAACGATCGCCGTGTTCCCGCAATGGGAAACGGTCGAATTGTTGGCGCAGGCGAAACCGACAATCCCTCCCAGCGCGATTCTTCCGACAGTGGTGGCGTGAGTTCCGTTGTTGAGCGTAATCTGCCCGCTGTTGTTGCAGCCGGTGATGTCCACCTGTTTGGAATTGGCCACACTCTGTCCCCCGCTGCCGAGGATGCCGCCCAGGTCCAGGATCGTTGCAGTGGCCGTTCCAAGGATATTGCTGGTCACGTTCGCTTCATTGGTGCAGTCGGAAATGTCTGCCGCCGCATTGATGCAGCCGATGATTCCGCCGATGTACATATAGCGGTTGGCCTGGTCGGTGGCCTGGTCGGCGTTCGAACGGGTAATGGTGCCGCTGGCTTTGTTGATGCAGTTGGCAACATTGACGCCATCCGCTACGATGCCGCCCAGATAAAGGCTGGTGGAATTAGTCTGGGAAGCGATCGCGCCGTAGTTGTCGCTGCCGCTGACGGTGCCGGCCGTGCGGGAGGCGATGCCGCCGATGCGCAGCGGCGTTGTATTCGCCCTGGCTCCGTCGCTGGCTGCCGACAGGGACATATAGTTGTCGCAGCCGGTAACGAGTACGTCGGATGTTTTGCCCCACGAGAGGATACCGCCGACGGCAGGGACGAAGACGCCGCGCACATCGATCGCCGTGGGACTTGTACTGGAACCGGCCGTGCAGTCAACAATGGCGCCGTCATCGGCATAGCCGACAACGCCGCCTACGTAGAAGTAAATCCCTTCCGCGGTAATGCTGCCATAGGTCGTGCCGTCAGAAATCGTGATATTGCCGGTAAAGCTGCAGTCGCTGATGCTTCCGTTGTCCGCCTGGGAGCCGGCGACGCCTGCGATGTAGGCCGCATTGTCCGTGACGATCTGGTCGGCCTGGGAACAGGTGACATTGCCCGAGACGGTGCAGCCGGAGAGGGTGCCGCCATAGTTGCGGCCGACCAGACCGCCATAATGCTGGGCGGTGGAGGTGACGTCCTGAATGTTGTTGATGATGACATTCGCGGCGCTGGTGCAGTTGCTGACAGTACCTTTGTTCCGGCCTACCAGCATGCCGTTCGTGGCGATGGCGACGGAGGGATTGACGGTCAGCGAACAGCTGTTGTCCAAGGTGAGGTCTTTCACCTCGGAACCGGTGTCCGTGAAAGCGAAAAGAGGAACGGTGGCGGCAAGGCCGGAAATGGTCTTGTCGTTGCCGTCGAAAATGCTGCCGAAATAGTTGGCTTCACCTCCGGCTTTGTTTCCGATGCCGCCCGTAGCATTGAACGCAGCGGAGCTCTCGGCGTCGAAGGTGATGTCGGATGTGAGCGTGACGCTCTGCAGGTTGTAATCCTCGTATTCCAGATTGTTGAAGGCCGTCGCGAAGTCGATCAGCTGCTGGGCATTGGCAATCTCGACGTTCAGGTCCGTCTTGGTGGGCACGAACTCGAGGGCGCCGCCGCTGCGGATGACAATCTGTCCCACTTCGGGGAAGAAGAGCGAGGTGAACTCCTGCTCCATATAGTGGCCTTCCGAATCCCAGACGGTGACCACGAAGCCGTCATTATAAAGGCGGGCGGGAATGGCGATGAAGTAGTCCAGGGAGTCGCCTGCGGAGGGAAGAGACTGGACGCAAAGGGTCTTCACTTCTTTCTCAGTGGCGACTTCGGTGGTTTCGGCACCGATGGCGCCGGATTCATAGTTGACGGAGAAGAGTCCGTTCACTTTCTCGTTCTTGCGTCCACGGAAGCCGACTGCGGCGATTTCGCGGGCGTTCTCATCGCCGGCAGCGCGTTTGACGGACACCTTCATGATGGCCATGAATGCCTTCATCGTGATGTCGGATGCGTCGGTCGCGGCATAACCCACCATGGGATACTGGCCGTCGGCTATATTGCCAGTCGCTCCAACCTGAACCATGGGAAGGTTGACATAGTAGTCTCCCTCGCGGATTCCGGCGGGATAGAGCACCTTGAAAGGCGCTTCGAGGGTACGGTTGACGACAAAATCGGCCGAGGTGGTTTCGGGGGCAATGCCGGAGAGGGCCGCGGACGTAGTGCCGTTGACGCAAATCGCATCACCGTTGGACCAGTAGAGGCGGAAGTAGTCGCTGGGAATGCCTTCAATCCGATCACTCAGCGAGGTCTTGAGGCCTTCGGGAAGGCTCACGGAAAGGACGGTCTGTCCCTCTTTTCCTTCAACGGACTCGGGAGCGGCCATTTCCTTGGCGCAGCTTGCCAGCACACCCAGTACTGCAAGCACAAAGAAAATACGCTTTTTCATACTACCAGTCGAGTTCGTAGACGGTGACATTGGGGAGAGAGGTGCCCTCGATGGGCGTTTCGCTGCTCTGGAGGAAGGCGCTTTCGGCCTTCAAATCCATTGACAGGAAGGCAGGGGTCTCATAGGCCCGGCTGCCGGGTTTGGTTACAGTTTTTTTCATGGGCGTGTTATTACGTGCGACAAATATAAGGAAAATTATTTAAAGTATCACAAAATTCCTCAAAAAGTAGTGAGTTTTTGAGGAATTTTGCTTTCTATTGGGGTATGAAGGTAGTAAAAATGGCCGTATTTTGCCTAGAGCGCCGGTAGATTCGTGTCGTTCTCTTCTCCTTCGGGCGTGCTGAAATTACCGTCGGAACAGAGGGCGATTGTGCCGGTGTAGTGACAGTTCTTGATGACCGTGCCGACCTCGGAAGTAGCGGCGATTTCTCCGCGGACCGTAGGCGCCTGGGGCGTGGTAATGTCCGTGCAATAATTGCAGCAACCGTTGATTACGCTGCCTTCCGTCAGTTTGGCAACGACACCGCCGGACACATAGCCCTGCGTTGCCGTAATGATGGAGCCCAGGAAGCGGCAGGAAGAGACGCTGGACTGTACAGCCCAGCCGACGACTCCGCCCGTCACGTGATTATATTTGTTGTATCGTACGTTTACGTCGCAGCGGGCGATGTCCGTATATTCGGCATAGGCTGCAACGCCGCCGCAGGTCCCGCGACGGGAACCGACCACCTTGACGGTCGGATAAATCCAGTTGCAGTCACTGATGCTGATGCGCTCGTCCGCCGTCCCTTTCACCACGCCGACGATGCCGCCGTCCGCCAGGATTTTACTGACATCGTCATCCGTGTTGTTCGTCTGGTCCAGCATCGTGGAGCCGTCATTGTCGCAATGAGAGATGGAGGAGTGGCCGGAAAGGAATCCCACGATGCCGCCCAGGTAGAAGGCGTGGTCGGTGGAGGTGGTGTTTCCGCTTGTGTGGATATTGCCGCTGTTGGTGCAGTATCCGATGGAGACATTCGAGGACGTGCTGCCCAGGATGCCGCCGATGTTGTTCCCGTAAGAGCCCGCCTGTTTGATCTGGTAGCTGACTTCTCCCTGATTTTCGCAGTTGAGAAGGTCAGCGGTTGCGACTGCTTCCAGTTTCCCGATGATTCCGCCGAGGTCCACCGCAATGGGGAACTTGTCGTTTCGGGCTTGGTTGAAGTGTACCATGCCGTTGTTGGTCACGTGGCTGACGGAGGCTTTCGCCAAGCCGACGATGCCGCCGTGGAAGAAGCCTTCCGTCCTGTTCTTGGAGTTGTTGTTGTACTCGTAGATCTTTCCGGAATTGGTAATGGCGCCGCCGTCCGTCGAGCCGTCGATCTCGGCTTCACAGAGGCCGCAGACACCGCCCACTTTCACGATGGTCGCCGCATTGTTGGCGATTCGGTAAATGCTGACGGGAGCGGAATTGCTCACATTGGAAACGGAGCCGGTGGAAGCCAGCGCGCCGAAGATGCCGCCGAGTTCCAGATCATACGCACCGAAGGCTCCTGTCTCGTTGCCGCCGATGTTGATGGCGGCGTCCGTCAGGTTCCGGCAGGAAGAGACGTTCCCCTTATTCGTTCCGGCAATGCCGCCGATTTTCTGATAGTATAAATCGGAGCGACCTTCCAGGGCGCCGGTGTTGTCGCAAGCGCTGACGGAACCCTCGTTGATACCGGCAATACCGCCGAAATGAAGGGTCTGTTCGTTGTTTTTCCGATCGAACTTGCAGAGTGCGGACGCGTGGTTGGTGCACCCCGTCACTGAGCCCGAAGCGAGGTTGTAGCCGACGATGCCGCCGACGGCAATCTGGTAGGTATCGGGCTTGCAGGCGAATTTCAGGGTGACCGTCAGGGTGTCGATGTTGACAGAGACGTCGTCTTCTACCGTCACGTCAATGCCCGGGTCGTTTTGGGCTACGGTACATCCCTCGACCGTCCCGGCATTGATGCCGACGATGCCGCCGGCCTGGATGCGGGGCACCTCGGCGTTTGAATTATTCACGACACCGCCGAAATCCATCGTTCCCTCGAAATTGGAATTGTGGATACGTCCGGCCGTATTGCTGATTCTTCCGGCCAGACCGCCGACGCGCAGGTAAGTCGTTCCGTAGAAGTACTCGGACACGCTGAGGGCGCCGCTGTAACTGCAGTTGCTGATGGAACCTTCGGTGAGACGTCCGGCCAGACCCCCGAAATTGGTGTACTGCTCTACTTCGTCCGAGCCGGATGCCAGGTCCACGAATGCGGCGACGGACACGTTGTCCATCGTCCCCTTGTGATAACCGACGACGGAGCCGAAGTAACTTTCGTAGTCGTTGGGAGGCAGGAAACTGAAGTAGCAGCTGTTGTCGACGGCCAGGTTCCGGATGGTGCCGTTCGAGCCAGTGGCCCTGAAGAGGGGCACGGAGGCATAGAGGCCGGAGATGGTCTTGCCGCCTCCGTCGAAGACACCGTTGAAATAGTAATCGTCCGGGTCGTCGGCCGCTCCGGATTTCACGCCGATGCCGCCCGTTGTGTTGAAGGCTGCGGAACTGGTGGCATCGAAAACGATATTGTCCGTTAGGGTGACGGTGAAATCGATGCCTTCATACGCCTTGGCGTTGTAGTTCGTCGCGAAGTCTATGAGTTGCTGGGCGTTGGAGATTTCGATATTGAGGGTAGTTGCGGTCGGAATGAATTCAATGGCGCCTCCCTGACGGATGATAACCTGGCCGGCGTCGGGCGTGAAAGAGGAGGTGAAGTCCTTTACCATATAGTGGCCTTCGACGTCCATGACGGTGACCGAAAATCCGTTGCTGTAGGTCCGGGCGGGAATGGTGAGATAATAGTCGATGCTACCTTCGGCGGGAAGAGCCTGGGTGCAGAAGGATTTTACTTCCTGTTCGGCGGCAATCTCGGTGGTTTCGGCTTCGAGCGTGTTCTCTTCATAATTAATGGAGAAAACCCCGTTCAGTTTTTCGTTCGCGCGCCCTTTGAAAGAGACCCAGGCGATGTCGTGGGTGTCGGGGTCGGATGCTGCCCGTTTTACGGAAATTTTCATCAGGGTGCAAAGGGGTTGGAGGGTGATGTTCATCGAGCCGTCAACCGAGTAGCCGGTGAGCGGGAACTGACCGTCGGAAATGTTGTCGGCGTTGCCGCTGAGGGTGGCGGGCAGGCGGACGTGGAGGGCGTCGCTGAAGATGGCGGCGGGATACAGAATCTGGAACGGGGGGTCCAGGGACTGGTCAATCGTAAATTCCGCCTGCTGAGACTGGGCGGCGACACCGGAGAGCGCGTCGGAGGCGATTCCGTTCACGGTGATGGCGTCACCATCGGACCAGTAGAGGCGATAGTAGTCATTGGGAACGGCTTCGATGCGTTCGCTGAGCGATGTTCTGAGCCCTTCGGGAAGACTTACGCGAAGGGTGGTCCGTCCGGTCGCAATTGTTGCGTCCGTTGCAAGTTCTTTGGTACAGGCTGAAAATATGCCCGTGGCTGCAAGCAGGAGAGGGATGAGGCGAAGTAAGAAAACCCGCCTGTTGATTGTGGTTAGATAGGGTCTCATAGGCGCGCAAACACTTTGTGCGAATATAATAAAAATTTTTGAATTCGCATTGCGTTTGCTATACGGTGACGCATCGTCGCTCGCTACGTAAAACGTCGCTCTTTAAATTCGCTGGAAGCGTCGGCTTGCTTGATTACTTTAGGCGAAAGTCGGAGTAAAACATTGAATACCGGTCACGGCTTCAATGTGAGCGATGCTTTTTAGAGAAAAGTTCTCGGTGCCGGAAAGGATGCGGCTGAGATATTGCGTGGATACGGCTAATTCTTTGGCCATATCTGCGCGAGAAAGTTGATTTTTTTGCATATAATCAACGAGCGTCAAAGCAATACTGCGGGAGAGCCTCAGCCATATTTCATTTTCCTGTCGCCAACGGGCCTCTTCCTCAAATTTGGACGGAGTGGTGCTTTGATGGCTTTCCAGAAATTCCAGTGCGTTCTTTTTCATATCAGTCATTTTCAATATGGTCCATAAAGCTCGTGGTGTCAAAAACTCCCTGATCTTTCAGATAGTCGCGACAGCGATTCAGTTTGTCAAGTTCCAATTGTGTATGGCTTCTTTCCTGCATCGTTCTGGTAAGTTTAATCGCTCCTCCCGTGACAATGAACATATTTGTATCTACTCTAACGGCATAAACTCGAAGCCAGCTGGCGTGGGATCTTCGTTTCCAGTACCTTGCTTTCTCGCGGGTTAATTCTGTTTGCGTCTTCAAGTGTATCCCGAATGGCATCGGATATCTTTCCGTACAAATTCCATACTTTCTGCAAATATATATGTTTTCGTTTTATTTTGCAACTTATAAGTTTATGGGTTTCGTGGAAACCCGGGTGCAAGATAGAGTGAAAAATCTGAAAGAATGAGAAAGTCAAGAAAAGATTTTCCTTTTTTTGACCTTTTTGTGAAATTGTAATTTTTTTGCTCGCTCGGCGCTTTCGCGTCAAGCGAGCGACTGTTTTCGTGTTGGTTGAAGACCCTTGGACATAACAAGACAGCCGGCGCATTGAGCATCGGCTGTTTGGAATGAGGAGGCCCGAAGGCCGGAATGTCTAGAGGTCGGCCACGTTGCCGCCGCCGTCGGTGTAGGACCCGGAACCGACGATTGTCGCTGTCACTGCGGTTCCGGTAGTAGGCCCTTCAACGGCAGACTTGTAGCGGCAATTCTGAATCGTGTTGTTCGAGTTGGATTTACCGACAATCCCGCCGAAGGGTTGAGCATTGTTGTTGAGGAACTTCGTAGCGTAGCAGGAACAACCGTCAATGGTGCAATTGTCCGCATATCCCGCAATACCACCTTCGCCATTGGCCGCCTGAATCTGATTTGCCTTGATTTGGTTACCGTTGTAGCTGCTGGAGGAGATGGTGCAATATTCCGCCTTGCCTACGATGCCGCCGGCACCGCGTGCGGCACATCCGCCACCGATGATACTTTCAATGGTGCAGTTGCTTATCTGCGCGTATTTCGCATAAGCGGCAACTCCGCCAATCCAACCGCGGTTGGCGCTCAGGTCGGCAGATGTATTGACCGTACATCCTGTCGTCCCGCCAATCTCGATCGGGGCCTCGCTTGTACCTTCCACAAAGCCTGCGATACCGCCGGTGAGCGAAGTATTGCCAATGGTGTCAGTGTTGCCGGCGTGCGTGGTTGCCGTACTTCCGGTATTTGAGCAGTTCAGTATCTTGGATGCGCCTTTCAGATAGGCAACGATACCGCCCGCATAGAAAGCTGTGCCGGCTACAGGGGTAGAGTTGCCTCCGGAAATGGCGCCGCTGTTCGAGCTGCCGGAGATGGTTACATTATTCGCGGTGTAGCCCAGGATGCCCGCAGCGTACAGATCCTTGGGACCAACGCTGTTTGCGGTTATGGACATTTGAATGGTGCCGCCGTTGTTGCGGCTGCCCGCGATAGAACCGGGGGCGTCCATCCTGCCCACGACGCCGGAAACGATGCAGTCCTGCACGAGGCCGGCTCCGCAGCTGATGTCGACCTGGCCGCTGTTGTCACAACCGGTAACGGTGACGGTAGAAGCATTGGTAATATAGCCGGCAATACCGCCGAGGTAGTTACCGCTATGACCCTCTTCTGCCACGGCGAAATTAATGCGCACGCGACCGCTGTTGTCCGCATTGTTGACTTCTCCGGAGCCGGTCATCTTGCCGATGATACCGCCCATCATAATGCCTGTGACAGGAGTCGTGCTGGCACCCGCCGCCGTGCGGACCTCTCCGCCGTTGGTGCAGTCCTTGACCGGGTTGGTCGCCTCGCTGAGTCCGACGATGCCCCCGACAAAGTTGTTGGAATAAGACGCGTTTCCAGGCAGGTAAAGGTAAACCTGCGCAGAGTTGGAGATGCCGGGGTCCACGGTATTCTCGCAGTTCTCGATTGTACCGGCAGCGCCCTCGGCCTTGCCGGCGATGCCGCCGATGTGCACATTGCTTACGCCATTGGAAGAACTATTCCAACGGAAATAAGGACGTCCGGTATTTTTGGCATTTTTGACAGCTGCCGTGGTAAGGCCTGCGATGCCGCCGACATAATAACCGGCGAACTGATTGGTGAAAGCAGGAGAATGATAGACTTGACCGGAATTCGTAACATCTTTGGTGTCTCCACCGACAACAATGCCTTTATTGAAACCGATGACACCCCCTATATATTCTTTAGAGTTGGCGTTGTCTTCCATGGAGGAGATTTCAACATTCGCCGTGTTGTGGACATTCGAAACCTTATTGTCGGCTTTGTTTTCTCCAATAATACCGCCCAAATATACATAGCGGCCCGCTTTGACGCTCTGCCCGGATGTCATTTGGTTGACAACGGCATTGTTGGTACAGTCGGAAATCGTGCCCTCGTTGTAACCGGCAATACCGCCCAGCAACTGGTATTTGGGATTGGAACGGTGCTGGACGCTTCCGTTATTTGTACATCCGGTAATGCTGCCGTCCGCATTGTTCTTGCCGACGATACCACCCGTTTTCATAAAACGGCAGTTGTCATCGTTCCTGTAAATGGTGAGGGCAATGGTGGCGGCATTCTCACAGGAAGAAACCGTGCCGTTGTTCAGTTCACCTACGATGCCACCCAGGGCGGAATGATATGCGACGGATGTCTTGTTGACGATTTTCCCGCTAAAATCGGAATAAGCGCTGGCCTCGTCGGCATGATCCGCAGTCGTGGAGCAGGATGTGACGCTGGCGCCGCCGTCAACAAGGCCGGCAACACCGCCGATAATGAGATAAGGATTGTTCTCGTCGGTTGAGGTGATCTGGGCGGCGTTGGTGATGGCACCCTTGAAATAGGAATCGCTGACACCGCCGTTGTTGGAGAAGCGACCCACCAGGCCTCCGATGATGAGCTTGCCTGTGCCGGTAAAGCCGGCGGGCGTGGAAATAAGGCCGGAATACTCGGAATTCTCGGTGGTGCCCGTCGTGGCGCGGCCGACCAGGCCCCCGAGGGAAGTCATATAGGTTACATCGGCGACGGCGTCCAGGGCGATGTCGGCTGCGACGGCCACATGGTCGATGGTTCCTTTATGATAGCCGGCCACAGAGCCGAACATCCCTTCAGAGTCGTTTGCGTGGGTGAACGTGAAGGAGCAGCTGTTGTCGAGGGTCAGGTTTTTGACCGTTCCGCCGCCGCCGATGGCCTCGAACAGAGGCGCAGTGGCCGTCAGGCCGCTGATGGTATGGTTGTTTCCATTGAAACTGCCGTTGAAATAAAGAGAACCAGCCTGGTCTCCGATTCCGCCCGTGGCATTGAAGGCCGCGGAGGAAGCGGCGTCGAAGCTGATGTCGGAGGTGACATTCACGACCAGGCTGCTGCCGAGATCGTAATATTCGCTGACGTAGTTCTCGGCGAAATCCACCAGGTCGCCGGCGTTGGCAATCTCGACGTCGACATGGGTGGTCGTCGGGACGAACTCGAGCTCGGGAAGATCATAGAGGGCGCCGGGAGCGAGGGTGACGGAGGAAGCTTTGCTCTTGACCATTTCGTGGTTGTTCTCGTCGCGCACGATGATGTCGAAACCGTTCGCGTAGGTGCGGGCGGGAACGACGAGATGATACACGAGGGCGGTTTCCGTAGAGGTGGCGAGCTTGCCGTTGATGAACACCGTTTTGGCCGAGGCTGTGGTGGCGGTAGCCGGGGTCAGGGAAGAGGTGGCGGCGTAGTCGATGGCAAAGGTGCCGCTGACCTGCTCGTCGTTCTTTCCTTTAAAATATACAACTTGGATTTTGTCCTTGTCGGCGCCTTCGCCGCTGGCGCGCTTGATAGACACCTTGACGATGGCGCAGAGGTGGCTGAGCTGAATGCTGTTGATGGCTGCTCCGTAGCCGGCCATGGGAAGCTGTCCGTCAGAGATGTTGCCCTCAGCATAAGTCTGCTGGGCGGGGAGCGTCACATGCGTGGCGTCCGTCCAGATGCTGGCGGGGTAAGCAATCTTATAAGGGGTGTACAGCAGGCCTTCAAAGGTGAACGAGGCGGAAGACTGGCCCTCTTCGACGTCGGAGAGCGCTTCGGACGCGACGCCGTTGCAGCTGATGTCGTCGCCGTCGGACCAATAAACCGGACGTTTGTTCTGGGCGTCTTTGTCACCCAGGTAGGTTTTGAGGCTCTCGTCTGCGGGCATGCTGACGGAGATGACGGTCTTGCCTTTGGACTGGGCGGTGTCGGAGTCGACCGCCACTTCTTTGGCGCAGCTTGCCAGCAATCCCATTGCCGCAAGCAGGAGGAAGGAATACTTTTTCATAGTTTAGTCCCAGTCAAGATTTTCTTCAACAATGGGGTCGATCTGGACACCTGCGGCACTGGCCTGGAAGGGTCCGGAAGTCTTGAAGCAGAATTCAAGACAAGCGGGAGTTTCATAGAAAGAAACCCCGCAGAATTGGTTTGTGAACGTCTTTTTCATGTCTTCACTTTTAAAACGGCGGCAAAGGTATAAAAAGTAGTTGAAATATGCAAATTCCCGCCTTAATTTATAGGGTTATAGTAGTAAAAAAGAAGCCGGAGAACGACGCTCCGGCTTCCGATTTTTACCAGTTTACGTCGGTTGAATAGGTGTTTCCGAAGAGGTCTGTCACCCGGATCTGTCCGCTCCGGCATCCGGCGGAAGGCGTGACCGAGAAGATGCGGCACTTGTCGTGCGGCTGGCAGTACTTACGGTTCGTTTCGTTGTGGTAGTCGTCGAACAGGGCTTTGTATGCGTAGTCGACGCGGGGGGTAAGCTCCATATCGGCGACCTTCTTTCCGCCTTCGTACCATTCGGGTGCGCTCCAGCCCTCCGACCAGTTGAAGACATTGACCTTGACCGTGCCGTCTCCGGTGGTCTCGGGCGCGTAGGCACGCATCTGATAATTCTGGCCGCTGCCTACACCTTTATAATACCAGTCCACCTTGTCGCCGTCGCGTACATTCATTACCATATAGCCCTGGGGCTCGCCTTCCGCGCCGATGGGGGCGTTGAAGCGCAGTGCGCCGGTCGCACGGGCGACTGAAATGCTCTGGATGTTGGGGGCGCCGTGCTTTGTGCCACCCTCCGCCTTGGGCTTGCCGTAGTGGTTGGCGTAGTTGTAGTAGAAGTTGGTGTGGGAGTGGCCGTTCCAGGAGTAAACCGCCTTGTAGGGGGCGAAGAGTTCTACACAGTCCTTGTAGTGACGGTTATACACGCCGTGGGATCCGTTCGGGGAAGAGTTGGGCGTCTTGAAGAGGTTGTTGTGGGCACAGGGCATCACTACCTTGTCGTGCGGCACGTTGGCGAGGTCGGCCTTCAGCCACTCGTAGTCGCGGTCTTCGAGCCCGTAGTGATATTTGTCCTTGGCGTCCTTGCGGTCGTAGAGGATGGTGTTCAGGACAATGTAGTGGATATCGCCGATGTCGAAGGAATAATGTTCGGGGCCGACATAGGTCTCGAAGAAGACATTCCCCTGATTGGTATCGAAGAGGTTCGACTGATCGTAGTCGTGATTGCCGATGACGTTGAAGGTGGGGCACTTGATCTTGGCGGCGCCGGCAAGGTAGTCTTCCCAGGCGGACATCTCATTATAGACGAGGTCGCCGAGGTTGATGCAAAAGACGTTGCCGGGCAGCGAAGCGCGGAATGCTTCCGCGTCCGGCGCAACGCGATTGTGCCAGACATCCATCGAAAAGTCGTCCTTGAAGCCGAAGGGTTTGACCTGAGGATCGGCAATCCAGAGGACGGTGTAGTCCTTCGCGGGGCTGCAGGGCTCGAGGATGAAGTCGGCCTGGACCGCCTGGGCGTAGCGGGGTACGCGGCGGAAGAACTGTGGCACGCCGTCACGGGTCGGGGCCTGGGCGTTGTTGGGAATGCTGAGGTAAATGAACCTGGTCTGCGAGAGGTCGGAGGTCATCTTGTAGGAGCCGTTCTTTCCGGTCTTGACATATTGAAGACCGTCGGTGACCAGGATGCCTTCGAGGGGCTTGCCTTCGTGGGTCTTGACGCTACCGCAGACATTGGATCCGTCAGCGGCGGGTTTGTCGAGCAGGGTCACCCAGTCGGTGGGGGCGCTGCCGGTCACGTTCACGCCGGAGGTGCCGCCCGCGATGGAGCCGCGGCGACCGCCTTCACAACTGACCTTCCCGTCGTTGAAGTTGTCGGCGATAAGGGCCCTGTAGTCCTGACGGACATCGGCGAAGCCGACAATGCCGCCCGCGTGGATGGCGTTCTTGTTGGAGGCGTCATATTTGTTGCCGCCGGCTGCCGCGAAAATCTCGCCGTGGTTGATGCAGCGGCTGACATAGGCGCCGGCCTCCTGGCTCTTGGGCGTATTGATGTTGCCGACAATACCTGCGGCGGTGCTGCGGGCGCGGGAGGAAAGGCCGTCGAAAACAATCTTTCCGTAGTTGACGCAGCCGCGGACGTGGACGGGACGGGCAATCTGACCGGCAATGCCGCCGGCGTTGGAGGGCATTTCCCCCTGGGCCTTGACATCTCCGTAATTGAAGCAGTCCACCATCACGAGAACGCCGTGGGGCGCACCCACGATGCCGCCGATGCCGGCACCGCCGGCTCCAAGCGTCGTGACCGCCCCGAAGTTGTCGCAGCGAACCACGTCGCCCTTGGCCTGGCCGATGCAGCCGCCGAGGAAGATCGAGCCGACGGAAGACTTTTCGGTCTTGGCGTCCGGTTCCCCTTCGCGGATGTCGCCCTTGACGGCGCCGCGGTTGATGCAGTATTTGACATTGGTGCGGTTCGTCTTGCCGATGATACCGCCTTCGAAGAGGAAGAAGAGGTTGCTCACAGCAGAGATTTCCCCAGTATTTTCACAGTTGACGACGACGCTGGAGCGGTAGGGCTTGGCGAACGCGCCGCCGGTGATGCCGCCGACGTTGTGGTTGACCTCTTCCTTGAACTCACCGGAGACGTCGGAGCTAATCTTACCGCTGTTGCGGCATTCGCGGATGACATAGCGGTTGCCGCCGGCGATGCCGCCGATGTAAACGCTCTTTCCGGCATAAGCGCATTTGTGCGCAATGCTTCCTTCGTTCACGCAGGCCTGAATCGTGCCCTCATTGATGTCGGCGATAAAGCCCAGGCAGAAGTCGCCCTCCTTGCGGTCTTTGCTGCTCACTTTCATCGCGCAGGACTTGTCAATGATAAGGTTGCTGACGGTGCCTGTCGTGCCAATCAGTTTGAAAAGACCGGCCGATGCGCTCTTCCAGTTCTTGAGACGGAAGCCGCGACCGTCGAAGCGGCCGGAGAAACTCTCGACCTGGGCCATCTTCTTGACCTTGCCGAGGTCGATGTCGGCAGTCAGCACGACGATGCTGTCCCCTTCACTCCAGGGGGAGAGGGATTCGCCGTTGTTATAGGCGGCAATGAAATCCTGCAGGTCCTTGGCGCTGCCGATACCGCCGGCAAGGGCGGAAAGGGGGGCAAGCAGGAAGGCCGCGAGCGCAAGGGCGCAAAGGCGGCGAGAAAGTGTCATTATGTGGTTCATGACGAAAAAATTTTACCAGCTGATGCTGGAGGTATGGGTATTACCGAAACGGTCCTTCACACTGACGGTTCCGCTACCGTGCGCGGCCGTCGAGTTGATGGTGTAACGGAAAATCGAAGTGCAGTTGCGCTTTTTGTTGCTGGGGTCCTTCCCATCGTCGTCATACCAATTGGTTTTCAGGAAGGAATACTTCGAGGCGTACCAGGCGCAGATTTCCCAGTCGGCTTTGGAGTAGCGGTACAGGTAGTAGGGGTCGGTGGACTTTGAGGCGGTCATGCGCGTCATCACACTGGCCGTTCCCCCTTCCAACTGGAATCTCGGCTTGTCCCAGGCCTCATCCCAAAGGAAAATATTGGCATAGACCGTCTTGTCGTTCGCCTCGTAGGTGCCGGGCTTGAAGACCTGCATCTGGTAGGAGTCGGAGAGATTCTCGCCGGTGGATTTCATTACGGCGCGGCCCGAAGTATTGTAATCCCAGTCGCGATAGGTATAGTCGTAAAGCGAACTGCCGGAGGGCGTTCCCGTCTGCCAGAAGATGGGTTTGAATTTCCAACTGATGGGCTTGGCTTTTCCGCCGTCGTATTCGAAGACCAGATAGCCGCGGGGCGTACCGTTCTCGCAGATGAACTCATTGGTCCAGAGGGCGCCGGTCACACGGCCGAGCGTGTGCGACTCAATTTTGGGATCGCTCAAGTCCACGTAATTGAAGGAGGCGTGGGTGTGACCCGCCCAGGCATAGACTTTACTGAAACGAAGCAGGGCGTTGCGCAAATCGCCCAGGTGCTTGCCGCTGCGGTCGTGTCCTTCCAGCAGGCGGAACATGGGAGAATGGGCGCAAACCATGATGGTCTTGTCGGAGGAGACATAGGAGAGGTCGTTCTGTACGAAGGTCCAGATGTCGTCCGTCAGACCGGTCGAACATTCGTCGCTGTATTTGCCGCTTTGTACCATCATGTTGTCCAGCATCAGGAAGTGCAGGTTGCCGAGGTTGAAGGAGTAGTTGGTGGGGCCCATCTTCTCTTCAAAGGCCTTGGACGCCTCGGGGTCGGTCATGCCCATCGTGTGCCCCTGGTCGTGGTTGCCGATGACGTTGTAGGTGGTAATGCCGGTGGTCTTCATCCCGTTGAGGTAGTCGGTCAGCAGGGAGATTTTCTGATGGACGATGTCGCCCAGGCCGATGCCGTAAATGGGGCGGCCCGTCAGAGTGGCGGCATACTCCTTCATATCCTTGTACATATCCTCACAGGCATCCAGGGAGGCGTAGGCATAGTTGTCCGTCGTCTGGTTCCTGGCACGGGGCTGGGGATCTCCGTAGATGAAGATCGTAAAGCGGTCCGGGTTGGAAATCCGGTTCAGCGTAAAGTCGACGCCCGTGTATTTGCCGCCGGTCTTGGTGTAGTCCGCAAGCTTTTTCCAGAAGATGGCATGGCCGTTCTTCTTCGGTGCCGCCCAATCGGGAGGCGTACTGACAAAGACAAAGTCGGCCTTGGAAAGATCGGCCCCGAGGGCATAGTTGCCCTGCTCGTCGGTCTTCGTGCAATAGATGCCGTCGGAGACGACGACGCCCGCAATGGGGGTGTTGTCGCTGCCCTTGACGCAGCCGGTAACCGTCACTTCGCGGGGCGTCACGCCACCGCCGCCACCGCCGCCTTCTTCCTCCTTTTTGCAGGAGGAGAAGGGCAGAAGGGTCAGCAGAAGAAGAAAAGCAATGCGTTTCATCATATCACTTTGCTACTGTTAAAAGAAATTGCCGTCCGAAAGCTGGGTGCCGGTCGCAGTGCCCGTCCCGTTTCCGGAGAAATACTGATCGAGGTTGTTGGTGGTGATCACCTTGGTCCAGTCATCGGCGTTGTCCGCCTTGTTGCGTTTGGTGACAGAGCCGCCGTACTGGCAATCCGTCATGGTCGTGTTGGCCGTACCGGAGCCGACCAGTCCGCCGGGGTACAGATCTCCGTTGTTGGCGGGAATACAGATGCTGTTGCCATAATAGTAGCATCTGAGCAGCGTGATGGCATCGTCGCCGAAGGCCCGTCCCAGAATACCGCCGCTGGAGGCGTAATCGGACGAACCGGTCCGGGAGGAACGAAGCGTGGTCTTGGCCTTGCACTCCGTCAGGCTCGTATTGATGACCGTACCGGCAATACCTCCCACGTGGGCGGCGATGTTGCTCGTCCAGGTGGTGGAGGCGTAGGCCTTTCCGGAGTTGTTGCAACCGGTAATCGTCGCGTTCCGGCAGAAACCGATGATGCCGCCGGCAGCGCCACGAAGGCCCTCGACACTGGCCGTGTTGTCGCAGGAGGTCATCGTCAGCGTAAAGCTGCCGGAAGGAAGTTGGAAACCTCCCAGGATGCCGCCGGTGTGGATGCCGAGGTTGCTGCCGATACAGGTAGCGTAGGACTGGTTGACCCAGAAACAATTGGTGACGGTCGACTCGTTGGTGCAGGAGGTAAGGGTTGCATTTCCGCCCTCGATGCAGCCGGCGATGCCGCCCGCGTAATGGAGGCTGCTCTCCTGTTTCTTACACGCATTCCAGTAGGAGCCGGATACGATGCTGCCGACTTCGCCCCGGTTGTGGCAGCCGGTGAAGGTGGTCGGTGCATAGCAGTAGCCGGCGATGCCGCCGTAATAACCCTTGCGGGCCTCCGGACGGTTGGAAGCGGTGACTTCCGGATGTTGTTGGAACTTGAAGGAAACCATTCCGCCGTTGATTGTGATGTTCTCGAATGTCAACTCTTTCGCCTTGACATCCAGCGAGCAGCCGCCGATCACTCCGCCCAGGGCGCAGCATTTCGCTTCACGCCAGACGGAATCGTCGAAAATGACCTTGGCGGCGGTGTCGTAACCGGTGAAGCTAAGTTTGGACGTGGGGGCGACATAGCCGATGAACCCACCGGCATAGATCATCGAGGTATCGTCATCCTTGTGGGAGACAACTTCGACCGTACCGGTCAGTGAGGACATATCCGAAGCGGCGTTGAAACTGCGCTCGGTACCGTTCTTGGTTGCAGCGTAGAGGCCGCCGGCAAAGATATCGAGACTGCTGCCGGCGACGGACACCGTGCCGCCGAAGCTGTTGCCAAAGATGTCGCTGTTCCCGTCGATCAGCGTCGTGATGCCGGCAACATAAAAGTCTGAGAACGTTTCGGTCGTCGTCACGTTGCCGTTCATCGTACAACCGACGGCGGAGGGGGAATAGCCGGCGATGCCGCCGACATAAGCCTGTTCTCCGGAGGCGGCGAAAGTGATCTTGCCGTTCGAGAACGTACATTTCTGCACGGAGACGCCTTCACCGCCCTTGCCGAGGATGCCGCCGATGAATGCGGGAGAATCATCGCTGCTGTTGCCTTCGAAATCGATATCGGCATAGCTGGAACAGTCGATAAACTGGGTGTTCACGGCCTGCGCGGCGATGGCGCCGAAGCAGGCGTCGTTCTCCCAGTCGTCCATCGAGCAGTAGAATTTGCATTTGTCGTTCAGCGTGACATTCTTGATGATGACCGTCGAACTGGCATCAGCGCCCTGGCAGTAGTTGAAGAGGCCATGGGCGGCGTTGAGTTTCAGGATGGAGAAACCTTTGCCGTCGAATTTCCCGGTGAAGGGATGGGCGGCGGTGCCGATGCCCTGCCAGTCCGTCACACCGTTCATGTCGATATCCTGGAGCATTGTCACCCAGCCGTCTTTCTGCCAGTCCGTCGTCGGCTCGCCGGCCGCTACCTTCTGGGCGAAGAGTTTCAGGCCTTCCGCCGTCATCAGTCCTCCGGCGGGCTTGAAGTCCTGGGTCATGGTGGGCAGCGCCACATTGGTCGCCGTGTTGTTGGACAGCGTGAAGCTGATGGGAACGTGGCGGGGAGCGCCGCAGTCGCTGAGATTGTCCGCAATGGAGAAGGTCAGGCGGTCGAGGACGTCATCGACCCGGATCGCGCGGTAGATGGCAAATTCGGGCAGGTTGGTCTTGGCAATCTGGTTGCGGGGAACAACGATGTTGAAAGAGGCGATTTCATCCTTGGGGAAGAAGATTTCTCCCGCCTCATAATTCAGTTCGGTGCCGAACTGCCAGAGGCGAAGGTAATCCTTTTCTCCGTCGGAAGAAAGCGTCACCGTAGCCAGGCGGGAGTCTTCGGTATTTTCCGCGGCGGTGAGCGTCAGCGTCTTGACTTTCTGCTCGCCGATGACGGAGGCGGCACCGTCGGTGACGGTGAGCCAGTCGACGTCGCTCTCGAAATCCCAGTCGGTGCTGGCCAGGGTGGTCACGTTGACCGTGGGAGCCGCTCCGGCCTTGCCTGTGACAAAATAGGGCTGGCTGAAGAGGAAGGTGGCCGCCTTCTGGTCGACGGTCATCCGGAAGCCGCGGAAATCACCGGCGGTAAAGGTCAGTGTCGCCGCATCGTCACCGTCACGGGCATCAAAGCTCTCGTTGGACTTGATCTGCAGGTTCACCACGCCCGAACCCCGGTGGTCGCCGGGGACGACGACGCACCAGTCGCGGTCAGACTCTATGTCCCAGTGAAGCCCTTCGTTGTTGAGGTTGACCTGGAGGGTGCAGAGGTTATAGTCGTGGGAGAAGGAAAGGGACCTGACGGCCTGTCCGTTCACCTCATAGCTGACTTCCAGCGAAGAGATGGTGCGGCCATTTACTTTATCCCTTTCGGATTCTTTCTTCTGACAGGCCGTCAGCAGGGCGACGGCCGCCAGGGCAATGAGTATGGAGTTGTGTTTCATAACTATTGTCTGCCTTTTTCTCGGTTGGTTGTACTTTCTACGGTGCTGGCCCACCAGACATCTACCGTCATATTGTTGGAACCTTTAAGCCAGCCGTTGATGGCTTTGTTGTAGGCGTCCACATTGCGGTAGGCTTCATCGGAGGGGTAGCGCATACGGGTGGGAAGGATTTGATCGTTGCCAGCCGCGGGACCATTGGTCTTCAGCAGCGGGAAGCCGGTACGGCGGTAGTCGCACCAGGACTCGATGCCGATGAAGAACTGGGCAATCCATTTTTCGGTCATGATAGCAGCCTTCGCGTTGTTCGGGGAAAGCGGCTCCGCAGGAATGCCCGGATCGACGACGTACGTCTTTTCCTGCATCACCCAGTTGACATAATTGACCACCTCGTCGGAAGACTCGGTGAAATACGTGTTCCACTCGAGAACGCTTTCGGTCACGGCTTTGCGGAGCAGGGTCTGGACACCGGCGAAGGTGATGGTGGAGATCCAGCCGCGTGCGCCGGCTTCCGCGAAGATGAAGGGAAGTTCGGAGAACTGCATCAGGGGGTATTCACTGGCGTTCTGGAGATCGTGTATCTGACCCCAGACCTGATCCACTTCCGTTTCCCCCCCACGCATCATGGAACCGCCCAGGAAGTTTCCGCTGCCACTTCTGAAGTGGTTGTAATAAAACTCGTGGTCGTCGCGGAGCATCTGTGTGGGCATGCCGTTGAGTTTTCTGAACCAGCAGGCATAGCGGGGGTCGGATGCACGCGTCATGTCTTTCTTTGCCGTGGCCTGCCAAAGGAGTTTGTCCCCGAAGGGTTTGATTTTCACGCCGGCGGAATCAAGCTCGAAAATCTTATATGTCCCTTCGAGCACGCTCTCGCAGAGCGTAGTACAGGCGGTGACGGCATTCCAGCTGCCGGACGTAAGGCTGAAGAAGGGCGTCTGTTCGGTTTCATTGTTTTTATCAAAGTGAACCATCGGACGGTCTTGACGGCCGCGCATCACGGGATAGAGACCGTCGCCGGCCAGATAGGACTGGTAGATGGCGTACAGCTTGTCCGCGATGGCGAAATCGTCGTGTTTGCCGTCGTTGAACTCAATGACACCGCCCTCATCCTGCGTGACTTTCATCGCCACGCGCATCAGGGCGCGGAGGTAGAGGGAGTTGCCGAAGCGGCGCCATTTGTCGAAACTGCCCTGGAAGGTCTTGTCGCAGGTGGCGCTGAAGGAAAGGGCTCCATCAGCGATGCTCTCGCCCAGGAGTTTGTTGGCATCTTCGAACATCGCGATAATGCCGTAGTAGATGTCCTTCTGGCTGTCGTAGGCGGTGGTGTATTTCCCTTCGCCCACGGCCCTAATCAGTGCGCCGGCTTCCTTGAAGGGCACATCGCCGTAGGTGTCGGTAATCTGCATCATCAGATGGGCGCAGAGAATCAGGGCGACACCCTGAAGGCCTTTGGCGTTCTGCTTGACGGACTTGACCGGGGAGGACATATCCGCCACGGCCTGGTCGTACATCTTGATGGCGTTGCCGTACTGGATGTAGTAGGAAAGCCAGGCGTCGTCGATGATGCCTTCCGCAATGTTGTAGTTGCTGATGATGCGCGAGGTATTCTCCGTATTGTGGTTGACGCCCTGCTGCATGAGCAGACAGGTGTTGTTGCGGAAGATATCGATGGAAGACCGCGTCGTCTTGAAGACGATGGGGTGGACGTACTCCTCGGCGGGTGCATTGTAGAGGGAGTACGGGTCCTTGTTGATGGTGTCGAAATGACTGCAGGCGGTCAGAAGCAGCGCCGCAAGGGTGGAAAACAAAATCTTTTTCATCTCTCTGTCCTCCTTCTTTAGAATGTAAGGTTAATGCTGGCGCCGAACTGGGCGGTCGAAGGCATCTGGACGACTTCAAAGCCGGGAACGACGGCGCTGCCGCGCATCGTGATACCCTCGGGGTCGAAAATGGGGAAGTCGCTCCAGCAGTAGAGGTTGCTGCCGTAGGCGCTCAGGGCAATGCCGCTGAGGACCTTGGTCTTGGCCAGCCACTTCTTGGGAAGCTGCCACTCGAGGCGTACCTCGCGGAGTTTGAGGAACTGGGTGCTGACGAAGTTGACTTCGGCATTGGTCTGGTCGTAGTAACTTTCGTACCAATCCTGGATGCCATCCCGGGAGAAGGGTGTAGTGTTGACGATGTAGTTGCCGTCGGGAAGCACGCGGACGCCGGGGGCGACGAATCCGCCCTGGCGGCCTTCGAGGGTGTTGATACCCTTACCGCGGTAGTTCATGACCCAGTTGGAGTAGGACCAGCAGTGGCCGCCAACCTGACCGTCGAAGCCGATGTACAGGCTTACGCCTTTATATTTAAAGGTGGTGTTGAAACCGCCCTTCCAGTCGGGGGCGACTTCGCCGAGGTATTGGAGGTCGGTGCCGACCTGGGCGTAGTTCTGTTCGTCGAGTACGAGCAGGCCGGAAACATCCACGACTTTACCGGTGGCGTCAATGGCCGTGGAACCCTGGGGCGCACGTTTGAAGCCCTTGCCATACATGGAGGTCAGGCTGCCGCCTTCGTACGCGGTCATGTAAGCGTGGGAGGAATACTGGGCGACAATCCAGGAGTCGATGCCCTCGCCGAGGGAGACCACGGTGTTGCGGTTGAGGGTGAAGTTGGCGCCGAGTTTCCACTGGAAGTCGCGGGTCTTGATGACCGTGCCGGAAAGGGTTGCCTCCACACCGCGGTTGCGGATGGAGCCGGCGTTGACATACATATAATTCACGCCGTTGGCGTAGGAAACGGGCATCTGGGAAATCAGGTCCTTGGTGACGGCGTCGTAGTAGGCGGCGTCGAGGGAGAGGCGGTTCTTGAACATACGGAGTTCGATACCGACTTCCCAGGAGGAGACGATCTCGGGACGCAGGTCGCTGTTGAACTTGGCGGTAGGAACGGACACCGTGCCGGGGAAGCCCGTGTACTGGAGGGCTTCTTCGATGCGGTAGGGAGCCGTATCGTTACCCACCTGGGCCCAGGAAGCGCGGATCTTCAGCAGGTTCAGCAGGCCGTTCTCCCGTCCGAACTCGAAGAGGTCGTTGAGGGCGATGCTGCCGGAGACCGAAGGATAGAAGAAGGAGCGGTTCTTGGCAGGCAGGGTGCTGGACCAGTCGTTGCGGCCGGTCACGTCGAGGAAGATGCAGTTCTTCCAGGAGAAGGAAACCATTCCGTAGAGGGAGTTGGTCTGCCGCTTGTAGGAGTAGTTGAGCGTTTTGGGCTCGTAGGCGGCGTTGGCCAGGGAGTACACGCCCGGAATCATCAGGGACGTCGCCGTCTGGTTGTGGCGGCCGTACTCGCGGTAGAGGATGCTGCCGCCGAAGTTGCCGGTAAACTCGAAGTCGCCGGCGAACTTGGTGTTGTACTTCAGGAGGAAATCACCGGTGTACTGCTTGTTGGTGATGTTCTGCTCGCGGTACCAGCCCAGGGGTTTGGCCTGTGTGGAGGTGGCCTGCCGCTGGGTACGGAAGTCGTTGGAGATGTCGAGACCGCCGCGGATGGTCAGGTCGAGGCCCTTGACGATGTCCGCCTTGAAGGAGACGTTGCCATAGACACGGTCCTTGAGCTGGTTGTTGATACACTCGTAGGCCAGGAAGTAGGCGTTGTTCTTGCTGCCGGAGAGGGTGGAGTTCTGACCGACCGCCTCCTTGGCGTTCGGATCGATCCAGTAGTCCTGTGCCCAGGCCATATCGACGTTGGGCGCGTAGCACCACAGGGAGTACATAATGGCCGTGGAACCGTAACCGGAGGAAACAGGAATGTTGTCTTGCTTGATATTGCGGTAGTTGACGGAAGTTTCCACCCGCAGCCATTTGCCTAGCTGGCTGGTCGTCCTCAGGGACAGGGAGTTGGTCTGCGAGGGGGAGTTGGGCACGATGCCGGTGGCCGTGTTGTTGGTGTAACTCACGCGGACGCTGTTGTCCTTGTTGATCTTGCCGGAGAGGACGAGGGCGTTGTTGAAGGTCAGGCCGGTCTTGAAATAGCGTTTGAACCAGTCGCCGTAACTGACGAAGGGCGTGGCGTCGCGGACCGGAAGACCGTTCTCGTCGTAGTGGAGGTTGGTCCCGTTGTAGCGGTTGTAGTACTGATAGTACGGGGTACCGTCCATCTTCGGACCCCAGGAGGCGAGGGCGGCGGTGGAGTTGTAACTGCGGACGGGGTCGAGGCCGGGATAGGGGTTGTGGTCGCGGTCTTCGATGTCGTTGCCCAGGTAGTAGTAATAGTCCTGGGTGGAACCCTGGCCGTATTCATACTGCAAATCGGGCGAGGCGAGGACGAGGTCGGCGGCGAAGCTGGATTTGAAGCTCACCTTGAAGACGGCATCCTGGCCTTCGGCGGACTTGGTCGTGATGATGATGGCGCCGTTGGAGGCCGCGGAACCGTAGAGGGCGGTAGCGGCGGCACCTTTCAGCACCGTGACGCTCTCAATGTTCTCCGGGTCGATATCGGCCGTACCGTTACCATAGTCGATGGCGAAGGAGGATCCCTCGCCGCCGCCGTCGGAGGTCGTCGCCGTGTTGAACATAGGAACGCCGTCCACGACGAAGAGGGCGGTGTTGTTCTCGAGGCTGGCGGAGGACTCACCACGGACGGTAACACGCATGGAGCCGTTAGGGCCGCTGCTCCGGTCGATATTCAGACCGGCGACCTGGCCGGTCATACCGTTGAGCCAGTTACCGGTCGTACCGGCGGAGGCGAATTTGTCGCTATCCACTTTCGTGACGGAATAACCGATGGCTTTCTCGTCTCGCTTGATGCCGAGTGCGGTGACGACGGCGCTTTCGAGCGCGACGCTGTCATCTTTGAGGATGACGCGGCGGGCGGCGGCGCTGCCGGCCTTGAAGGTCTCGTTCTGGTAGCCCAGACAGGAGAAAATGAGTTCGTCGTCGGCGGCTGCCGAGATGGAATAGGTTCCGTCGATCTCGGTGATGCTACCCGTGTTGGCCTTGCCGGCAATCAGGACGGCGGCGCCGATGATCGGCTCGCCGTTGGCATCCACCACGATACCTGTCCAGACCTGGTTCTTTCCCGATCCTTGTGCGAACAAGGCGGGACTCCCGAGGCTTAGGACAAGCGCCGCGAAAAGGGAGAAAATAAATAGTTTTTTCATGACTGATTGGTTATGGTCAGTGTTTTTAGTGTGTGCTTTTTGTGGTTTTTGTCCTTTTTGTGGCTTCGGACTTACTACCATAAAGCCCGCAAATATACGCATAATTTGGACAAATCAACTACTTTTTGTAAAAAATCTTAGTGTTACTCTTTCCAAAAATAAAAAAACTTTTTCAAAAATGAAACAAAAAAATTAGCCGCTCCGAAAGGTCGAAGCGGCTAAGCGGAAAGAGATGATTTCTGAAAATTATTTCCCGTCAATGGCGAGCTGGAACATCTCGATGAGCTGCTGTACGGACTTGCGGATGTCATACTGCTCGGTGGATTCGGCGTACCTTACGCTCATCTTCTCGCGTTCTTCGGGATGGTCGAGCCACCAGTCGATCCGGTCGGCCAGCGCGCGTTTGTCGCGGATGGGGAAGGTGCTGCGATGGTCCAGGGCAAACTGGGAGGTGGCGGTCAGGGGGCCGGAGGCCATAATGGGGACGACGCCTTGCTGTAGGGCTTCGAGGGCTGAGAGCCCTTCCACCTCGACGACGGCGCAGTGGACATAGAGGTCGGCGCGGGCGGAAAGTTCGCGCAGCTCGTCGCGGGTGTGGTAGCGGAAGATGGGTTCATATTTCAGCACGCCGTCATCCACGAGTTTGTGCGCCATCTTCAGGTACCGTTTCCGCTCCGGGCCACGGCCTGCAAAATAGAGCTGGATGCGGTCGGCATACTTGGAGTAGCGCATCGCCTTCAGCAGGGTTGTCTGGTCTTTTTCGGCGGCGAGTCGTCCGATGCAGACGATCGAGAAAGGTTCGTCCGGGTTCTTGGGGGGCATCGTCGGCCGCAGGTTGGTGTCGGGGATGACGCCGTTGGAAATCAGGTGCAACTTTGCCGTGTAGTGGAAGCGGCGGAGCCGGTCCATGACGTTCTGCGTGGGGCAGGAGACGTGGGAGCACTTGTTGAACACCATATTGCGGTAGAGGATCGCCATCGTCCCGTGGTTGATGCCTTTCCACCATCCGATCTTGACCGAGTAGAACATATTCTCGGGATGGAGGTGGTAGGTGCCGGTGCAGGGTTTGCCGAGCTTGTGGCAGATATGGGCCGTGGCCGCCTCGATGAAGAAGGGCTCTTCGAGATGCACGACGTCAGCCCAGCGGACGGCTTCCTTGATCTTTTTCCGGTTGATTCCCGCGAATTTGTAGCCGTGGGCGCGGACGATCTTGTCGAAGATGGGAATGTGGATGTCTTCCAGGATGTAGTCCGGCTGGAGTTTGGGGTCGTCGTGGTTCGGACCGGAGAGTACGCGGACATCCTGCCCTGCCTTGCGAAGGTAGGTGACGGTGCGCCGGGCCGAGGCGGAAAGGCCGTTGCCTGTGGCGTAGTAGTTGTTGCAGACAAAAAGAATTTTCATAGGTTTAGGTTAAGGTCTAGTAGTTCAGCTGGAACTCGTCGACATAGAGCACGCTGCCTGTTCCTCCCGTGTAGTCGCCCCCGTAGATGCTGGAGGTGAGGATCAGAATCAGGTATTTCGGCGTGCGGTCGTCGCGGTAGTCCAGGTTCAGTTCGAAGCGGCGGTAGTCACCGCTGTCCTTCCCCCAGATCAGTTTCCCGTAGGCGATGGTGTGCGGGTCGTTCTCGCTGTCGGAGTAGTTTCCCTTCGTGGTGTTGATGAACAGCGGCTCATCCCGGTCGGAAAGGACAAATTCGAGGCTGCCCTTGTCGAGCGTTCCCTTCAGGTCTTTGTGGGGTTTCTTGACGTTGTTGATGGGTTGGGGGACGTAGTGGTACCAGCCGGAAAGGCTTTTGGGGCGGTCGGAGAAGGGGATGCCGAAGTTGAGCTTGGCACCGGAGAGTTTGACCACGCCGAGGAATTTGCCGGTGAAGAGGTTGCCGGCGACGAAAGTCCCGAAGACGCTCTTGGATTCGATGCGGGCGGCCGCTTTTCCTTTTCCGGCGACGGCCACGTGCTCATACTCGGGGGTGGTGCAGTTCATGCTGAGGACGCTCAGTCCCGGGTTGGCGGTATCCCAGGCTTTTTGGGCTTCGGTGGCGTTTTCGGCGTAAGGATACCAGGTGCCGGACTTTTTGTTCCAATTGTCGAAACTGAGGTTGGGAACCTGTTTGCCTTCCGCGGAAAGGGGAAGTGTCGTCAGCGCGCAGAGCGCAATACCCAGGAGGTGCTTGAAAATTTTCATATTCCGTTTAGTCTTTGAATGCGTTTTCCATCAGCAGGAGGTAGTAGTCTTTCCAATTGTACCACTCGTGGCTGCCCTCGGAGAGGACATAATAATGGACGTAGCCCTTCTTGTCCAGTTTTTTGTGGAAGTCCTCGGCGGCGAAGTGGATATAGTCGGTCTTGCCGGTCATGATGTAGTAGCCGCGCGGGGGATTCTCCCCGAACTGGGAGGCGAGTTTCTCATCGGTTTTCTTGTAAAAACCCTGGTACGGGCTGTATTTGTAGGGGAGCCAGGTCACGGGGGAGAAGGCGCCGATGTAGTCGAAATACTCGGGGTGATTGGCCGAAAGGTAGATGCTCTGCAGGCCGCCGATGGAAAGACCTGCAATGGCCCGGTGCGCCTTGTCGGGAATGGTCCGGTATTTTTCGTCCACGAAGGCCACCACGTCGTGGATGAAGGCGCTTTCCACGGTTCCGTCCACTTCCAGCATCGATTCGGCGGCATCCTTGTAGCGGGAGTCGTCGAAGTCTTTGTCGTCGTCGTACTGGTTGACATTGGGCATCACGAGGATGAAGGGCTTGGCCCGGCCGCTGCGAAGAAGGCTGTCGGTCAGGTGGAAAATGTCTCCCTTCTTGATCCAGGAGGTCTCATAGCCGCGTGCGCCGTGGAGAAGGTAGGCGACGGGGTAACGGACGGAAGTGGAGTCGTAATCCTTCGGCAGATAGACAATCATACGACGGGCCGTGGGGCCGGGGACGGAGGAGGGGTAACGCACCTCTTCGATGATGCCGTCGGGAACGTATGTGCCGATATAGGGGCTTCCGGCATGGTAGTCGGGGCTGTTTCGGTTGCGGAAAATGCCGCAGGAGGAGAGCAAAAAGAGGACAGAAAGCAGAAGGGCGGGCATTGCGCGGTGCCCGAGGTGTAGCAGAAAGGATGCTTGCAGGTTCTTCACAGTCCGTCTCTTTCGAGAGTTCCAAATAAGTATGCAAAGGTACGAATTTTTTGTTTAACTTTGTCCTTAATAAGGTCGGACACCCCGATTCTTCCTGTAAACCACACAATATGAAGACCAATCATCGCTTTCTTTCCGCCTTTCTAGGATTCTCTCTATTGTTTTCCGCCCTTGGGGTGGAGGCCGCTCCCGCTTCGGCGGAACCCGAAAAGAACGACCCCCTCGCCGATCCGGCCGCCGTCGTGGTGTGCGGAAATGCGCGTTTTACCGTGTTGACGGACCGTCTCATCCGCATGGAATGGTCCGAAGACGGAAAGTTTGAAGACCATGCGACGCTGGCTGTCATCAACCGCAAACTGCCCGTGCCCTCTTTCAAAAAGAGCGTGAGCAAAAACGCCGTTACCCTCCGTACCGACGCGCTTACCCTCAAGTACAAAGGCCCGGGAAAATTTGATAAGAAGAATCTTTTCGTGGAGTTTTCCATGCCCGCAGGGAAAAAGGCCCGGAAGGTGAAATGGACGCCCGGAGCCGACGAAAGCGGCAACCTGATGGGCACCTTCCGTACCCTGGACGGCAGCAAGGGCTTCGAACAGATCAACGGCAAGGGCGATCCCTACGAGAAAGGTATCCTCTCCCGCGACGGCTGGGCCATCGTGGACGAAAGCGCGCGGCATCTGCTCATCAGCGACGACTCCGACTGGGAGAACTGGGTGGCGGAAAGGCCATCCGGCGAGCGCATCGACTGGTATATTTTCGCCTATGGCCACGATTACAAAGGAGCCCTGGCTGATTTTACGAAGGTCTCGGGCCGGATTCCGCTTCCTCCCAAGTATGTCTTCGGCTACTGGTGGAGCCGCTACTGGCAGTACAGCGATTTCGAGTTTCTCGACCTGGGCAAAGAAATCCGTTCCCACAACATCCCGATGGACGTGATGGTGATCGATATGGACTGGCATGACGTGTGGACGCTGCATCGCAAAGATTCGCCGAAGGACGAATTCGGCGAGCGGATTGGCTGGACTGGTTACACCTGGCAGAAGCAATTGTTTCCGGACCCGGCCTACACCCTCGGGAAACTGCACCGGATGCACCTGCGCACCTCGCTGAACCTGCATCCCGCTTCTGGCATCCAGCCCTATGAGGATTGCTATGAACCCTTTGTGAAGGATTATCTTTCCCGCACCGACGACTATGACGGCCCGAAGGGTTATGTATATGCGGAGGGGGATTCCCTGCTTTATCTGAGGAGCAATCCGAAGACGAAATCCGACCGTCTGGCGAAGGCGGACGAGAAGGCTCCCGTGCCTTTCCGGGCCGACCAGCGCGCCTGGGCGGACGCCTATTTCAACTCGGTGATCCACCCGATGGAGCGCCAGGGGGTGGATTTCTGGTGGCTGGACTGGCAGCAGTGGAAGCAGAGCGAATATGTTCCCGGACTCAGCAACACCTTCTGGCTCAACCATATTTTCTTCAATGACAAGATCCGACAGAGCAAGAGCCAGGGGCTGGCCGCCGCCCGTCCGCTGATTTACCACCGTTGGGGCGGACTGGGCAGCCATCGCTACCAGATCGGTTTCTCCGGCGACTGCCACGACACCTGGGAAGTGTTGAAGTTCCTGCCGTATTTTACGGCCACGTCCTCCAACGTGGGCTACGGCTACTGGGGCCACGACATGGGCGGCCATCAGGTGCTGAAGGGGACCGATCCCTACAAGCCCGAGGTGTTCACCCGCTGGATTCAGAACGGCGTGTTCATGCCGATTTTCAAGACCCACTCGACCAAGAGTTCCGTCATTGAGCGCCGCGTGTGGAATTATTCCCCGGAATATGCAGGACCGATGCGGGCGGCCATCCGTCTTCGTTACTCGCTCTCACTTTATATATATGATGCGGCGCGCGCCGCCTACGACACGGGCGTTTCCCTCTGCCGTCCGATGTACTATGACTATCCGGAAGCCGAGCAGGCCTATGCGATGAAGGAGCAGTACCTCTTCGGGGAGGAAATCCTGGCCACGGCCGTCTGCCAGCCCATGGATACGCAGACGGGCCTCTCGACGCGCGAGGTCTGGTTCCCGGAAGGTGACGACTGGTATGACATGGCCACCGGAAAAATCTACAAGGGCGGCCAGACGCTTTCCCTGCAATACACCCTCAACGAAAACCCCTGGTATGTCAAGGCGGGGAGCATTCTTCCCCTGGCGGGTGAGAACATTTCCTCCCTGCAGGAACAAAGCAATGAACTTCGCATTTTCATCGCGCCCGGCGACGGACAGAGCGAATACCTCCACTACGAGGACGACGGACTGAGCCAGGCGTATTGCCGCGATTTCGCGACCACGAAAATCAGCAAGACCTCCTCTTCCGAAAGTTGCCGCGTGGACATCGGCGCCCGCGAGGGCTCTTTCGAGGGGATGGAGCCTACCCGCCGGCTGAGCGTACTGCTCGAAGGGGTGTTCTTCCCCTCCGAAGTGACGGTGGACGGTGTTTCGGTGCCCTATACCCGCTTCCCCGAGGATACTCCCGACAAGGCGAGCTGGAACTATGTCGGAAAGGACCTGGCCGTTGTGGTGACCCTGCCCGAAGCGGCCGCCGACAAGGCCGTCACGGTGGAATGCAAATATGACGTGAAAGCCCTGGCGCAGAATGCGGGCGCCTCCGAAGTCCCTTCGGCGGAACTGCTTCGCGGCAAGAAGGGACTTTTCCACCGAATGATGGACTATACCCCGGTGCTCAAGGATGTGTACAACACCTGCATCGACCCGTATATGATTCTCTGCCGGCCCTTCCTCAAGGTCGCGCAATGCGCCAGCTACATCGACGCAAAGCCGGAAATGATGGTCTCCTATCTGCAGAACATCGATTTCAAGGCCATTGAAGAGGACCTGGAGAACGAGGCGCAGGGCTTGGTAGACAAGGCCGCCAAGAAGGATATGCCGAAGGTCGAACGGAAGGTGGAGCGCATCCGTGCCGCTTCCTCGGCCATCCAGGCGCAGAGCAAACTGTAGGCGATGGCGGAAGCGGTCCCTTTGTGGAAGATATTCGCGGTCTTCGCGAAAATCGGGGCGTTTACCATCGGGGGCGGTTATGCGATGATTCCGCTGATTCAGGCGGAACTGGGCCGTCGCGGATGGATTCCTGAGGAGGAACTGCCGGATATCGTGGCCATTTCCCAAAGCGCCCCGGGCGTGATGGCGGTCAATATCTCCATTTTTGCCGGCCATCGCCTGCGCGGGTTGAAGGGAAGCGTCGCGGCGACCCTCGGCAGCGTCCTTCCTTCGTTCCTGATGATTCTGCTTGTGGCGGCGTTCTTTACCGCTTTCCGGGACAACCCCTACGTGGAACGCGTGTTCCTGGGCATCCGTCCCGTGGTCATTGCGCTGATTGCCGTTCCGATGGTCCGCATGGCCCGCCGAAGTTGCCGCAGTTGGTGGTCTTGGACCATCGCCGTCCTCTCGCTGCTGCTGGTGGCTTTCCTGCAAGTTTCCCCCGTCTGGATCCTGCTCTGCACCCTCGTGCTCGGATTCAGCCTTACTTATGCCCGCCAATGGAAACGCTGACTCTGCTGCTGGAACTGGCCCTGACGTTCTTTCTTATCGGTACGTTTACCATCGGGGGCGGTTATGCCATGCTCTCGCTGATTCAGGGGGAAGTGGTGCTCAAACACGCGTGGATCAGCGCGGGCACGTTTGCCGACATCGTGGCCGTCTCGCAGATGACGCCGGGCCCGGTGGGCATCAACACGGCGACCTACGTGGGCTATGACGTGCTGGTTCAGGCCACCGGCAGTCCCTGGATGGGCATAGCAGGTTCGGCGCTTTCCACCTTTGCGCTCATGCTGCCGTCCTTCCTGATCATGCTGCTGATCGTGCGCTTTTACCGGCAGTTCAAGACCAGCACGCTCTATGCGGGCACGATGGATTTCCTGCGCCCTTGCGTCGTCGGTCTGATCGGGGCGGCGGCGGTCGTCCTGATCGTGCATACCACCTGGGACGGTTGCAATCCTACTTTCAGCCTCGTACGGGACAACTTCCCCGACAGGAAAAGCTGGGTGCTGCTCGGGGGAGGCTATCTGCTTGCCCGTAAGGGCGTCAGCCCTATCCAACTGATTCTTGGAGCCGGTGCGCTGGGGCTGATACTCTATTGAAAAATTTTTCTTATCTTTGCTTTTTGTGGTATGAGAAACCCGCACAGGGTTCGCCTGGTTTATGAATGGTGAAGAATTAATCCGAAAAGCGCACGAAGATCTCATGGCCTGTCTGCCGGAGAGTTTTACGGATAACGACCGTTATCTCGTAGAGAAGGCGTATGAGCTGGCGGAGGAGGCGCACCGTCCTCAGAAACGCAAAGGGGGAGACCCCTACATCGTGCATCCGATTGCGGTGGCGAAGGTCGTCATCACGGAAATGCGCCAGAAGGATGTGTCCATTGTCTGCGCCGCCCTGCTGCACGACGTGGTGGAGGATACGCCCCATTCCATTGAAGAAATCCGTGCGCTGTTCGGCGACGACGTCGCCTTTCTCGTGAACGCGGTGACCAAGCGCAACAACGATCAGGTTGACAACTACCAGCACATTCTCGGTTCCGTGCAGGACGATGTGCGCGTGTTGATTCTCAAACTTTCCGACCGTCTCCACAACATGCGGACGCTGGAGTCGATGAAGCCGGAGAAACAATGGAAAATCGCTTCGGAAACCCAGTTCTTCTTCGCGCCGCTCGCAGGGCGCCTGGGCCTGTTCAATGTCAAGTCCGAGTTGGAGAACCTGGCCTTCCGTTTCCTCAATCCCGACGAATACGATTTCCAGAGCTGGATGCTGGCGGAGGATCGGGAGCGGACCCGCAATGCCGTGGAAACCTTCCTGGGAGAAGTACGGGAGTTGGTCGGGAGCGTGTTCGGCACGGCCATCAAATGGGATATCCGCTACCGCAAGCCCTACAGTATCTGGCGGGAAATGCAGGAGCGCGACTGCGATTTCTACCACGTTCCCTTCAAGCATTTTATTCGCGCCTCTTTCGATCCCGCCGAGGTGGAGCGCCAGGTGGGGCAGCGGCTTTTGGAAGAGGACGTCGTCCTGAAGATTTATGCCCTGCTGTCCACCCGTTACAATGAGCAGACAGGCAGTTTTGTCAACTATATGGCCCAGCCGAAGGCTAACGGCTACCGTTCCGTCCACTTCCGGCTGCTCAACCCCTACGGCCAGATCGAGGAGTTCCACGTCTCTTCCGACAATATGCGCGAACAGTCCTACTATGGCTGTATCGTGGAAGGCAAGGAACAATGGCTGCGACGCCTGACAAATGTGCTGCGCGAACTCTCGGAAGACAACGATACGATGATGCCGGGCATCCAGCACTCCCTCTTCAACGAGGATATCGTCGTCTTTACGCCGAAGGGTATGCCGGTCACGCTTCCCAAGAACGCGACGGTGCTCGACTTTGCCTATGAGGTGCACAGCGACATCGGCACCCACGCCAAATGCGCCCACGTGAACGGCCGCCTCGTCAGTGTGCGGACCGTGCTGCATCGCGGCGACTGCGTCCGGGTGGAGACCGACGAGAAGATTTTCCCCAAGCCCGACTGGCTGGATTCTACCGTTTCCTACAAGGCCCGCAAACTGATTCGCAGTTATCTGCGCGATCTGCCCAAGCCCCGCTATACCCTTTGTCCGGTCTGTCATCCGATGCCCGGCGGGGAGATTATCGGCTTCCGGGATGCTTCCGGCGTGGTTTCCCTCCATCGGCGCAATTGCCCGGAGGCCATCCGGATTGCGTCCGGACAGGGGAACACCATCGTTGCCGTCAACGATTTCGAGCCCAACGAGGCGATTGTCTATCCCGTCTGCATCCAGATTACGGCCATGGACCGCTACCACCTGCTGCGGGATATCATCCACTGCGTGGTGGAGGATTTCAAAGTGTCTATCAAGGGCTTGACGAACTCCAAGGTCGACGAGATTTTCACCTGTGAACTCGATCTGGAAGTCCATTCCGTCACCGAACTCAACAAGCTGGCCGTCGCCCTCGACAGCATCGCGGGCGTGGAAGAAGTGCGCAAGCAGTTGAAATAGGAAGCGGCCGCCGGCCTAGAGTTTCATTACCAGTTCTTCGAAATGCTCGCGGTTTCTGGCCGCGTTGCGAAGGCGTACCCGGTTGTTGTAGACCGTCGAAATCGACAGGTGCAGGAATTTGGCGATCCGGGTGGAGTCTGTGACGCCCAAGCGGATCAGCGCATAGGTCCTCAGTTCGTTGTTGAGGCGTCCCGGATAGAGGTTCGCTCCGACCTGATAACTGTCCTTGCGCAGCAGGGTGTTCAGTTTCTCTACGAAATCGGGGAAGATGCCCAGGAAGGTCTGGTCGAATTTCAAGAAGAGGTAATCCCATTCGGCATCGATGAACTTATCCGAATTGAGTTGTTTGATGAGGGCGTTGATATCCTTCTTTTCCGTGCTCTTTTTCAGTTCGTTACGGTAGCGGTCGAGGCTGTCCACGTGTTCGGAGAACATCTGGAGGAACTCGGTGATGTAGGCGTCTTTGATCTGGTTCGAGTCTTCCAGCGCGCGGGTCTTCCGGGTGATTTCGCGATGGGCTTTGCGAAGATTCCTTCGGGAGCGGAATACAAGCAGGAGGGCGATAGCCAGGGCGGCCAGAATGACCAGCAGTGCCGCAATGAACAGGTGGGTGTTCGTAAGGTTGGACTTGGACTGCTTTTCATAGTCCTTGATAATCAAGGGCAGCAGGGGAGAGAGCTGGTTCATCCTCAGGCGCGCCTTGGCTCTGTGGGAGTCGTTGTAACTGCGGGTAATGTAGCGGTAAGCCCGGTCCAGGTCTCCGCTGTAGTAGCAGAGTTTGGACAGGCGGATGGCGGAAGAGTATTCCCGCTGCGGGGTCAGGTAGTCCAGCCGGGCGCCGAGGGCGTAGTGGAGCATGGCGGTGCGTTCGTCTCCAATGGCCTGACAGGCGCGCGCGAGCCAGTAATGGTAGTAGGATCGGGTTTCCATCGGAAGGCCGGGTTCTTCCAGGAGCTTTTCCATCATCTCCCGTGCCTGCTCATAATCCCTGCTTCCACCTTCCACCAGATCGCCGGCGCGCGTGGTGTAGTATTCGAGACGGTCTTTCGTGAGCACCTTCTTGCAGCGGTTCATATACTCCGTTTCTTTCTCCCGATACGGCTGGTTGATTACTTCGTCGGGGGTGGCGGCGACGAGTCCGTGGTAGATGCGGTAGGTAATGAACTCGCATTCCTGGAGCTGTCCGTTCTCCTGAGCGATTTTCCGGTCGAGGTTCTGCACCATCGAGAGCGCTTCGTGATACATTCCGGAAATCATATAGCGGCGTGCCAGGGTAAGGATGGCGTCGTTGATGAGGACCGGGTCGTTCATCTGGCGTGCCAGACGCTCTTTCTGATGGGCATACAGAAGGGTGGAATCGGGATCCCATTTGATGAATTCCTCCGCAAGGGCGGCATAGATCCGGTAGCGCGCCAACGGCTGCTGTTCCAGGGCAAGCTTCGAGCGGATGGAGTCGATCCGGGCCATTTTGGCGGCCGCCAGCGCCTCCTCCTGATCCAAAGTCCGGTCCAGCTCCGTCAGGGCGGATTCCAGCTCGGGGTCGTAGGCATAATTGCGGCTGCAGGATGCCAAAAGCAGGAGAATGACAAGGAGGGGGAGAGGGAAGTATAGTCGCATGTTAACTGTAGTGGTCTTGAAAGCGAGTGCAAAGATAAGAAAAAAAGCGCTCGTCGGAACGCTTTTTCAAGTGCGGGCGACGGGACTCGAACCCACACGCCTTTCGGCACAAGATCCTAAGTCTTGCTTGGCTACCAATTACAACACGCCCGCCTGGTTGCCTGCCCGCGCAAGGAGCGATTACTTGCTGCTGATGGCGGAGGAGAGCTTCTCGGAGAGGTCGTCAAGCTTGGCGAACATCTCTTCAATGATGCCGGCGAAGTAGGTCCTCTTTTTCAGGTCGGCGGCGGGGTGGTTCACCTTGTCCTTGAGGTCGTTGTAGAGATCCACGGCCTCGTCGATGATGGCGTCCACCTTGGCGACGTCGCAGTTGTCGTTGAGGGCGATGCAGAGGGTGCAGTCGTCGATAAATTCGCTGATGAAGAAGTCAATATCCTTCTTGATGACTCTGAGATTCATAACTTTTTTTGAATTATTTTGAATGCAAAGATAATTATTATTTGGCAAATAGCTTGAATTTCTTCAAAAAAAGTCAAGGGCACGGAATGGCTAATCAAGAGAAATCATAAACAGCCCTAATAGCTGTCTGTGGTCATGAGGGTAATCTTGGAGTAGAACACCGGGATGTTATTGATGCTCTGGCTGGCCTGGACGGGGGAATTGGAGATGAGGCTGTTTACAATGAGGGCGGTAATGTAGGCCATATCCTTCAGGTTCTTGTCAATGGTCATGGCTTGCTTGCCGTGCTTGATGTTGAACTCTGCCATGGCTGTGTTGTCCTGACCCGTAATCACCGGCATATCTGTGATACCGGCCAGTCCCAGCGCATCAATGGCACCCTGGGCCAGATTGTCATTGGCGGCAAGAATCATGTCCGGACGCTCACCGACTCCGTAGGCGGTCAGCCGGTCCTGCATGGCTTTCTTGCCGTCGGCAACGAGCCAGCTGTCGGCCTTCACCTGGTTATACTCCTTCTTGCCGCTCTTGACCACCAGCTTCCCGTTGTCAATATATTTCTTGAGAAGCTCCATGGCTCCTTCAAAATAATCCTTGGCGTTGATGTCGGTATCGGGACCTTCAAGAAATTCAATGGTCATGTTAGCGGCACCGGACGAATGGTAATGATTGAGAAGGAACATAGCCTGCATGCGCCCAATCTCTTTGGTGTCAGTTGAAGAGATGTAAGCGATATGCGGATTATCAAGGACGAAGCGGTCGTGGCAGACCACCTTCACGTCGGGATACAGCTCAAGCAGCCCGGACTTGTTAATCTCCTTATAGTCGATGGCCGTGAGCACAATATACTTGGCGCCGGACAGAACTGCCTCCCTCAGCTGCTCCACCTGTTTCGCGGCACCCGCCTCCGTCTCAGGGGCAACATAGAAAGTGGTATTGAAGCCGTACTTTCCCATGACGGTCTCCAGATTGGCCTTATCTTTTGCCCAGCGGTCTATGACGGAGTTGTCTGGAAGCAGCACCGCCACCTTCTTCTGAACGTTGTCCTTTGTACAGGCAAGCGCCAGCAGCGCCGCTGCGGCAAAAACCAGAATCTTTTTCATAATGCACTTATTTATATTTTATAATAGCAAATATAGCAAGATATATTTGTGGTAGCACAAAAAAATCTAATTATGGAGCGTCTGTTAATAATTTTTGGAAGAGGGGGTTCCCGTCCGTCATTTTCCTGAAAAATGTTTGGAAAGGGCGGCCGCGGCATCGGCTACGCCGGCGCTGTCGAGGGGCTGCCTGCGTTCCGCCTTGAAACGCTCCTTGAGCAGACGGAACTGCCGCTTGGTGTCGAGGGCGAAATCGCTGCGTTCGATCCAGTCGAAGTAGCCTGGCTCCTTGCGGTATACCTCGCGGGCCGTGAGTCCTTTGTGCTTTCCGAAGTTGATGTAGATTTCCCCCTTCTCATTGCAGGCGAGGCGGCCGGCATAGTCCACGCTCTTGCCAACTTCCGTAAAACGGGCGAGCCAGTCGATGTCGTTTTTCAATTCCGTTTCGGGATAGCGGTCGAGTTGGCCTTTGAGCACGGCGTAGGTGGCGAGGGTGTCGGCCTCAGCGGAGTGGGCGTTGTCGAAATCTTCCCCGCCGCAGTAGAAACGGTAGGCGGCCTTGAGGTTGCGCGGCTCGAGTTTGTGGAAAATCGTCTGCACGTCCACCATCTGCTTGTCGTGCAGGTCCATGTCGAAACGCACCTTTTTATAGAGGGCGGCGCGTTCGAGCTCCTCGGCGAGCATCGGGAGGTCGAATTTGTGGGAGTTGTAGCCGGCGAGGTCGCAGTCTTCCAGCCAGGTAATGACCTCCGGGGCGATTTCCCAGAAACGGGGACAGTCCTTGAGCTCTTCGTCCTTGATGCCGTGCACGCGGGCGGCCCCCGGCGTGATCGGCCGCTGGACATTCTTCTCATAATCCCAGGGGCAGACCCGCCAGGTGCGGATCCGCTCCTCACCGGAGGGGAAGACCTTGACGAAACTCAGCTCGATGATGCTGTCCGAGGTCAGGTCCAGCCCGGTGCTCTCGATGTCGAAAAACAGGAGGGGACGTTTGAGCTTGAGTTCCATGGGCGGTCGGCTTTTGTCGTGCGTTCGCGGCTAGAACATAATCGGCATCAGGATGCCGCAGGCCTTTTCCTTGGCCATTTCCTCGTCCACGGGCTTGATGAGCGCCGGTTTGCGGGCGTCCGCAAACTTGATTTCGAGCTCGTTGCAACCCATGTTGGAAAGGATCTCAATCAGGAAGGTGGATTTGAATCCGATGGACAGTTCGTCGCCTTCATAACTGCAGGCGCATTTCTCGAAGGCCTTGGTGTTGAAGCCGGTGTCCTGTGCGCTGATTTCTATCTTGCCTTCCGAGAGGTCCACGCGGATCTGGTTGGAAGCCTTGTTGGCGCAGACCGCCACGCGGCGGACAATGTTCAGCAGTTGAACGCGGTCGATTTTCAGGATGCTGGAGTTGCCTGTGGGGATGACGCTGCGGTAGTTGGGATACTTGCCGTTGATCAGGCGGCAGCTGGCCGTCGTCACGCCGAAGGTGAAGACCGCCGTCTTGCCGTCGAACTGCACCGTCACCTCATCATCGCGGGAAACGATGTTCTTGAGGATATTCGCGGGCTTTTTGAGGAGGATGAAGGAGGACTTCTCCTGCGTCTTGACCTCATTTGTCGTGTAGCAAATCAGTTTGTGGGTATCGGAGGCGACGAGCGTGGTGCTCTCAACGTCGATATCGAAGAGGATGGCGTTCAGCACGGGGCGGATTTCATCGTCGGCCGTCGCATAGACGGTGCTGGCGATGCCGTCGAGGAGGGTCGCGCCCGGCATGGTCACCGTGATGGCGCTTTCATCCGTCGTGGCGATGGCGGGGAAATCGTCGGCGTTGACATACGGCAGGGTGGAGTTGCCGCTGATCCAGACGCACTCGAAGCTGCCCTCGTCGAGGGTCTTGAGGGTAATCGGCTGGTCGGGCAGTTCCTTGAGCAGTTCCATGAACTGTTTGGCGCCGATGGCGATACGTCCCTCTTCCTCCACATGGTCGGCTTCGATGGATGTCTTCAGGGTTACTTCACCGTCGGAAGCGGTGAGCGTGAGGGTGGTGCCGGAAACTTCGCAGAGGAAATTCTCCAGGATGGCGTTGGTCGTCTTGGCGGGAATGGCTTTGGATACCAGTGCCATACCGGCGAGCAGTTGGGAGCTTGAAAGTGCAATTTTCATATCAGTAGTGTGTTTATTTCAAATGTTTCTTTATTCGTCCAAAATGTAAATATCCTTAAGGCCTCGTCCGAGTCGGTCGTAGTCCAGCCCGAAACCGACGATGAACTGATTCCGGATGGGGCGGGCGATGTAGTCAATTTGGAACTTCTCTCCGAAACGGAAGGCCTCTTCCTTGAAAAACAGGGTGCAGACCTTCGTGTCCTTTGCCCCCTGTTCGCGGAAATACCTTAGGAGCGCGTCCATCGTATTACCCGAGTCCACGATGTCCTCCACGAGGATGACCGTGCGCCCTTTCACGTCGTCGACCAGCCCCTGGAGAAACTGCACCTTTCCGGTCGTTTCCGTTCCCATGTAGGAGGCCACCCGGATGCAGGAGAGTTCGCAGGGAAACGACAGGCGGCGGAGAATTTCCGCGGTGAACGGCAGGGCTCCGTTGAGCACGCAGACGACCACGGGGACCTCGTTTTTATTTTGAAAGTCCCGGTTGATTTCTGCCGCCACCCGCTCGATGTCCTGGATGAACACCTCGTAGGGAATATATTTGCGGAAGGTCTTGTCGTGAAGGGTAATTTTATCCATCACAAAAAACGTTAAACATTTACAAAAATAGCAAAAAAAAGAAAATTTCACGTTCTTTTTTTGACTTTCTGATTTAAATGATTTTGCTTTTATAGTTTTGGAGCAAAAAACGATGTTGCGACTGTTTTTGTTCCTGCTGCTGACCGCCCCCGAGGTGAGCGCTCACCCCACTTCCGAGCATGCTTCCGGCCCGGTTTTTCCGTCCGCAGGTGGCGTTGATTCCGCTGCCGGCGCCCCCGCTCCGCCTCCCGCCAAGGCCGTTGATCCCACTCTCACCCCCGCAAGTTCGCCCTCCGCCCTGCCAGCGTCGGAGGCTGCAGGCTCTGCCGTTGCTCCTGCCATTGCTCTTCCGGCGTTTGAGGCTGCCGTCTGCTGCCTCTGCGGGGCCTCCTCCCTCGAGGAGCTGGACCAGAGCGTGCTCGAAAATTTCGAAACCCTCGCATCCCGCCCCCTCCTGCTGAACGAAGCGTCCCTTTCGAAACTCCTCGCCTCTGGGCTTCTGAGCGCCTACCAGTGTGCAACGCTGATCGATTATCGGTCCCGTTGCGGCGACATACTTTCCTTTGAGGAACTGTCCCGGATCGACGGTTTTTCCCCTTTGCTTGCCCAGGCGCTGCGGCCGTTCGTGCGTTTGGACAGCGTCGCCTCGCCCGGTCGATCTTCGATTGGCGGCGACAAGCGTTTCCATTGTGAGGGCGCGTTGCAAGGTGGATGGAAGGGTGCTGGTGGCGGGAGTGGTGGCAATGGTGCGGGGAGTGCAGGGGGCGGAGGTGTGGAATGGAACGGCACCGCTTCGCTGGCCGGAAAGATTCGAGGCTCGTACGCAGGCTTTGAGGCGGGCGTGGGCTCGCAAGCGGGCGTCAGCGTGAAATGGAAGGCCGAAGAAATGCATCCGTTTGTTTCGTATGAGGGCCGGCGTTGGTTGCGGCGGGCCATCATCGGCGATTTCCACGCCCGCTTCTCGCAGGGCCTGTGCCTTTGGAGCGGATTTTCGCTGAGTGGTTTTTCGTCTCCGACTTCTTTCGTGCGCCGTCCGACGGGTGTCAAGCCCTATAGTTCCTGGAGCCGCTCTTCTTCACTGCGGGGAGCGGCACTTACGATGGGCTGGGGACGATGGGAGGTAAGTCTGCTGGGGAACATCTCGGGGCTCATCCGCACCGGCCGATGGGACGGGTCGGAAGATTTTGCGGCGGCTTCCCTGAGTTATCTGGGACGCTGGGGGACGCTTTCTCTAACCGCATCTTCTTTAGGACTGTCGTCCACTACGTCAAGCTCCTCCTCACCGGCATCCGCGAATGATTCGAAAGGATGTTTGCAACCGGGCGGGCGGATTTCGCTGGGAGGGCACGGCGGTTGGAAGGGGGTGGAAGTGTTCGGGGAGGTCTGTGTGAGTTTTGCGGGGAGGGAGGCAGCCGCTGGCGGTTCGGGCGCGGCAGGCAGCGTGGCAGGCGCAGCAGCATCAGAAGGGGCTTCGTTGCAAGTTGTGACGCACTGGGCGGCCGTGTTGGGCGCGAGCGGCACGTTCGGTGAGGGCTGGCGTTGGAGTGCTTCGGGGCGTTGGTATGACCCGGACTTCAATGCGGATTTGAGCGGTGGCGTGCGTTCAGGCAGTCAATGTGCCAACGAAGCGGGAGTGGCGGCAGGATTGCATTGGGAGTCGGGACGGAAGTGGGTGGTTGACGGGACGTTGGACGCCTGCCTGCATCCCCGTTCCCGGGATCGTCGCTATGCTCGTACGGGGCAGCTTAAGGGGGTGTTGAACGGGAGTTGGAAACCCGCTTCAGCGTGGACGGTCCGTTCGCGGGCGGCCCTGCGGCTTCGCAATTACGGGGAAAAGTGCAAGGTGGATTGGAGGGCGGAAGGGACGTGGACTCCGGAAGTCTTCCACTGCGTCGCTGCCTTCCAAATGTGCCGTTGCGCGGGTTGGGGCCTGCTAGGCGCGCTTGAGCAGTCGCTTCATTTTCCCTGGGGCACCTTCTATCTGGAAGAGACGCTCTACAGTGCCCCGCAGTGGGCAGACCGGCTCTACCGCTACGAACGCGATGCTCCGGGCAGTTTCAGCGTCCCCGCCTGCTATGGCAAAGGCTACCGGCTCTCACTGTATGTCTGCGCACAGCCTTGGCGCGGGATAAAATGCTACGCCCTCGCCGCCTGGCGGCATTTCGTCTATAAAGGAGAGCAACGCCGCCTCCCCGAATTCCGCCTACAGCTTTCATTTAAGCTGTAGCATCGCTTCGCGTTGTTTTCGGCTCAAAAACGAAGTGGCGGCGTGCTCCAGCACTTGGTCGGGCAGAAAATGGGCCAAATCTCGGCCGATGAGATGCTCCAGCACCTGATTGGACAAATGTGCACGTGCACTCGTGCCCGACCGGGTTCCGAAGTATTTGGCGAGGAGCAAAAATGCGGGAAAACGTAGCCCACGAAGTACCTAGGATATATCAAACGGATGGCGCACAATAGCTAAGCACTTGCGAAGGCGAGGGAGGCAACGCCGACGGCGGGAACGAATGTCGTCGGCAAAAGCAAAGGCGCTGCGCCGAGCTCGAGGGAGCGGCTCGCTTCGCGCCTTGCTTTTGCCCAAATCGGAACTCACTGGCGCTTAGCTTTTATGCGATGTACAAGCGAGGGTAAAAATAGGTGGAATATAACTGCCTGGAAATCAATTATTAAAGCAAAATAGCCCGCTAAAATTTGCGCAGGCGATTTTGCATAATCAGCTGTATTTCAATCAGTTGTAAGGCACGCCATTTTGCGGCACACATCGGCCGACTGTAACCTTTAGAGCGTCAAGACGTCGAAGGCCGTAAAAAGCCGGGCAGGGAGAAGAGTTTTGAGCCCGTTTGTCCGAAGGACCGCGAAGCGTTCTGGCTCAAAAACTTCTCCTGCCGGCTGGAGGCCTGAGACGCAGGAAAACGCGTCTGTCCGGCTGAAGGCCTGAGACGTAGGAAAACGCGTCTGTCCGGCTGAAGGCCTGAGGCACGGGAATGCGCGGCGTGCTGGCGGATATCCGCTTGCGAATGAATGGCGAAAATATGCGTTATAACTTCATATCGCCCGGACGAATCCACCCTATCCGACGAAGGGGGAGGGCGATGAGGGGGCAGATGAGGGCGGGGAGAACGACGCTGACCAGCAGCAGGGAGGTCCACTCGAAGGCACCGGGGACGATGGCTTGGGCGCCGGCGGCGAGGGCGCTCGCGCTGGGTTCCACCCAACCTGTCCATACGCCGATGGGGCCGCAAAGACCGCAGGTGCCCATGCCGGAATTGACCGCTTCTCCGTTCATTTCCAGGTGGAAGAGGCAGGTGGCGAGGGGGCCGGTGATGACCGAGGTCAAAATCGGCGGAAGGGCGATGCGGGGGTTGCGGACGATATTTCCCATCTGCAGCATGCTGGTGCCGATGCCTTGGCTGACGAGCCCGCCCCAGCGGTTTTCCCGGAAAGACATCGTGGCGAAGCCCACCATCTGGGCGCAGCAGCCCGCGAGTGCGGCTCCTCCGGCCAGTCCCGTCAGTCCCAGCCCGGCGCAGATGGCGGCGGAGGAGATGGGAAGCGTCAGCGCAATGCCCACCACGACGGCCACGAGAATGCCCATCAGGAAGGGTTGGAGCTGCGTACCCCACATGATAATCCGCCCCAGCGAACTGGCGCCTGCGCCAATCGGGGCGGCAATCCATCCGGCGAGCAGCAGGCCGGTCAGCAGCGTGACCAGCGGCGTTACGAGAATATCGATACGGGTTTCCTTGCTTACGAGTTTACCGGCTTCGGCCGCGAGGATGGCGACCACGTACACGGCGAAGGGACCGCCCGCTCCGCCCAGGGCGTTGGTGGCATAGCCGACGGGGACCAGGGTGAACAGCACCATACCGGGGGCCTTCAGCGCATTCCCGATGGCGACGGCCATGGCGGGACCGGCCATGGCGCAGGCAATCGCACCGATGGTGAAGCCCTTGCCGGCGATGCAAACCCATTCGCGGTTGAGGAATCCGATGCCCAACTGGTGACCGAGGGTATTGAGAATGGTGCCCAGCAGCAGGGTGCAGAAAAGTCCCTGAGCCATCGCGGCCATCGCATCGATGCCGTAGCGTCGCAGCGAGGGCACCGCGTCCTTTTTGATCAGAAATGCCTTTATCTTTTCCATAGGTCCGTTCGCGTTTTGGGGCGCAAACTTAAAAAGTATTTTTCGCTTGAGCAAATAAATTCTTATATTTGTAGGTTATGTCAGAAGTAAAGTGGGAAAAATTGCCGCAGGGCAATCCGCAGCAGGTCGGCCAGCTCTCCTCGGAGCTGGGAATCGACCCCGTGCTGGCTACGCTGCTCGTCCAGCGCGGCATCACCCGCTTTGACCAGGCCCGGGAGTTTTTCCGCCCGTCCCTTTCCGCCCTCCACGACCCTTTCCTGATGAAGGATATGGGCAAGGCGGTCGCCCGTATGGAAAAAGCCCTCTCGCAGGGCGAAAAAATCCTGATCTACGGCGACTACGACGTGGACGGCACGACGGCGGTTTCCCTGGTATGCTCCTTCTTCCGCCGTTATACGGACAGCATCGACTACTACATTCCCGACCGTTACGACGAAGGTTCCGGCGTTTCCCGCAAGGGTATCGACTGGGCGGCCGAGAACGGTTTTACCCTGATTGTTACGCTTGACTGCGGCATCAAGGCCGAAGATAAGGTGCGCTACGCCGCTTCGAAGGGGATTGACGTGATTATCTGCGACCATCATCTGCCCGACGAGAGCATGCCTCAAGCCGTGGCGGTGCTGGACCCCAAATGCCCGGATTGCGGTTATCCCTACGACGATTTGAGCGGTTGCGGCGTCGGCTTCAAACTGGTCCAGGCCTATGCACAGACCCACGGCGTGCCCTTTGAGGAAATCCAGGGCTATTTGGACTTGCTGGTCGTGAGCATCGCCAGTGACCTCGTGAACGTGACCGGAGAAAACCGGATCCTGGCCCATTTCGGCCTGAAACAGATTAACGAGAGCCCCCGCAAGGGCCTGCTGGCCGTCATCAACCTGGCCGGCGTGGATCCGCACCATATCACCATCGACGACATCGTTTTCAAAATCGGCCCCCGTATCAATGCAGCGGGCCGTATGGAATCGGGCCGGATTGCCGTCCAGCTGCTGACCGCCGAGACGGACAAGGAAGCCTTTGATATCGGACAGGAAATCAATCGCTACAACATCGACCGCAAGGCGGCGGACCGGACCGTGACCGAAGAGGCCAAGGCGCTGGTGGAGAAATTCCAAGGAACACCGGAAACCTATGTCCAAATGGAGGCGGCCATTTCTTCCGGAGACGGACTTTGCCTGGCCAGCCACAGTGCGACCATCGTGTACAACCCCCGCTGGCACAAGGGCGTCGTGGGCATCGTGGCCTCCCGCCTGGTGGAAGCCTATTACCGGCCGACCATCGTCTTTACCCGTTCCAATGGTTTTGTGACCGGCTCGGCGCGCAGCGTGCAGGGCTTTGACCTGTACGGAGCCATCGATAGCTGCAACGACCTGTTGGAGAACTTTGGCGGTCACCTGTATGCCGTCGGACTGACGATGAAGGAGGAGAATCTGCCGGTGTTCTGCAAGCGGATGGAGGCGTTCATTGCCACGCACACCAGCCGTGATACGCTCACCCCCGTGGTGGACATCGACGCCGACCTGTCTTTCAGCGGCATCACGCCCAAGTTTTTCCGAATCCTCAAACAGTTTCAGCCCTTCGGGCCGGGCAATCCGCTTCCGGTGTTCCGGACGGAAAACGTCTATGACAACGGCAACGGACGGCGCGTGGGAGCGGAAGGCGGTCATCTCAAACTCGAACTCGTCGAGGAAACGCGGCCGTACAATCCCATTGCAGCCATTGCGTTCAACAAATCCGAATACTATCCTTATATTAAAGAGGGGAACCCCATTGACGTCTGCTATAGCATCGTCGAGAATTATTACCGGGGGATTGCCAATCTCCAGCTCCGCATCAAGGATATCAAACCCCGCGAAGAGGAAATCTAGCGCAGGTCCTTACGCTTTTCCGAAAAGCCGCAGCAGGCGGTGACGGGCGGCAAGAATGTAGGGGCGGATGGGCAGCAGAAGGCGCCAGAGCACGGCAAGGAAACGCATCCAGCGGGTGTTGGGGTCGTACCCGCTCTCATCGGGGCGGATAATCCGGTCCACATATCCCACCAGATTTTCCAGGCGGCAGTGCTCTTTTCCCCGGCCGTTGCCATCGCCCATCAGCGTGACGTCCTCGCCCCGGATGCTCCAGATACGGTGCAGGACGAAGAGCCCGGGACGGATTTCCGCAAGTGCGATATCCCCCTTGCGGTAGGGTTTCGGGGGCAGGATCAGTTCCACGCTGTCTTTGTCGCCCCGGATGAAGGGGAGCATACTGTTGCCCTTGGTGCGGAGCGTGACGCGGGAACCTTCCCGTACAAAACGTTTGACCTCCCCAAGCAGGACTGCATTGGGGAGGACAATACGATTGGAATCAGTGTGAGTGGAGGACAAGGCGATTACTGCTCGTCCTGGAGCTGGAGGTGCTGGACGTAGATGGCTTTCATCTTCGCCATTCTCTTCTTGACGGAAGGTTTGGTGAACTCCCTGCGGGAGCGCAGCTCGCGGATCGCGCCGGTCTTTTCGAATTTCCTCTTGAATTTCTTGAGGGCCTTCTCGATGTTGTCTCCGTCTTTGACTTGTACGATAATCATAGCTTGTAAATCACCTCCTTTTCGTTAGCGGATGCAAAGGTAGGACTTTTTTGTCGAAATGCAAATTTTTTACTTATCTTTGTCTGGACACTCAAACAGATGCAAGAAGGTTTTTCATTTGACAGGATCGTGACCGGCCGGGAGTTCTTCGGCCGTGAAGAAGACTGCGTCGCGCTGGAAAAGGCCATCCTTTCCGGGGAGAATATCGCGTTGTATTCGGCCCCCAAGGAGGGAAAATCCTCGCTGGTGGCCCAGGTGCTGCTGCGTATGGGAAAGGACGGAAGAAAGCCGCTCTTCAAGGAAATCGATGCCGCCAACGCTCTGAGCGTCGAAGATTTTGAAGACAAACTCGCGGCGGCGGGACTGGGCGGCATACTGGACCCTTCCTCCGATGGCCTTTCGCAGATCTCCGCCCGCCTTTCTTCCGGCGACGACCGACTGGTAATCAGTATTGTCAATTTCCAGCACCTGGCCATTCTCGAGGAGTCCGATGCGCTGATGCGTGCCCTGCGCGACAGCTTTTCCCGTACCCGTGGCAGCCGGATCTGCTGGATTCTGAGCGGTTCGCAGCTCAATGCCATGAAGGAACTGTTCGTACGCAGCCCTTTCTTCCGCGGCGGTGTCACGCCGATGACCCTGTCCGCCATTCCGCCCGTGGACATCGCGGCCTATATCCGCAAGAACCTCGACCTGAGCGGAAAGGTGATGGAAAAGGAGGATGTCGATGTGCTGATCTCGACGCTCGACGGGAATATCTGGTATATCCGCCACTATATGTCCATCTGCGAATCGCTGACCCGGGGGTATGTCACGCCGGCCGTCATCAACGATGCGTATGAAGGGCTGTTCGCCACCCAGCTCCCGTGGTTCCGTTATATGGTGTCCAACCTCAGTTGCTACCAGCTGCGTTTCCTGCAGGCGCTCATCCGGGAAGGCGGCCGCTGCAATTTCTCTTCCGCCCGCATGCTGGACCGCTACGGCCTCAATTCCTCCGCGAACGTCGTGCGCGTGCGCCAGGCGTTGATGAAGAAGGAAATCATCACCGAAAGCGGCAAGGGAGAACTCCGTGTCATCGACCCGCTTTTCCGCTGGTGGCTCGAAAAATATTTCTTCAAATAAAAATTTTTCCCTATCTTTGCCGTCCTTATTGAAGGCTGCATTGAGCTCGGACAAGTCTTTGCGTAGTGCAAAGCGCTCACAGTCAAAACTTTATAGTTTTATTACAGATGTACGCTATCGTAGAAATCGGCGGCCAGCAGTTCAAAGTGGAAGCTGGTAAAAAGATTTTCGTCAACCGCCTCGCGGATGCGAAAGACGCCAAAGTCGAGTTCAAGACCGTGCTCCTGATCGATAACGACGGAGCGGTGAAGGTCGGCTCTCCCTATGTCGAAGGCGCCGTTGTGAAGGCGACCGTTCTCGACGACACTTGCAAGGCAGACAAAGTCCTTGTGTTCAAGAAAACCCGCCGCAAGGGCTACAAGAAGCTCAACGGCCATCGTCAGTATCTGACCCAGCTTCAGATTGACGCAATCGCTTAATTTTAGGAGAGACAAGTTATGGCACATAAAAAAGGTGTAGGTAGTTCCAAGAACGGCCGTGAATCAGAAAGCAAACGACTTGGTCTGAAGAAATTCGGATCGGAGAACGTCAAAGCGGGCAATATCCTCGTGCGTCAGCGCGGTACGGTCCACAACCCCGGCCTCAATGTCGGAATGGGCAAGGACCACACGCTCTATGCGCTTATCGACGGTGTGGTGAAATACACCAAGAAAGCCCGTGGTAAATCTTACGTCTCAGTTCTTCCTTTTGCAAACTAAGGAAGCCTGAACGGTCAATTGAGAAGGGGATTGCAGCAAACCGCATCAGGTGTTCGCTTCAATCCTCTTTTCTTTTAGGAGGAAAGCAAGATGCTTACATTGAAAATGCTCCGGGACGATCCCGAATTCGTAATCCGCAAGCTCGCCGTCAAACATTTTGACGCCCGCGAACTGGTTGAAAAAATCAATGCGCTGGACGAGCGCCGCCGCAGTCTGCAGCAGCAGCTGGACGCCTGCCTGGCCGAACAGAAAAAGGCCGCCGCGCTGATCGGAGGCTATATGAAGGCCGGCGACAAGGCCGCCGCCGAAGCCGCCAAAGCGGAAGTGACTTCCCTGAAAAACGAGTCCACCCGCTTGAGCGAGGAGTCTGAGTCCAACAAACAGGAGCTCGAAAGCCTGATTGTCCTGCTCCCGAACATCCCCTGCGACCTCGTTCCCGAGGGACGTACCGCCGAGGACAACCTCATCGTAAAGCGCGGAAACGACATTCCCGACCTGGGTCCCGGCGCCCTGCCCCACTGGGAACTCGCCAAGAAACTCGATATCATCGACTTCGACCTCGGCGTGAAAATCACCGGCGCCGGCTTCCCTGTTTATAAAGGTAAGGGTGCGAAACTCCAGCGTGCGCTCATCAATTTCTTCCTCGACTGCAACACCGCCGCCGGCTACCTCGAAGTGGAGCCGCCCGTGATGGTGAACGAGGCTTCCGGCTTCGGTACCGGCCAGCTTCCCGACAAGGAAGGCCAGATGTACCACGCGAACCTCGACAATTTCTATATGGTGCCGACCGCCGAAGTGCCCGTCACCAACATTTTCCGCGATGAAATCCTCGCCGAAAAGGACTTTCCGCAGAAGTTGACGGCCTACACGCCCTGCTTCCGCCGCGAAGCCGGTTCCTATGGCAAGGACGTGCGGGGGCTGAACCGCCTCCACCAGTTCGACAAGGTAGAAATCGTGCGTGTGGAGAAGCCCGAAAACTCCTATGCAGCCCTCGATGAGATGGTCGCTCACGTGGAGGGCATCGTGAACAAACTCGGCCTCCCGTACCGCATTCTGCGTCTGTGCGGCGGCGATATGAGTTTTACCTCCGCCATCACCTACGACTTCGAACTCTACAGTGCGGCCCAGGGACGCTGGCTGGAAATCTCTTCCGTTTCCAACTTCGAGAGCTATCAGGCCAACCGCCTGCACCTGCGTTACAAGGATGCGGACGGCAAGACGCAGCTCTGCCATACCCTCAACGGCAGCTCGCTGGCGCTCCCTCGCGTGGTGGCCACCCTGCTGGAGAACTGCCAGAAGGACGGTCACGTCATCATTCCCGAGGTGCTTCGCCCTTACACCGGGTTTGATGCAATCTAAGAAAGTCATTTTAGGAATAGACCCCGGAACCCTGCTTTTGGGTTACGGGGTCATTTCTGTTGATGAAAAGGGCCCCCACTACGAGACGATGGGGGTTTTCGACCTGCGGAAAATCTCCGATCCGTACGAAAAACTCGCCAATATCAATGCCGGGGTGGAGGAACTCATCGCCCTCTGGCATCCCGATGTGCTGGCCATCGAGTCGCCTTTCTACGGAAAGAACGCGCAGGTCATCCTCAAGCTCGGCCGGGCCCAGGGAGCGGCGATGATTGCGGCTACGCGGCAGGGCATTCCCGTGGTGGAATATGCGCCCCGTAAGGCGAAAATCGCCATTTGCGGCAACGGCGCGGCCAGCAAGGAACAGGTGAGTACCATTCTCCAGAAGACCCTGAAGGTGGAACTCGAGCCCCGTCATCTCGACGCGACCGACGCCCTGGCCATCGCCCTCTGCCACTATTACGAGGAGTCCCGTCCTGCCGTCGCCAAAGGGGGCTCTTCCTGGGAAAAGTTTCTTGCGGAAAATCCCGGCAGGGTGGTCTCCGACAGCGGTGCAGGCCGCCGTCGGTAATGCTCTGCCGGCCGCCTGGGTATAAACTCCGAAAAAATAATTAACTTTGGGCCGATTCCTGCGTCAAACACCGGTTTGACGAGATTTTTGGAACGTATGAAAAAGGCCCTCTTCTTGTTGCTCAGCATGTTAGCCACCCTCGCTCTGGGTGCTCAATCCTATACCATAGACCTTACCCTGGTCGGCGAAGCCGACGGTCAGCCCGTTCAGTTCGCCACCGTATCCCTCTATCCCAAAGGGAACGAGAAAGCCCTCAAGTACATCCTCTCGGATGCGGAAGGCTATGCTCGGCTGGAGAAGGTGCGCGCGGGCGAGTACACGCTCAGGGCGGAACTGCTGGGCTACAAGACGCTCTCCCGTTCGGTCAAGGTGGAGGGAGACGTCAAGCTGGGAACGCTCCGGATGAGGGTGGATGCCAAGATGCTGGATGCGGCCAACGTGTCCGCCGTGGGCAATCCCATCGTCATCAAAAAAGATACGGTCGAGTACAATGCGTCCTCCTTCCGCGTGACGGACAACGACATGCTGGAAAACCTGCTGAAGAAACTGCCCGGCGTGGAGGTGGCCTCGGACGGAACGGTGACGGCCAACGGACAGACCATCAGCAAGATAACCATTGACGGAAAGACGTTCTTCCTGGATGATCCCCAGCTGGCGACCAAGAATATTCCCGCGAAGATCGTTGAGAAGGTGAAGGTGGTGGAGAAGAAATCGGATCAGGCGCTGTTTACCGGCATCGATGACGGGGAGGAGGAGACGGTCATCGACCTTTCGCTCAAGAAGGGAATGATGAACGGGTGGTTCGGCAACGTCTCGGGCGGCGGCGGTCACGACATCCAGTATGTCGGTATGGGTCAGCCGGCCCGCTGGCAGGGTGCTGCGATGGTGGGCAACTTCACGGATAAGAGCCAGATCAGCGTGATTCTCAACGGCAACAATACGAACAACCGCGGCTTCAACGACATGGCGGGTTCGATGCTCAGCAGCATGCGGGGCGACCGGGGAATGGGACGCGGCGCCGGCTTCGGGACGGGCAACGGCATCTCCACTTCGTGGCTGGGCGGCCTTAACGGGGCCTGGACCCTGCTCGACGGAGCGATGGACCTCGGAGGAAACTACCTTTACAACGGCAACGACAAGGTGGTGACCGAGCAGAATCAAAAAATTACCTACCTGGACAACGGAGAGACGATGGTCTATAAGAACGGCGGTCCGTACAACCTGCTGGGCCGGGACGTGGGAAACGGAGGCTATGGCCTGAACCATACCCTGACGCAGGGCCATCGCCTGGGGGTGAAAATGGACTGGAAAATCAATGAGGACATCTCCATCCTCTTCGAACCGCAGGTGAATTTCGGAAGCGGATCCTTCAACGAATATTCCATTGATACGACCTGGCGCGCGGGCGTGCTTAAGAATGCGGGTTTCACCTCCTCCGACGGCGCCAACAACAGCTGGACGGCGAGCGGTCGCCTGCTCTATCGGCAGAAACTGGGCATTCCGGGACGCACCTTCTCGACCAATGTGCGTTATTCCTTCTCGGAGAACAAACTGGACGGGTTCAATCGTTCGCTGAGCCGCAAGACGGCGGACGGCGGCGCCACCTGGGTGGATGACCTCACGGACCAGTGGTATACGGGGAAGACGACTTCGTCCATGGTTTCCGCCCGCATGGTCTATACCGAGCCCCTGTGGGAGAATTTCTACCTGGAGACGCACGCGATGTACAAGTGGGGCAACAACACCAATCGGCGCGAGACCTATGACCTGCACGGGGTCGGTGCCACGCTGGCAGACGTGATTGCGACGGAAGATTTTGCCGGCAAGACGTACAACGACACCTATTCCAAAGACATTGTGAATACCGCGCACGATTTCGCGGCGGGGGCGAACCTGCAGTATCAACTGAAGAAGTTCCGGGTGCAGATCGGTGCGGCCTACCGTCCGACCATTACGGACAACTTGACCAACGGGCGCGTCTATAACAGCGTGGTGCACAACTGGTCGCCGCAGGCGATGATTCGCTACGAGTTCAACGATAACTCCGACGTCCGCATCAATTACCGAGGCCTTTCCAGCCAGCCGTCCATTTCCCTGCTCAATCCGGTTCCGGACAACAGCAACCCGCTGAATATCAGCTTCGGTAACCCTTATCTGAAACCCTATTTTACGCATCGGATCCGGGGCGGTTTCGGCTACATGGACAAGCAAACCTTCTTTTCGCTGCGGGGCTTTTTCCAAGGCAACCTGGTCAAGGACGACATTACCTCCGCGCGTTGGTATGACGAGGCGGGCGTGCAGTATTCGCTGCCGGTCAACAGCCCGCTCGGAGGCAACGCTTCCCTGGGCTGTTTCCTCAATTCTCCGATTGCGCGGGGCAACTTTTCCGTTTCCAACCGGCTCAACGTTTCCTATTCCAACAATACGACCTATGTGGGCGTGACGGCGCGCAGTGCGGAGTTTACGGCGACCTATTACGATCCGGCGACGAAGACGTTCAACTACGACCAGTTCAACCATGATTTCTTCTCGTCGGAGGCGACCAAGTCGTTCTCGGATTACTTCACGACGAACACCACGCAGTCGCTCACGCTCAACGAACAGTTGAAAGTGACTTTCCGCAACGATTTCGTGGAGGCGTCCATCGGGGCAGGTACGAGAATGAACAAGGGTTGGTACACGCTGGCCTCCGCATCGGACAACCTTCGCTTCCGCAACAATGCGACGGCGGAAATGCTGTGGACGATTCCGGGCGGGGTGGGCCTCAATGCCGACGCTTCCTATATCTGGTACAACGGTTATGCGGGCTCCGAGCCGGAGTGCATCATCAACGCCGAGATCACCAAGCTGCTCTTCAAGAATCAGTTTACCTTGAGTCTCAAGGTCTTCGATATTCTCAACCAGTCCAAGAACCATTCCGTGACCGACAGCGGCAACGTGCATACAGAGACGCTCAACAATACGCTCGGCCGCTATGTGATGGTGTCCCTTACCTACCGTTTCGGCAATTTCGGCAAGGCCGGACGGCAGATGGAAAGCCGGATGCAGAAGGAACGCGCTTCCGGCCGCGGCGGCTTCGGCGGCGGTTTCGGCGGACCGAGACCGTAGCCCGCTATTTCACGCGCGCTCACAGAAGGGCAAAAGCAAGGCGCGAAGCGAGCCGTTTCTTCGCGCTCGGCGCAGCGCCTTTGCTTTAGCCGACGGCTATCCTTCCTTCCGGCGGCATTGTCCGCTCGCCTTCGCAAGTGCTTTGCGGTTGAGCGCCATCGCCAGAAACTTCGGAACTCGGTCGGTCAAGAGTGCACGTGCACATTTGCCCGACCCGGTGCTGGAGCATCTCATCGGCCAAAATTTGCCCCATTTTCTGCCCGACCAGGTGCTGGAGCAT
>JAGCXP010000013.1 GCA_017961345.1 Bacteroidales bacterium | reverse complement strand
GTTCCTTGTAGTCGTCGAGTGCAATCGTCGAATGCACCGAGGCCGTTTCAGGCTTCTTGTCGGCCTTTACCGCTTCGAGGTAGGCAGCCTTGCTGTTACCGAGCGGAGAAACGATTCCAAGCCCCGTCACGGCAATCTTCTTTGCCTTGGCGGACTGGGCGGAAACTTCGCCGGGCACCTTCGAGAAGACAATCGCCGCATTCGTTCCGCCGAACGCCACGTTGTTGCTCAGCACGCACTTGAGTTCCTTGTGGCGAGCCTCGTTCTGCACGAAGTCGAGACTACCCACCTTCTCCTTGAGGGCGGCGGACTGTTCGTCGCTGTAGGGGAACGTCGGGAGCACCGTATCGGTCGTCAGGGCCTTGATGCTGAACACGGCTTCGATTGCACCGGCGGCACCGAGGCAGTGGCCGGTCATCACCTTGGTCGAGCTCACACTGACATTCGCATTGTCTTCGCCAAAGAAATTCTTGAACGCCGTGATTTCGGCATTGTCGTTCTTGCCCGTACCCGTACCGTGAGCATTCACGTAGCCAATATCGGACTTGTCGATGCCGGAATTCTTGACGGCGCGGTTAATCGCTTCCATCAGGCAGACGCCATCTTCACGCGGAGCGGTAATGTGGTTCGCGTCGCTCGTAACGCCCGAGCCGAGCACTTCGCAGTACTGTTTTGCGGAGCGTTTCTGGGCATGTTCGTAAGATTCCACAATGACGATACCCGCACCTTCGCCAAGCGTAATGCCGTTGCAACGGTTGAACGGAGAGCAACCGTTTTCGTCGAGGGCATGGAGCGAAAGGAAACCGGAATACGGAACAGCCGCAAAGGAGTCGGCACCGCCCGCAATCACCACGTCGGCCTTACCCGCACGAATCAAGTCGCAGGCAACCGCAATCGAAATCGTACCTGCCGCACAGGCGTTCGCCACGTTCGTCACGATACCGCCCGCACCACAGGATTCTGCCACCTGCGAAGCAATCGCCGCAATAGGCATCTTTGCAATTTCAGAAGCGTCGCGGCCATACTGGTGATACTGTTCAATCGAAAGGACACCGCCCACGCAGCTACCGATGACCACGCTCACGCGTTGGTCGTCACCAAAATTCGAAAGTCCCGCATCGGCCAAGGCCTCGTTCGCGGCCTTGATGCAGAGCTTAGAGACGCGGTCCTTTTCTTCGGGAGCGTCCAAGTTGTCGAGGGTATCACACTTGACTTCGGCAGCCAAGTCCGCATAGCAGTTCACGGTATCGACCGAAGTCGTCTTATGGATGCCCGAAACAGATTCCAGGGCACTTTTCCAAGTTTCTTCGACATTGTTACCGACGGCGCAAATAACACCCAAGCCAGTAACTACACAGCGACGTTCGTCAGGGGTCATACTACTCCAAAAATCTACAGGATTCAACTAGAGATTGCGTCGGCCAGATTCTATCGCCCTATCGCAATGCTCTAGGGCTCCAGAAAGACAACCTTATGTCACCCTGGAGGGAATCCGTAGGATGACCGATAGGGTCCAAAATGACCGACCTCGCAATGACGTAGAGAATTAAGCCTTGTGGGCTTCGATATAGGCAGCGATCGTATCGATGCTCTGGAAGTTTTCCTTAGCAACACCGGTCATGGACACGCCGAAGTTGGAATCCACGAAAGAGATAATTTCGAGGGAATCCACGGAATCGAGGCCAATTTCTTCGCCAAAAAGCGGAGTATCGTACTGGAGGACGTCACCATCGACGCCGAGGTCGGACATAAAGAAGGACTTGAGTTTGCTTTTCATTTCTTCAGAAGACATAATTTACCTCTCTATTTTATTTTCGCCGAAAGATAGAAAAAAATAAGAAGTCTAATGTCAAAACCTTTACAAAACCGACATAATAGCGAAATCTAGGGATAAAACGCCATTTTCAACTAGAGATGGCCACGCTGCGCTCGCCATGACATAGTGACTAGAAGGCCTGGCGGACGTAGAAAGACAGTCCCAAGTGATCAAAATCGACCCACGAGAAATCAGCCCGGGCAAAAAGAGTCTGCTTCAAATTAAGACCGAGAAGGGCGCCCGCGCCAACGGACCGGTGCCAGTCGTTGCGTACAAGTTCACTAAAATAGCGCCCTGCCTTTCCTCCTTCAAAAAACGCATGCCCCCCCAGACGCCACCAGAAGAACTGCCTCACCTCCGCCTGCAAGATAATCGCCTGGTTATCCCTAAAGTCAAGGCTCTCTACCCCGCGAAACCGACACATTCCATCGGGACCGGCCAGCATGTCGAACGGAACGTCGCCACCGGAACGCTGCCACAAGAAACCGACCGCCGTCGTAGTTGTATTGGACAAACTAGAATAACCGCGCAGGTCCAGCATTTCGACATCGAAGGTATAGTCCCCCAGGAGGTCGCTATAAAACATCTGCTGCCACTGCGCCAAAAAGCCATGCCGTGTCCAGTTGATGTTGTCACGGGAGTCATAACCGAACAGGTACCCCACACCGTTTCGCCAGCCGGAATGGTCATCGGGCAGGTCGGTAATCTTCCCTTCCTCGAAATCAATCTCCGTGTATTCGACGTGGACCTCGATTCCGTACTTGAGCGTCGATGGCAACCCAATCCGCGATTCGACCTTGGTGCCATACTGGAATTTTTTTCGATTGAAGTTGGTGAAAACGTCGATATCAGGATCGTTCCCGCGACCGTAATAACCCGCCACCCAGTCCTGGTACTTGAGAAGCCCCCAGATACTCACCTGGTCATGGAACATGTAATAGTAGGGTTCCAGCTGCAACTGCAACTGCCCTCGCGTCGAGCCGTATGCCGTAAGGCCAATCTCGGGAACCTTGCCCCCCTGTTCATCGGCCCTCAAAAAGAACAGCGACATCACGCCAATCTGGAATTCAGTCTCTTCGGTATAGCCTAGAATAGGGACCACCGAGTAGCGCTGAAAATCGTCTTCCGAAGCACCTTCGCCCAAGGCGAAGGCACATACCGAACAAAGTAACAGGACGATTCTCCGAAACATTACGGAGAATAATAGAAAATTTCAACGAGTAACGCCCTAGATCCCCACGCTTCGCTCGGGATGACAAGAGGGAGCGAAGGGCTCGGGATGACAAGAGGGAGCGAAGGGCTCGGGATGAC
>JAGCXP010000012.1 GCA_017961345.1 Bacteroidales bacterium | reverse complement strand
CGCGGGAGGACGAGGGCATCCGCCAGAACCGGACCGGGCGTCCGTCGATGTCGATGTCCACGCAGCCCCCCACCGGCGGGATCCCGCAGCCGAACCGCTCCACGACGACTTCCGTCGCCTTCTGCCCGGTGGCGATGAGCGTGCGGCCGTCGGGAATGCGGGCGAGGAGCCCGGGGATATCCGTGGGTGTAACCACTTCAAGGAAAGCGTCGGACGCATTGTCTTTCAGGCGGCGCACCTCACAGGCGGTGTCGTAGAACGCGAGCCCGGCCTCCGCGCAGAACGCCCGCACGGCAGCCTCGTCGAAGCGCTTTTCTTTCAGGAGGCAGAAATGGTCCTTGTCCCCGAAATGGATCAGGCCCAGGATGCGCCAGAAATCGTTCAGCCAGTTCGGGTAGTAGAACGGCATGCACCACCGCTTGGGCTGGGGCGGGAAGCTCCCCAGGAACAGCATCTTTGCCCCCTCCGGCAGGAAGGGTTCGAAAGGATGGCGCTCGGATGGAATCAGGCTGGACATACCTTGCAAAGATAGGCAAAAAAAGAGATAAGTCCTTGGGAGTTTGTCTCTTGTATCGAAACCGGACCCCAAACGGGATAAAAAAGGGACGTTCTCCTAGAGATTTTACGAAATTCGTATATGAATTTTATGATATTCGTAAAATTGGCACGCGTTTTGATTTTAGGAAGGACAAAAAACAGAACAGACAACGTCATGAAGAATTCAACGCAGAAGAGCATCCGAAATCTCTCCATCGCCATTCTCGTCCTCGGAGGCTTGACACTTGTTTACACGTATGTCCAGATGATTTCCCAGCTGTGGCTGAACAACTTCATCGTTCCCTTGACCTGGAATCCGGAAATCAAAGGCTGGCAGATCTTCATTCTTGCGGCCCGGTTCATCGGCATCACCCTTCTTTTCGCCCTGTGCTGCGTTTTCCTGCACCGCACCAACAAGGGGCTGAAAGACGGTGTACTCTTCCCGAAATCCAACATCTCCCTCATCCGTTGGACGGCGCTTGTGGCGGCGCTTCTCGCCTTTGTCCATAGCAACTACGACGCGGTGGTGAAAGGAGAATCGGCCTTGATGCTGGATTCCAATTTCTTCTTGATTCCCCTCCTCGTCCTGCTCTTTGCGGGACTCTATAAGATGGCCTACCTCGCCGCAAAAGACAGCCGCCTCGCGATATGATTACCGTCAACCTCGACAAGATGCTCTGGGAGCGGCGCATGAAGCTCTCGGAACTGTCCGAAAAGATCGGCATCTCCATGACCAACCTTTCCCTGCTCAAGACGGGAAAAGGCCGCGCCATCCGCTTCTCGACCCTCAACAAGATCTGCAAAGTGCTGGAATGCGTCCCGGGTGACATCCTGGACTATCAACCCGACCCGGAAGGGACGGAGATGGAGGATGATATCTATGCGGATTGAATTGTCCCTGGTGGCCCTTCTGCTGCCGGTCCTGTTGTTCGCGCAGGAAAACGTCTTGGTCAAGGGACGGATTGTCAATGAACAGGGCGAAGCCGTCGAATATGTCCAGATCGGCATGCCGAGCCGGCAAATCGGCACGATTTCCACGGCCGATGGACGCTTTGAGATGGAAGTCCCCCGCGACACGCTGGAATTCTTCCACGTATCCTATCAAGCGGCCGCCTACCCGGTCACGGGCCCCGTAGAAGACGTTGTCATCGTCCTTCACGAGAACGAACTTCCACCGGCCGTTTTCATCGGCGGAAACACCAAGGAAAAGTACCTTCTTCGACCCGGAAAGACTGTACTGAAGAATATGGGGGTCATCAGTACCGCCCTGCGGAGCGAGCATCTGTCAGGACGGGAACTGGGATCCATTGCCCACGCCAAGAAGCCCTTCCTTGTAAAAGACATCCTGCTTACCGTCCGCAACAACCATATCCCCGGCTGCGTCGCATCGATCAACATCTACCGCATCGAAGGCAAGCGGGAATCGTTTGTGAACGTGCTGCATCGGCCCATCTACTTCGACGTCCCCGTATCGGACGAGCCGCAGGATTTTGACATCCAGCCGGAAGAAACGCTCCTGCTCGAACCGGGCAAGTACTTCATCGCCTTCCAGATCGTCGGATGCGACGACGAAGCCCTGCAAGCCTTCCTCTCAAAGCCGGAGGAGGAGCGGAAGCTTTGGGAAATGACGATGGACTTTAATATCTATTTGAAGAGCAGTTATGTCCGGGAGGTCGCCTTGGGTGGAATGGAGCATCTGCCCGTCAACATCGGCGTCGCCGTCAAAGGGCTGGAGTATCAATGATGCCAGTGCTTGTACAGGTCCATCGGCGGGACCCATACAAGCGAAAATACCCCCTAAATGCCCGTACAGGTCCAAGTATGGGACCGGTACGAGCACACGCCTACGCGGTTGGGAACCGCAGGTTTTGTAAAGCGGCTATACTCAGTGGGTTACAAATGGTATCGTGCCAGACCCCTCAGTCTGAGGGGAGGTGGGAACCGGATTGTTTATAAATTCCTGAAACAGAGCTCATTGCGGTCGGCAAGGTTCCCAACCTCCCCGGAGCCAGCTCGGGCGGCCTCCAAACAGCCCTTTCCGGCCACCAAACAAAAAAAAGAGACAGCCTTTCGGACTGTCTCTTGTGCGGTAGGTGAGAGTCGAACTCACACACCCCAACGGGCACTACCCCCTCAAAGTAGCGTGTCTACCATTTCACCACTACCGCAGATTGGGAATGCAAAGATACGGCAAAAAACCGAAACTGCAAATTATTTTTCGACTTTCT
>JAGCXP010000011.1 GCA_017961345.1 Bacteroidales bacterium | reverse complement strand
GTGATGATGGTGATGATGATCTTGATGGTCGTGCTGGTGGGCGTGCCCGTCTGTATGCGTTTCTGTCATGGTTGCTTTTGCTTTTTCCTTCGGCAAAAGTAGGGGTTATCCGCAGGTCTGTCAATCACCAATTATGGTGATTTTCCGCTTGTTTGTCAAATATACACAGTTTTTTCTTACCTTTGTATTCATGAGATTCAATTTCGTCAGTCTGACCGTTTGTGCCGTGTTGCTGTCCGCCGTCGGCGGATGTCGCATGCACCCGGAAACAGGACGCTCGACCATCCCGGCCGTGGAACGCATCCTCGGAGATCCCGATTGCCGGGAGGCCAAGATCCTTGCTGCCTTCGATCCCAGGAACACGCAGGGCGACATCGTCCTGATCGATAACCCGGAGCGTTGTTTCGCCCTTAGCGAGGCCCTGGTCAAATGCGACGCCCGGGACAATATCGACGGAACGCCCGGCCCGGATTTCCTTCCCGACTTTGCGGGAGAGCGGATCACGACCTTGATCGACCTACAGTATCCGCCCTATGCACGTTTCCTCGAGGCGGAGAATTCCGATGCACTGCGGGAGGTTTCCGTGCGTGCCGTCATCAGCGCCTTGGATACGGCCTGTTGCCTGGGTCCGTTTGACCATGAGTTCCGCTCCTCTAAACCGGTTGCCAAACTGCTGGTCGTTTCCTCGCCTTATATGACTGCGTACGGGGGCTTCGATATCGATACGCTCTTCCGTTCTTCCGGCGTCCGTGTACCGGTGGTGTCCGCTACGGAAGTGATGATGCAGCAGGCCCTGTCCTCCCGGGAAGGGGCTGTACTGTTCGGCATGCTTTCCGACAGGACCACCGCTGCGTCCGGCGTGTACCAGAACGTCTTCCGGAATCTGGCCCGCAAGCGCGGAGATCAGATTTCCCGGGTGTTCTGTTTCTCTCTTCCCGACAAGGAGGAGGCTCCCGACTCGCTGGCCGCCGCCCAGCCGGATCTGCTGAAGCATGTCCTGGACCAGTATTCACGTTCCGGCGAGAACCGTGCCCTCAATGCCTTGGTCGTCGATGACGTATCCGTGTCCGTGGAGAGCCTGCTCGCCTCCTATGCGAACATCCTGAATTCCCCGTCTGATGAGAACGCTTATTACCGGAAACTGATTTCCCGGGATTTTGTCATCATTGACGGCATTGCCGCGGTCACCGACGCCTGCTATTCCTTCCTCCGCGGAAACAATCTGTTCACGCATAATATCGCATATCCCGACGCGAAGGCCTATATCACTTCTCCGGAAGGGGGAATCTTCACCCTGATGGATTTCGAATTCAGTGAAATCCCGGTCGAGTTGATCGCCTCGCTGGAGAAGCTTGCCCCGAAAACGCTCAGCCTCTATGTTCAAGATCAGCATAAAGCCAGAGGAAATTGAGCCGTTGGAGATGACCTCCTTTCCCGGTGAGATCATCGTGGTCGACAGCCCGGGTTGGGGCCTGAGGCGGGCGACGGACTACTTGAAACGCCAGAAAGTCCTGGGATTCGATACGGAGTCGCGTCCCAATTTCTCGCCCCAGCATCATCATTACGGGGTTGCCCTCCTGCAGCTTTCCGGACCTGAGCGCGCTTATCTCTTCCGCATCAAGAAGCTTTCCAACTTCAGGCGCCTGTTCAAGATCCTGGCGTCCGAAGACATCATCAAGGTCGGTGCTGCCGTCGGCGACGATATCAACGGACTCCAGCGCTATGCGTCCTTTAAACCCGCCGGTTTCGTCGATCTCCAGAAGATTGTCTGGGAATACGGCATCCGGGACAAGAGCGTCAAGAAGATGGCTGCCATCATCTTAGGCATACGGATTTCCAAGACCCAGCAGCTTTCCAACTGGGAGGCGGATACGCTGTCGGAGTCCCAGAAGAAATACGCCGCGACCGACGCCTGGGTCTGCCGGGAGATGTATCTGAAATTGCTTTCTTCCGAGAAGCATCCCCTGACGCCGGAGCAGTTGAATCCGGCTCCTGCCAACCAGCAAGTCGCGAACCATGGCTAAGCTTTATCTGAAACGAGGCAGGGAGGATTCTCTCCTTCGCTTCCATCCTTGGGTATTCTCCGGTGCAATCTCGCAGGTCGTGGGAGATCCTGCCGAAGGCGACGTGGTTGCCGTCTATGCGTCTGACGGCTCTCTCCTGGGATGCGGACATTACCAGATCGGCTCGATTGCCGTCCGTATGCTGGGCTTCGGCTGTGACCGTCTCGGCGCGGATTTCTGGAAGGAAATGTTACTGGCCGCACTGCGGGTGCGGGAGGCGGCGGGCCTGACGGACAATCCGCTTACCAACTGCTTCCGTCTCGTGCATGGGGAAGGGGATGGGCTGCCCGGCCTGATTATCGACTGGTACGATGGCGTCTGCGTGATGCAAGCTCATTCGGCGGGCATGTTCCGCGCCCGGAAGCAGATCTGCGAGGCGCTGCGTGAAGTCTTTGGCGAGCGCTTGAAAGCGGTGTACGACAAGAGTTCCGGCACGGCGCCTTTCAAGGCGGGCTTGGACCTGGTCGACGGGTATCTGTATCAGTGCGAGGGTTTCCGGGATGATGAGCAGATGGTCCTTGAGAACGGGAACCGTTTCATCGTCAATTGGACGGAGGGGCAGAAGACGGGATTCTTCCTGGACCAGCGGGAGAACCGGGCCGCTGTCGGGCGCTATGCCGCCGGCCGGTGCGTGTTGAATTTGTTCTGCTATACCGGCGGTTTTTCCATTTATGCCCTCGCCGCGGGAGCGGAGCACGTCGATTCCGTGGACAGTTCCGCCAAGGCGATGCTGCTGCTGGAGCGCAATGTGGCCCTTGCCGGTGCGGCGGAACGCCATACCGGCCATTGCTGCGATGCGATCGATTTCCTGAAGGCGGTTCCGGAAGACCGTTATGACCTGATCATCGTCGATCCTCCGGCGTTCGCCAAACATCGCGGGGCGCTGGACAATGCGTTGCGCGCATACCGCCGTCTGAATGCCGCTGCCATCGCCAAAGTGGCTCACGGGGGACTCGTATTCACCTTCAGTTGCTCGCAGGCGGTGGACAAAGAGGCCTTTGCACTGGCGGTCTTTTCGGCTGCGGCATCGACGGGCCGCCGCGTGCGCATCTTGGACCGGCTGAACCAGCCGGCAGACCATTCCGTCAGCATTTATCACCCGGAAGGGGAGTATCTGAAGGGCCTGCTCCTGTATGTTGAGTAATTTTTGCCTTTCCGTGTATTGAATTTTCGAAAAAGTTCGATATATTTAACCCGTTAAACCCGGTTTGGATTCACACAACTTTCAAATACTTAAGTACAATGAAAAAGTTAGTTTCTATTTTCCTCTGCGCATCCATGGTGATCATTGTCCCCGGATGCTCCTCGATGTCCAAGCTCGCCGAAGGCACGCTCGTGGGTAGCGGTATCGGTGCGACTGTCGGTGCCGCCGCCGGTGCGATCGCCGGCAAGGATGGCAAGAGCACTGCGATCGGTGCCGCTATCGGTACTGCCGTCGGTGCGGCCGCCGGTGCCATCATCGGCAAGAAGATGGACAAGAAGGCTGAAGAACTCGCTGCGATCGAGGCCGCCAAGGTCGAGACCGTCGAGGATGCCAACGGCCTTGAGGCCATCAAGGTTACCTTCGACAGCGGTATCCTTTTCGCCACCAACAAAGCGGACCTGAACGCTACCTCCAAGGAGTCCCTGAAGGAGTTCGCCGCCAAGATGGTCGACCTTCCTGACACGGACATCACGATCTACGGCCACACCGACAACACCGGTTCCGACGCCGTCAACGAGCGCCTGTCCCTGCAGCGTGCCGAGTCCGTCGAGAAGTATCTCAACAGCTGCGGTATCAGCACCGAGCGTATGACTGCCGAAGGCAAGTCCTACACCATGCCGGTTGCTTCCAACGAGACCAAGGAAGGCCGTGCCCAGAACCGTCGTGTCGAGATCTACATTTCCGCCAACCAGGCTATGATCGAGGCTGCCGAGGCTGAGGCCAAATAGTTTTTAAATTTTGGGAATTGCAAAATAGTTTTCTATCTTTGCATTCCCAAACTCCGGTGCGTTGGCCGAGTGGCTAGGCGCAGGTCTGCAAAACCTGTCACAGTGGTTCGATTCCGCTACGCACCTCTATTATTTTTAGAAATCGCCCTTACAACGCATTGTAGGGGCGTTTTTCTTTGGTTTTGTACCCGTTTTTGTACCCGTGCTAAAAAAGAGAGGCCCCCAAAGATGGATGGGGAAAACCATTCTTTGAGGGCGGTGTAAACTTTAGCAAAACTGCTATCTGGTACAAATATAGCTATTTCTTGCCGTTTTCCAAATCCGATTGCTGGACTTCCTTTAGCATATCCTTCAAACAGAGCCGAAGGC